>JBFJTN010000055.1:0-17632 GCA_041625325.1 Oceanococcus sp. | reverse complement strand
CGGTCCAGTGCATTGTTGTCGCGATAGTTGTCCGCCGTGCGGGTGCTGCCGCCCAGGCTGATCTGCCAGCGCTCGTTGCCGGCGCTGCTGCGCGCCTGCACATCGATCAGATCGAACTCGCCGCGTTCGAAACGCAGACCCTCGCCCGCCGTCTGACGGCTGACGATGTGGATCACCCCGCCCACCGCCTGGTTGCCCCACAGGGCGGAGCCGCCCTGCAGCACCTCGATGCGCTCGATGTCCTCCAGGCGGATGCGGCCCAGATCGGGGCTGCCGATGTCCGGGTTGTTCAGCGGCTGGCCGTCGAGCAGGATCAGGGTGTTGGAGGCGGCGTTCTCGCCGAAGCCGCGCAGGCCGAAGCTGGCCCGGCTGCCATCGCCGTAGAAGTCCAGCACCTCGATGCCGGCGCGGGAAGCGAGCAGCTCGGCCAGCGAGGCGGCCGCGCTGTTGTCGATGGCTTCGCGGTCGATCACGCTGACGGTGCGGGCCAGGCGTGTGGCCGGCGCGTCGGTGCGGCTGCCGGTCACCACCAGGGTGTCCAGGGTGGTGGGCTCGGCGGCGCCGAGAGCGAAGGGAATGGCCGCGAGGGCCAGCAGGCGTTTGTGCATGGATATCTCCTGTGCCTGCGACCCCGCAGGCCTCGATGGGAAGGGTCTCAGGCCGGTCTCCGGACTCATGGCGTGCTGGACCGTCGCCTTCCCTGGGCGCCGCGCGGGCAGGGCCTGCGTCAGCGAACTGGTGGCATCGACGGCCCCGAACCATTTACCGTTGCGGGGGCAGTGTCCGGATTGCACGGACTTCCCGTTTCACGGCGCCTGTGGCGCCGCACCTGAGGCGGGCAAGGATACTGGAAGCGGCCTGGCCTGTGGGGGGCGCCGGGCGGCCTTGCTATGATGCGCGCCGGTTCCTTCCCGCGCGCCGGATGCCGTCTCGCCTTCCCCCCTATGCCGTGCTGCCCTGGCTTTGCGCCCTGCTGCTGCTGGCCGGTCTGTTTGGTCTGGCCAGCGGCCCGGCGCCGCTCGCCTGGCAGTTGCTGTGGAACGGGGATGCCGCTGCCGAGCTGATTCTCTGGCAGCTGCGCGCGCCGCGCGTGCTGCTGGCGGGGCTGATCGGCGCCGCCCTGGCGCTCAGCGGTGCCGCCATGCAGGGCCTGTGTCGCAACCCGCTGGCGGATCCCTCCATCATTGGCGTCACCAGCGGGGCTTCGCTGGGCGCCAGCCTGGTCATCGCGCTGTCCGGACTGATCGGACTGGGCGGGGCCCTGGCCGGGCTCAGCCTGCTGGTCGGGGGCGCCTTCGCCGGCGGCTTGCTGGCCAGCCTCCTGGTCTACCGCCTGGCCAGCACGCCGCAGGGTGTCTCGGTGCTGTCCATGCTGCTGGCGGGCCTGGCCATCGGCGCCCTGGCCGGGGCGATCAATTCCGGCCTGGCCTACCTGGTGGACAACGAGGCGCTGCGCCGGATCAGCCTGTGGCAGATGGGCAGCCTGGGCGGCGCCAACTGGACCCGGGTCGCGGTTGCCGCGGTACTGGTCGGTCCCGCCCTGCTCTGGCTGCCTCGCGATGCCCCGGCGCTCAATGCACTGCTGCTGGGTGAATCCGAAGCGCGTCACCTGGGGGTCGATGTCACCGCGCTGAAACGTCGCCTGATCCTCCTGGTCGCGCTGGCGGTGGCGGCCGCGGTGGCTCTGGGCGGAGTGATTGCCTTCGTCGGCCTGCTGGTGCCGCATCTGCTGCGCCTATGGCTCGGTCCGGATCATCGGCTTCTGCTGCCGGCCACCGCGCTGGCCGGCGCGGCCCTGCTGATCCTGGCGGACGCCCTGTCCCGCGTGCTGCTGGCACCTGCCGAACTGCCCATCGGCATCCTGACCGCCCTGCTCGGCGCGCCGCTGTTCCTGTCCCTGCTGCGCCAGCGGCGCCTGTACCTGCCCGCCTGATGCTGCAACTGGACCGAGTCAGCCTGCGCCAGGGCGCCCGCCAGTGCCTGCAGGACATCAGCCTGGAACTCGCGGCCGGGGAGGTGCTGATGCTGGCCGGGCCCAACGGGGCCGGCAAGAGTTCCCTGCTCAAGCTGGCCTGCGGCGAGTGGCGGCCCAGTGCCGGTCAGGTGTGTCTGGAGGGTCGGGCCCTGGACGGCTGGGCGGCCGCGGCACGGGCCCGTCGCCTGGCCGTGCTGCCACAGCAGTCGCAGCTGGATTTCGCCTTCCTGGCCGAGGAGGTGGTCAGCCTCGGGCGCCTGCCGCACACCAGTGGCTGGCGGCGGGATCGGCAGATCGCGCGCGAGGCCATGGCCCTGATGGGGGTGTCGGAACTGGCCCTGGCGCCGTACACGCAGCTGTCCGGCGGCGAGCGCCGTCGGGTGCAGCTGGCCCGGGTGCTGGCGCAGATCTGGCCCGATGCGGAGGCGCCGCCGCAACGGGCCCTGCTGCTGGACGAGCCGACGGCGGGCCTGGACTGGGCGCACCAGCTGGAACTGATGCAGAATCTGCGGCGTCTGGCCGCACAGGGTCTGGCCGTGCTGGTGGTGCTGCATGACCTGAACCTGGCCCTGCGTTACGCCGACCGGGTCGGTCTGCTGCAGCGGGGTGCGCTGTGCGCGCTGGGGCCGGCGCAGCAGGTGCTGCAGCCGCAGCGCATACAGCAGGTCTTTGGCGTGGAGGTGAGTCTGGTGGCGCACCCGCGGGACGGCCGCCCGGCCATCATTCAATAGGCAGGAACACCGATGATCCTTGTGGACGTGTTGCGCCACGGCGAATGCCAGGGTGGCGAGATCTTTCGCGGCGCCACCGACGTGGCTCTGAGCGAAACCGGCTGGGAGCAGATGCGCGGCGCGGTCGGGCGTTACCCCGCCGAGCGCTGGCAGCGGGTGATCAGCTCGCCGCTGCGGCGCTGCCGCGAATTCGCCGAGGAGCAGGCCGAGGCGCTGGGCCTGCCGCTGACCGTCGACGAGGATTGGCGCGAGCTCAGTTTCGGCGACTGGGAAGGGCGGCCACGCGAGGAACTGCTGGCGGAAAACCGCGCTGCGGTGGAAGCCTTCTATCGCGACCCGCAGGGCTGCGCGCCGCCGGGTGGCGAGCCGGCCGATGCGATGCAGCAGCGGGTGCTGCAGGCCTGGGCGCGGGCGCTGGGCGCGGCCTCCGGCGAGCGGGTGCTGCTGGTGACCCATGGCGGGGTGATCCGCGCCTTGCTGGCCCATGTGCTGGGCATGCCCCTGCAGCGCATGTTCACCCTGGATGTGCCCTACGCCTGCCTCAGCGGCATCCATCATGTCGAGCGTCTGGGTGTCTCCCGCCTGCTGTACCACAACCCGCATGTCAGCTGAGCGCAGGGGCCGTCGGGCGCCTGGCCCGCGCCGGGCCTTTGCGATTCTGGCCCTGCTGGCCGCCGGGGCGGCGCTGGCGTCGCCGGTCGTGGTCGAGGATACCCGCGGGCAGCGTCTGGAGCTGCCCGGGCCGGCCCAGCGCATCGTCACCCTCGCTCCCCATTTCGTCGAGAACCTGATCGCCATCGGCGCGCTGGGCCAGATCGTGGGCACCGTCGATGTGATCGACCCGCCGCCCGAGGCCGCCGGTCTGCCCAGCATCGGGGGGCATGACAGCCTCAGCGCCGAGGCGATCCTCAGCCGTCAGCCCGATCTGGTGCTGGGCTGGCTCAGCGGCAACAGCGCCGCCCTGCTGCAGCAGCTGGAGGCGCTCGGCCTGCCCCTGTTCCTGGAAGAGCCCCGGGCGCTGGAGGACATTGCTGCCGGCCTGCGCCGGCTGGGGCGCCTCAGTGGCCATGTCGTCCGGGCCGAGCAGGTGGCGGAGGCGTTCGAGCGCCGCCGTGCGCGCCTGGCCGAGGACCATGCGGGGCGCGCACCGGTGAAGGTGTTCTACCAGATCTGGCACGAACCCCTGCAGACCCTCAACGGCGAGCACGTGGTCAGCGACCTGATCCGCCTGTGTGGCGGCGTGAATGTCTTTGCCGATGCCCTGCCACTGGCGCCGCAGGTGGGGGTGGAAGCGGTGCTGGCTGCAGCGCCCGAAGTGATCCTGGCCAGTGGTCAGAGTGTGAGCGCGCCGCCGGCGCTGCTGCACTGGCGGCGCTGGACTGGCCTGCCCGCGGTGCAGGGCGGGCATCTCTACGCCATCAGGCCGGACTGGATGCTGCGCTACACCCCGCGCATGCTGGATGCGGCCGAGCAGCTGTGCGAGTTGCTGGAGCGGGCGCGTTGAGCACCCCGGCGGTCGCCGGCTGAGCCCTGGGTCCGCCGCGGGGGAATGGGCTGCGTCTGATGCCCGATGCGCTGGCTGACGCGGTGCCGATCGTCGCGCCGCCATGGTTGCGGCGCTATCATGCCCGCCCGGTCATCAGGTGAAGCACGTGCAGAGCAAGGAACTCACAGCCGCGCTGGAGGCGGCGCGGGCCGCCGGCGATATCATCCGCGGCGCCTATCGCAAGAACGTGGCGGTCAAGATCAAGGCGGACCAGAGCCCGGTCACCGAGGTGGACGTGGCCTGCGAGCATCGCATCCGGGAAATCCTGGATGCGGCCTGCCCGGATTACGGCTTCTACGGCGAGGAAACCGGCCAGTACGACATGGACGCCGAGGCGGTCTGGCTGATCGATCCGCTGGATGGCACCAAGAGCTTCGTCCGCGGCTATCCCTTCATCTCCACCCAGATCGCCCTGATGCGCGGCGGCGAGCTGGTGCTGGGCGTCTCCTCCGCGCCGTTGTTCGAGGAGATGGCCTGGGCGGAGAAGGGCCAGGGCGCCTTCCTCAATGGCGAGTCACTGGCCGTCAGCGAGGTGGCGGAATGGCCCTGGGCGACGCTGTCCACCGGCAACATCGCCAGCCTGGCCAAGAACCCGCACCGCTGGCAGGCCCTGGGCAAGCTGATCACCCAGGTCCATCGCATCCGCGGCTATGGCGATTTCTACCACTACCACCTGCTGGCCTCCGGGCGCATCGACGCGGTGGTCGAATCCGACGTCAACATTCTGGACATCGCCGCCATCACCGTGATCCTGCGCGAGGCCGGCGGGGTGATCTGCGATCTGGAAGGACAGGACATCGGCCTGGACACGCGCAGCGTGGTGGCGGCCAATCCCGAGCTGCACGCCGACCTGCTGGCGCATTTTTCCTGAGCGCGCTGGCGCGCCTCAGCGCAGGCTGATGACCGGCCAGCCCTGGGCCTCGGCCAGGGCCTGCAGCTTGGGGCAGGGATCCACCGCGCAGGGATGCTGCGCCCAGCGCAGCAGCGGGGCGTCATTGATCGAGTCGCTGTAGAACCAGCTTTCGCTGACCTCTGGCCGACCGGCCAGCCAGTCCCGCAGACGGCTG
Source organism: Oceanococcus sp. (assembly GCA_041625325.1). GTDB lineage: Bacteria > Pseudomonadota > Gammaproteobacteria > Nevskiales > Oceanococcaceae > Oceanococcus. The sequence continues at coordinate 12,313 of JBFJTN010000055.1, read as the reverse complement.
ACCTTGCCCTCCTGGAAGCAGGGCGTGCCCTGGATATTGCCGGTGAAGCGACCATCGATCAGTTCACCATCGGTGCCGAGCAGGCCGGGAACCTCGAGCAGATCGGCGATGGGACGGGTGATGAAGCTGTTGGTGGCGGTGATGATCAGCAGTTCGTGGCCGGCTTCCCGGTGCCGGTCCAGCAGCGCCTGCGCGCCGGGTGCGACCATGTCGCGCACCACCGTCTCGACGAAGCGGGCGCGCAGGGCTTCGAGTTCCTCCATCGGGAACTCCCCCAGCCGGCCCAGGCTGAAGCGGGCGAATTCATGGATGTCCAGCTCGCCGGCCTTGTAGTCCTCATAGAAGCGGCGGTTCTGCGCTTCGTAGCTGTCCCCGTCAACCAGGCCCTGGTCCACCAGGAAGCGGCCCCAGCTGTAGTCGCTGTCGCCGGCCAGCAGGGTGTTGTCGAGGTCGAATAGGGCCAGTTGCATGGTGGGTTCAGGCTGGTGGTGGGCGGCGTATTGTGCCCGGCGGGGCGGGGCATGCCCAAGCCGGCGAGGGGATTTGGCCGGCGGCTGCGCTTGTGGAAGAATGGGCTCAGTTCAAAATTTTGCAAATACGATGATCGACGCTGACGGTTTCCGTCCCAATGTCGGCATCGTGGTGCTAGGTGACAACAAGCAGGTCCTGTGGGCCCGGCGAGTGGGTCAGGATGCCTGGCAGTTTCCGCAGGGTGGCATCCAGCGTGGCGAGTCGCCGGAGCAGGCGCTGTACCGGGAACTGCACGAGGAACTGGGCCTGCAGCAGCACGATGTCGAGATCATGGGGTGCACCAGGGGCTGGCTGCGCTATCGCCTGCCGCTGCGCTACATTCGCAAGAACAAGAAGCCCATCTGCATCGGGCAGAAGCAGAAGTGGTATCTGCTGCGCCTGACCGGCGAGCCGTCCGCGGTGCGCTTCGATCGGGCGGACAAGCCCGAGTTCGACAGCTGGCGCTGGGTGGACTACTGGTTTCCGCCCAATGACGTGATTTTCTTCAAGCGTTCGGTGTATCGCCGTGCCTTGCGGGAACTGGAGCCGCTGCTCGGCGACGCCGCCTGCGCCCTGCCCGACGGCTCATGATCAGGCCCAGGGTGGCCAGCAGGATGATCGCCAGCGCGCCCAGATCGGCCAGCAGGGCACCGGTCGTGCCGATGATGCGGCCGCTGTGCAGATCCTGCACCAGCTTGGTCCAGGTCAGCTGGCGCACCGCCGCCTGAGCCCGGGCCCGCTCCAGCGCGGCCGCATCCACTGGTCGTGACGCGGCCCAGACCACCTCTGCGTCGTCCTCCAGGCTGCGCCACTGCAGCAGTTCCGCATCGCTGGCGAACAGGCCGGCGCCGGTGCGCAGCACGATGCGCTCGCCACCGTGGCCGAGGCGCTGGGGCACGCCCGGCAGCAGGCTGGCGCCCAGGGTTTCCACCCGTTCGGCCTGGGCGGTGAACAGATGCAGGCCCTGGCGGCCGGCAATGAACAGCAGGTCCTGCCAGATCAGCGCGCCACGCACCGGGCCCTGGGCGCCGTCCAGCACCTGGCCGTCCAGTAGCAGGGTCTGGCCGCAGTCGATCAGCAAGGCACCGCCCAGCGGCCAGCCGGCCGGGGCGCAATCCGCTTCGATGCCATACAGGCGGGCCACGACTGGCAGGTCAATGGGCCGGTCCAGGCCGAATTCATGGGAATGATTGAGCAGTACGCCACTGACCGCGAGCCAGGCCAGCAGGGCCAGGCTGGCGAGCCCCAGGCGGCGATGCCAGCGCGACAGCTTAGCCCGCATGGGAGGCGGTCACGGCCCGCATCAGCTGCGGCTGGCCAGCAGCAGCGCCAGCGCGGCCATCTTCTTCATCGCATTGACCGACAGGGTGGCGCTGCTGATGTTGTCGACATGGCCGCTGAGGCCGGATTCGTCCAGGCGCAGGCCCGGGAACTGGCGCAGGAAGCTGGGGAAGCGGATCTCGCCGCCCCGGCTTTCCCGGTAGATCAGCACCTCGGCCTCCCGCAGTTCGCCGTTCTCGACCACGAAGCCGGCGGTGATCGGCGACTCCTTGCCGATCGCTTCCAGAATCCAGGCGCTGCGGCCGGAATCCTGCCAGTAGCGCACCCGCAGGCTGCTCGGCGGGTGGCCCAGGATGGCCTGGGCCGATTCGCGCAGCTCGCCCGTGACCCAGAGGGTTCGCGCCGGTGGCGGGGCGCCGCCGAATGCGCTCGCCAGGAAGTCATCCGGTGGCAGGATGACGTCCTCCGCATGGGCAGTGCCGGCCAGGGCCAGCAGCAGGGCGAGCAGGATTCGGATCACGGTGTGGGGCGACTCAGAACTGGTAACCGAGGCCGAGATTGACCGATTTGACCTCGGGATCATCGGGGTTTTCACGCACAGTGTAATCGGCCTTGATCACGACATGCTCGTGCAGCCAGAAGTTGACGCCAGCCACGGTATTGGTCTCTTCGGCATCGCGTTTCTGCTCCAGGGCTTCGTAGCGGACGAACAGACCCCAACGCGGGTCCGGCCGGACACTGGGCTCGATGTACCAGCCACCGATGCGGTCGCGCTGGGTTTCGGCGGCCTTGTCACCGTTGATGTCCCACTGGGCGAACAGGGCGCGAACGCCGAAGATGCCGCGGTTGTAGATGGCATGCGTGGTGAACAGCAGGGCATCGTCCACCCCGTCATCTGCGGCCTGCGACAGGTCCTGCTGATACTGCAGGCTGGCGGCCAGTTGCAGGCCGGGAACGCCGTGATAGCGGATGCGGGCGGTGCCGGCCCAGTCATTTGCGGTGGCCTCGGCCACCTTCTGCCGACCGCTGCGGATGGAGATGCTGTCCGGGTCGACGGCCAGGCCACTGTGCACCATGAGGTCGTAGCTCAGTCCCGCTTCCGCCAGGGTGCCGGCATAGGCCATGCCGGCCTCCCACCAGGTCGCCGGCAGGATGCGGGCCTCGACCCGATTGCGTTCGACGCCATAGAAGGTCGGTGGCTCATGGGTCTCGTTGAGAATGCCCACCGGCACCAGCATCAGGCCGCCGCGTACGACGCGCCCGGGGGCCAGGTCGTACTCGATGTAGGCCTGCTCCAGCTCCACTTCGCCGGGGGCGCCGTCACCGGCCAGGCTGTGCTCCAGTTCGAATTCCGAGCGGAAGCGCAGGCTGGAATTGAAGTCGTGCCCGAAAAACAGCACGAAACGGTGAAAGTCCACCGCATTGTCGGCGTCCTTGACGAAATTGACATGCAGTTCGCCATAGCCACCGATGTGGGTGCGGCTGGCCGACGGGTTCCGCTGCAGGGCGTCGATCTGTTCCTGTTGCGCTGCAACGATTTCGGCCAGTTCCTCGACCGTGGGGGTCGCCTGGGCGGTGAGGCTCAGCGCAAGGCCGGCGGCGATACCGAGAGGGGCAAGCTTGGACATGAGGTTTCTGTTCACTCCCTGTGAGATGGCTTTGGGGCTGCAATCGCAGCCGGGGCGGGCAGCATAGCGGGGCGTAACGCAAATGACAACGATTCGCATTAACCAATGCCCATGCAAACGTTGTTGACAACGATTCGCATTTGCGTTGATATAGTCGCCATGTATATCTGTGTCTGCAATGCCGTCAATGAGCGCCGTATCGCGCGGGCGGTCGAAGAGGAAGGTGTGCGCAGCATCAAGGGCCTGTGCATGGCGACCCGTGCCGGGACCTGCTGCGGCAAATGTCTGCCGCAGGCCAAACGGGTGCTGGAAGAGACCCTGCAGAATCAGGCCCGCAATGCGCTGGACAGCTTCGATCAGGTGGCTTGATACGAATCATTCTGATTCGCGCCATCATTAGAAAAACCAATAAAAATCATAGGCTTACATTGATTTTCATGGAGCCTGGTGTTAGTCTGCCCGCCTGACAATCAGGAGCGGGACTATGCAGGGCGACAGCAAGGTCATCGAGTACCTCAATCGGGGCATCAAGGCGGAACTCACCGCCATCAACCAGTATTTTCTTCACGCCCGCATGTACCGGAACTGGGGCCTGGAGGCGCTGGGCAAGCACGAGTACGAAGAATCCATCGACGAGATGAAGCACGCCGATACGCTGATCGAGCGCGTGCTGTTCCTGGAGGGCCTGCCGAACCTGCAGGACCTTGGGCGCCTGCGCATCGGCGAGAATGTCGAGGAGTGCCTGCGCGCCGATCTGGAGCTGGAACTGGAGGCTCATCCGCTCTACAAGGAAGCGATCGGCTACTGCGAATCCGTGGGTGACTATGTCAGCCGGGAAATCTTCGTGCGCATCCAGGAAAGCGAAGAAGAGCACATCGACTGGCTGGAGACCCAGCTCGACCTGATCGACAAGGTCGGCCTGCAGAACTACCTGCAGTCGCAGATGAGCTGAGCGTTGCCGGGGCGCAGGCCCCGCCGCTTCAGAAGGGCTTGAGGATGGCCAGCAGCACGATGCTGATCAGGGCCAGTGCCGGCAGTTCATTGAAGATGCGGTAGTAGCGGCTGCCGTGACGATTGCGGTCCTCGCGGAACTGGCGCACGTAGCGCGCGCACTGCAGGTGGTAGCCGATCAGGCCCAGCACCAGCAGAAACTTCAGCTGGAACCAGCCGCTGTCGAGCAGATCCGCGCGCCAGCCCAGCAGCAGCCAGAGGCCGAACAGGACGGTCAGTCCGCCGCCGATGTGGGTGATGCCCAGCAGGCGCCGTTCCATGATCTTGAAGCGCGCCAGGCCTTCCGCGTCGGTCGCCTCGCAGTGGTAGATGAACAGGCGCGGCAAATAGAACAGGCCGGCGAACCAGGTCACCATGAAGATGATGTGGAAGGCTTTCACCCACAGCATTGATGGACTCCTCGGCCTGTTCTGCTGGTGGCCATGGATGGCCACGCGCGAGCGTAGCGAGCGCAAGCGGGCGCGAATTCACTACGCGCCCGGCGCCCGCGACCCTCGGGCAGGAGCCCGATGGTTCGCCGGTCATGCAACAGGCCGGCGAACCGGGTCACCATGCAGATGATGTGGAAGGCTCTCACCCGCCGCATGGGGAGGTCTCCTGGGCTGTCGGGAAGGCTGTGATCCAGGCCATGGGCGCAGTGTAACGGCTCAGATCGGCCGGTAGGCCTTTTCCAGCGCGCTGCGGGTCAGAATGCCGTAGACCACCCGCTGGTCGTGACGGGTCTGCCGCTCCACGTAGAGCGCCTCGGCGCCGCTGCTCTGCAGCGCCTCCCAGGCTTCCTGCAGCGAGGCCCGCAGATGAACCGGCGCGCACTGGCGCCGGTCCGCGGGGATCTTGGCCAGGTTGATGCCGGCTTCGTCCGGCTTTTCCGCCGCTTCTGCGGCGCTGAGTGCATGCTGCAGGTCGGCGGCGCTGAGCACATAGGGAGGCGCGGCTTCCGGCCTCACCAGCAGCCAGTCCGGCCTGCCCTTGAGCAGTTCGCGAGCGGCGGCGAGGCTGAGCTGCTCCTGGGCAGGGGCGAAGTTGCGGCTCATCGCCGCCATCACGCTGATCCGGCGCAGGGACTGGGAGACCGGGTCGTTGCGGAAGTCCAGCCCGCGATTGCGCAGCAGCATGGCCACGATGGACTCGGAGCCGCTGACCTCGCGATTGACCATCACCGCCAGGATCACGGTCAGCATGGCGGCGAACAGCATTTCGGTGTGCCCCGACAGCTCCAGCACGACGATGAGCGCGGTCAGCGGCGCCTGCAGCACCGCACCCATCATGGCGCCCAGGCCAAGCAGGGCGAACAGGGAGATGGCCTCCACCGGCAGTCCCAGCAGCACGTGGCCCCAGTGCCCGAAAGCGCTGCCCAGGCAGGCGCCTGCCAGCATGCTGGGCATGATGATGCCGCCGGGCATGGCGCTGGCAATGGCCAGACTGGAGCCGGCCAGCACGGCCAGGCCCAGCCACATTGAGGTCTGCGGCGGAAGCTGCCCGGTCAGGGCCAGGTTCATGTTGCTGAAGCCGTCCGCGAAGACCAGGGGCAGGGCCAGGCCGACCAGTGCCGTGGCCAGTCCGGCCAGGCTCATGCCCAGCGAGATGGGCAGCCTTGCCATCTGCCCGGTCAGCCAGGCGATGCTGTGGCTGTACCAGGCCGACATCAGGCCGAGTCCGGCGCCCAGGATCAGCAGCCAGGGCAACTGGCCCAGGGATTCGATCTCGGTTGTGGTGACCGTGAGGGTCGGATGGGAGCCCACCCAGACATGGGCCACGGCATTCGCGCAGACCGCCGCCAGGATGGTTGGCGCCAGGCCCATCACCGAATACTCCATCACGATCACCTCCATGGTGAAGATCACCCCGGCCAGCGGCGTGTTGAAGGAGGCGGCAATGCCGGCGGCGGCGCCGCAGCCCACCAGGGCGCGCACCGTGCTGTTGGGGAGCTCCAGGAAGCGGCCTATGGCGCTGCCACCGGCAGCCCCCAGATGGGAGGCGGCACCTTCGCGCCCGACCATCTGCCCGGAGCCCACGGCGATGACCGTGCCGAACAGATTGGTCAGGGCATTGCGCGAGGGCAGGTGGCCCTGATGGTGCAGCACCCGTTCGACGATATGGACCAGGCCGGTGGTGCGGTGGCGCGGCTTGAGCAGCTGATAGTAAAGGCCGAGCAGAATGGCGCCGATCAGCGGGGCCAGGAAGGCGGCGTTCCCTTCGCCCAGCTGTCGGAACAGAGAGTGGGCCAGGTCGATGAGCCCGTGCAGCAGGGAGATGGCCAGACCGGCAGCCAGACCGCAGACGCAGCCCAGCAGGGACATTGCCGCAATGCCCGGCGGTGCCGCCGTCGGGAACAGCAGCCTCAGAGGTTGGGTCCAAGCAGCCTTGCCTTTCATTTCGCGCGGAATGGTACCCTGTCGCGCATTTTTTCCTGAATCATCCTCGCCATGTCCCAGAACATTCGCGTCGCGATCGTTGGAGCCACCGGTTATACGGGAGCCGAACTGCTGCGTCTGCTCGCGGCCCATCCCCACGCCGAGGTGACGGCGGTGACCTCGCGCCAGGAAGCGGGAAAACGGGTGGACGAGGAATTCCCGAATCTGCGCGGGCACTGTGATCTGCGCTTCAGCGAGCCCGCCATGCCACAACTGGCGCAGATGGCGGACATCGTCTTCTTTGCCACCCCGCACGGCGCTGCCATGGCGGGCGTGCCCGCGCTGCTGGAGCAGGGCCTGCGCGTCATCGACCTGTCGGCGGATTTCCGCCTGCGCGACGCCGCCACCTGGGAGCGCTGGTACGGGCAGCCACATACGGCGCCGGAACTGCTGGGAGAGGCGGTTTACGGCCTGCCGGAGTTCGCGGGCGAAAGAATTGCATCGGCGCGTCTGGTGGCCTGCCCGGGCTGCTACCCCACCGCGGTGCAGCTGGCGCTGCTGCCGCTGCTGCAGGCGGGACTGGTCGAGTCGCGCGGGATCATTGCGGACTGCAAATCCGGGGTGTCTGGCGCGGGGCGTACGGCCAAGCTGGGCTCCCTGTTCTGTGAGACCGCCGACAATTTCGCTGCCTATGCCGGTGCCGGTCACCGTCACCAGCCGGAGATCGATCAGGCGCTGGGTGATCTGGCCGGCGAGGCGGTGCAATGCCTGTTCCAGCCGCATCTGCTGCCGCAGATCCGTGGCATCCATGCCAGTGTCTACGCCCGTCTGAAGCGGCCGGGTGCCGACCTCCAGGGCGTGTTCGAGGAGCATTTTGCGGCTGCACCCTGCGTGGACGTGATGCCGGCCGGCAGCCATCCGCAGACGCGCAGCGTGCGGGGCAGCAACATGGCGCGCATCGCGGTGCGCGAACGGGATGGCATGGCCATGGTGTTCTGTGTCATCGACAATCTGGTGCGTGGCGCCTCCGGTCAGGCCATACAGTGCATGAATCTGATGGCGGGCTTGCCCGAGGCTCTGGGCCTGGAGGCGCCGGCGCTGCTGCCATGAAGTGGCCCGAGCCCCTGCGTCGCCTGCTGCGCTGGCGTCCCCTCCACACCCTGCTGATCCTGCTGCTGGGCGTGTTGCTGGGTCGCTGGTCGGCTTCGGTCGGGGGCACGGACCTGGACGATCTGGACGAGGAGCAGGCACAACTGGCCGCAGCGGAATGTCCGGAACGGCTGGCGGGTCTCGAGCGCGATCGCCGACAGCTGCGGGAGGAGCTGGCCTACCTCAAGCAATCTGTCGTGGTCGAGCAGGAGGCTTGCAACGGCGTACGGGAGACCCTGTTCGAGAAGGAGGCGGCGATCGGCAAGATGACCGAGCAGCTGGCCTTCTATCGCGGGATTTTCGCCCCGGCCGAGCAGGTCGGCGGGATTCAGGTGTACAAGCTGGAGGTCGATCCGGTCAGCGGCCGCCACTACCAGTTCCGCGTGACCATCCTGCAGCCCGCCCGGCAGTCCAGCGCCGCAGAAGGCACTCTGATCCTGGAGTTTGTGGGGCTGGGCGCGGATGGCCAGCCGCAGCGCCTGGGTCTGGACAAGCTGATCCGCGGCGAGCCTTTTTCCGGTGACTACGCGTTTCGTTACTATACGGAGTTGTACGGCCAGTTCCGCCTGCCGGAACAATGGACGCCTTTGCGGATCGAAGCCAAGGTCAGGCCCAAGGGGCGACGCAAGGCGCTGCTGGCCGAAACCTATGTGTGGAAGGATTTAATGGCGGCGCGTAGCGCCCAAGAGAGTGGTCGATGATGAGCGAAGCACTGGTATTCACCGAATCAGCGGCGCTGAAGGTCAAGGCGCTGATGGAAGACGAGGGCAATCCGAACCTCAAATTGCGCGTGTTCGTCTCGGGAGGCGGCTGCTCCGGCTTTCAGTACGGCTTCACCTTTGACGAAAACGAGGACGAAGGCGATACCCGGGTGGATCGCGCCGGCGTCGCGCTGCTGATCGATCCGATGAGCTTTCAGTACCTGGCCGGGGCGGAGATCGACTACAAGGACGACATCAACGGCGCCCAGTTCGTGATCCGCAATCCCAACGCGACCACCACCTGCGGCTGCGGCTCTTCCTTTTCGGTCTGATCCGGCCCCGCTGTAGTCCTGCGACAGGCCCGAGCACCCGGCCGGTCAGCGCGCGTCGGCGACTTCCGTGGGGGAGTCCTTCGGCAGCAGGGCGAGCAGCTTGGCAGTCTGCGACTGGAAGCGGGCCAGCTCGGACTCGGCGATGCGCGGAGCGCTGGGCAGCTTCACCGTCAGCGGGTTGACGTGGCTGTCATTGATCAGAAATTCGTAGTGCAGATGCGGGCCGGTGGCCAGGCCCGACATGCCCACATAGCCGACGGTCTGTCCCTGTGCCACGGTCACGCCGCGGCGGATGCCCCGACGGAAATTCTTGAGATGGGCATACAGGGTCTTGTACTTGCCGGCGTGCTGCACGATTACCACGTTGCCATAGCCGCCCTTGACCCCGGCAAAGATGACCTTGCCATTGCCGGCGGACTTGACCGGGGTGCCGGACGGTGCCGCGTAATCCACCCCGCGATGCGCGCGAATCTTGTTCAGGATCGGGTGCTTGCGACCCAGTGAAAAGCGCGAACTGATGCGGGTGAAATCCACCGGCGAACGCAGGAAGGCCTTCTTCATCGGCAAACCTTCCGGCGAGTAGTAGGCGCTCAGACCATCGCTGTCGTCGTAACGCACCGCGCGGGTCGACTGGCCGCGGTTGATGAATTCGGCCGCCAGGATGTTGCCGTCCTTCAGCTTCTCGCCATCCCGGTAGATCTCCTCGTAAACCAGCCGGAAGCGATCGCCGCTGCGGATGTCGAGGACGAAGTCGATGTCCCAGGCGAAGATGTCCGTCAGTTCCATGGTCAGGCGGTCGGACAGGCCTGCCGCCTTGGCGGCGAGGAACAGGGAGTTCTCGATGGTGCCTTCCGCCGCCACGGTACGGATATCCACCGCCGCCTCGCTGACCGACTGGGCGAAGCGGCCTTCGGTCTGCCGCCTCAGATGCAGGGTGCGCATCTCATCCAGAGCCAGTTCCAGCGCCTGCAGCTCACCGGCATCATCCAGGGACAGGGCCAGTTCGTCGCCAGGACGCAGGCTGCGCAGGCGGCGGGCCTCGCCGCCCAGGCGCGACAGGCTGATCCAGTCCGCGGCGCGCAGTCCGTGGCGTTCGAACAGCCCGGACAAGGAATCGCCCGAGCGCACCGTGACCTTGAGGCTGCGCAGCGCCGGCGCGGCGGGCTCCGATTCCATTAGCTCGGAAGAGGGAGGGGGCAGGCTGGCGGCCTGGGGCAGATCGTCCAGGGCCGGGAGCGCCGGTAGCGGCATGTCGCCCTCAGGGGGGGCGGCCCTGGCGCTGGCCTTGCTGATCGGGGTGATGCTGTCGAGGAAGGAGTGGCCCGGGTCGGGCTGGTCCTCGCCCGCTGCCTGATCGGCGTTGACCAGGCGAATCTCCTCGGCCTCGCTGGCGGATTCCAGGGAATCTCCACCCCACTGGCCGGCGAGGACGAAGGCCAGGCCCAGAACGGCACCGGAGGTCAGAAGCTTTGGCCCGAGCGGACCACGTCGTCGGCCCGGGGCCTCCGGTACAATGTAATCAGATCGCATGGCGATATTTCCCCAATACCTGCACGAAACCCCCAATCGGTATTGGGAGGACAGCATACCGTATGGGTATGAATAGTGCCAACGATTCATAGAGATACGTCGAGGATCTGCAGCGTGGTGCGAGCAGGTCGCGAAAACCATCAAAACATGGCGGAACCATGAACACCGACGAGCAAGTCGCCGAACTGCTGCGTGGCAGCGCTGAACTGATTCCGGAAAACGGCCTGGCTGAGCGTCTAGAGACGGCCAGAAAGGAAAATCGTTCCCTGATCGTGAAGGCCGGGTTCGATCCCACCGCGCCCGATCTGCATCTGGGCCATACCGTGCTGCTGAACAAGATGCGGCAGTTCCAGGAACTGGGCCACGAGGTCGTTTTCCTGATCGGCGACTTCACCGGGCGCATCGGTGATCCGACCGGCAAAAGCGTCACCCGGCCGCCCCTGACAGAGGAGCAGGTGCAGGAAAACGCCCGCACCTATGCGACTCAGATATATAAGGTGCTGGATCCCGAGCGCACCCGGGTGGAATTCAATTCCAGCTGGCTGGGCAAGATGGATGCCGCTGACACCATTCGGCTGGCGGCCCAGTACACCGTGGCCCGAATGCTGGAACGGGACGATTTCGACAAGCGCTACCGCGGCGGCCAGCCGATTGCGATTCACGAATTCCTGTATCCCCTGATGCAGGGGCAGGATTCGGTGGCGTTGAAGGCGGATGTGGAGCTGGGTGGCACCGACCAGAAATTCAATCTGCTGGTCGGGCGGCAACTGCAGAGCCAGGCGGGGCAGCCACCACAACTGGTGCTGACCATGCCCCTGCTTGAGGGCCTGGACGGCGTGCAGAAGATGTCCAAGTCCCTGGGCAACTACATCGGCATCGATGAGCCGCCGGATGACATGTTCGGCAAGCTCATGTCGATTTCCGATGAGCTGATGTGGCGTTATTACGAACTGCTGAGCTTCCGCCCGCTGTCGGAATTGCAGGAGATCCGGAGCGGAGTGCAAGAGGGCAGCGTGCATCCGAAGGATGCCAAGCTGGATCTGGCCCAGGAGATCACGGCGCGCTTTCATGGCGAGGCCGCCGCCGCTGCGGCCCGGGATGGCTTCAACCGCCGCTTCGCCCAGGGCCAGCTGCCGGACGAGATTCCGCAGTGCGAGCTGAGCATCGCGGAAGGCGACAGCCTGGGTCTGGCTCACATATTGAAGGGGGCCGGTCTGGCCGCGAGCACCTCCGAAGCCATGCGCCTGATCAAACAGGGCGCGGTCCGGGTCGATCAGCAGCGCGAAACCACGCCCAACCGCCAGTTTTCGGCCGGTGAAGAGATTCTGGTGCAGGTCGGCAAACGTAGGATTGCGCAGATCCGCCTCGGGTGAAGTGGCGGCGACTGCGATAAGTCATTGTTTTATAACGATTCTGAAAAAAACTTTGCAAAAGTGTTGACGGGCAGCTTCTGATCCCTAAAATACGCACTCCCTGACGCGCTGAACGCCACGAAACACGGCGAGCAAAACGTCAAAAGTTCTTTAAAAATCAAGCAAGTAATTTGTGCGGGTGCTCCCTGAAAAGTGGCGAAGCCATTAATGAAGAGAGCATCACAAGCAAACGTCAATGTACATTTGTAAGGGATGACTCTTGTGTCTCACTTCGGTGGGATACACCAAACTAGCTGTATTAAATTGGAGAGTTTGATCCTGGCTCAGATTGAACGCTGGCGGCAGGCTTAACACATGCAAGTCGAGCGGAAACGAAGGGTGCTTGCTCCCAGGCGTCGAGCGGCGGACGGGTGAGTAATGCCTAAGAATCTGCCTAGTAGTGGG
>JBFJTN010000054.1:0-17695 GCA_041625325.1 Oceanococcus sp. | reverse complement strand
GTCGGCATTGCGGATGCCCTCGGAGGCCACGATGGTGCAGTAGCCCCAGGTATCCACGCAGTGCTTGACCCGGGCCAGGAAGCGATCCTGGTCGAAGACCACTTCCGGAAACAGGATGATGTGCGGGTCCTGGCCCTCGCCCTCGGCCGCCAGGCCGCCGGCGGCGGCGGTCCAGCCGGCGTGCCGGCCCATCACTTCCAGGATGAAGACCTTGGTCGAGGTCTTGCACATGGACTTGAGGTCGAAGCCGGCCTCGCGGATGGACACTGCGGTGTACTTGGCCACCGAACCGAAACCCGGGCAGCAGTCGGTCAGCGGCAGGTCATTGTCCATGGTCTTGGGGATGTGGATGGCCCGGATCGGGTAGCCCATCTTCTCGCCCAGCTGGCTGATCTTCAGGCAGGTGTCGGCCGAGTCGCCGCCGCCGTTGTAGAAGAAATAGCCGATGTCATGGGCCTTGAACACCTCGATCAGGCGTTCGTACTCGGCCAGATTCTTGTCGAAGCCCTTGAGCTTGTAGCGGCAGGAGCCGAAGGCGCCGGCCGGCGTGTGCTTGAGCGCGGCAATCGCCGCCGGGGACTCGGCCGAGGTGTCGATCAGATCCTCGGTCAGCGCGCCGATGATGCCGTCACGGCCGGCGTAGACCTTGCCGATCTTGTCCGGGTGCTGGCGCGCGGTTTCGATCACCGCCGCCGCGGACACATTGATGACGGCGGTGACACCGCCGGATTGCGCGTAGAACGCGTTCTGGGGACTGCTCATCCCAACTCCCGGAGACTGGCTGGATTCGGACGGATCGCCGGCGGCAGCGCCCGGCGGCGAGCCGGCAATTGTACTGAATTTGGCGTCAACGCGCCGGCATCTGCATTGACGCGATCACGGGCAAAAGGCTAGGGTTCGCGCTCCCGGCCCGCACAGGCGGCCCCTTGGTAATTTGATATGCGTATTGTTTTGCTCGGCGCTCCCGGCTCCGGCAAGGGCACCCAGGCGAAAAAGCTGATGGATGGCCATCAGGTCCCGCAGATTTCCACTGGCGACCTGCTGCGCGCCGCGGTCAAGGACGGCACCCCGCTGGGCCAGCGCGCCCAGGCGGCGATGGATGCCGGCGAACTGGTCGCCGATGAGATCGTGATCGGCATGATCCGCGAACGCCTGGCCGAGCCCGATGCCGCCAACGGCTTCATCCTGGACGGCTTTCCGCGCAGCACGGCCCAGGCCGTGGCCCTGGACGAGATGCTCGCGGAGCTGGGCCGGCCGTTGCAGACGGCGCTCCTGATCAACGTGGACTTCGGCAATCTGGTCAAGCGTCTGACCGGCCGCCGCACCTGCAGCAGCTGCGGCCAGATGTACAACGTCTACTTCAGCCCGCCTCAGCAGGATGGCGTGTGCGACCGCTGCGGGGGCACCGATCTGGCCCACCGCGCCGACGACAACGAGGAGACCATCTCCAACCGGCTCAAGGTCTATCAGGATCAGACCGAGCCGCTGGTCGCCCACTACTCGGCCCAGGGCAAGCTGGCCAGCGTCGATGGCGAGGGCGAGCTCGACGAGGTCTTCACCCGCATCGAGGCCGCACTGGCCTGAACCGGCGGGCAGCCGGGCGCGCCTGTGCCGCCCGGCCTCCCCGATCTAGAGCTTTGCTCCCAGCACCGGCGCCACGATCTCGGCCCGCCAGCCGGCACTCAGCCGTTCGCTGAGCCCGTCCAGGGCCAGGGCATTGAGGTCCGCGCGGGTCGCAAGCACGCCGGGATCCAGTTCCAGCTCTGCCGCCAGGGCGTTCAGGGTCTGGCGCAAACGCGCGACCACGGCCTTGTCCGGAATGCGCAGATCCAGTTCGGGCGGCGTCGCGCCGCGGGCCTCCTCCAGCGCCCGCAGCAGTTCCTCGCCCTGCCGCTGCTGCAGAAAGGGCTCCACCCCGCCCAGGGCCCGCAGCGCCGCCGCATCGGCCGGCCGGGCCTGGGCCAGCACCAGCAGACTCTCATCCTTGGCAATCCAGCGCCGCGGCTTGTTGCGTTCCACCGCCCGACGCTCCCGCCAGGCCGCCAGGGCCTGCAGGGCGGCCAGGGCCTCGCCACTCAGACTGCCGTGCCCCTTGACCCGGCGCCAGGCCTCATCCGGGGCCACATCCCAGGGCTGGGCCGCCAGGCTGGCCATCTCCTCGTCGAACCAGGACCGCCGCCCCAGCGCCTCCAGGCGCTCGGCCAGGGCCGCATGGGCACCCAGCAGATAGCGGACATCATCGGCGGCATAGTCGAGCTGCGCCGCGCTCAGCGGCCGGCGCGACCAGTCGGTGCGGGTCGCTCCCTTGCCCAGTTCCACCCCGGCGAATTCCTGGACCAGCTTGGCGTAGGACCACTGCGGCGGATAACCGCAGAGCGCGGCGGCCAGCTGGGTGTCGAAGATCGGCGCCAGCGGCCGGCCGAAGCGGGTGGCCAGGACCTCCTGATCCTGGCGGCAGGCATGCAGGACCTTGACCGGCCCCTGTGCCAGCACCGGCTCCAGTGGCGCCAGATCGAGCTCGGCCAGGGGATCGATCAGGACCAGCTGCTCGGCTGAAGCTGCCTGGATGAGACACAATTCGGGATAATAGGTACGCTCTCGCAGGAATTCGGTATCCAGGGCCAGTACCTCGACCCCGGCGGCATGGCCGACGAATTCCTCAAGCTCCCCGTCACGGGTACATATCGCTGTCATCAACGAATCATACCGACTCCCATCCATGTATTCCGCCGTTGCCCAGCGCCTCGTTCAGATTCTGACGCTCAAGGCCGGTCCCCAGGACCTGCCCTCGTCCCATGGCCTGCTGCAGTTTTCCGCAGCGGCCTTCCTGCTGTTCGCGGTGCTGCGCCTGCTCACCGTCGCCAGCCTGTGGGAATCCCTGGCCCAGGCCATTCTCAGCCTGATCGTGCTGGTCTTTTTCCTGCGTGCGCTGCTGCAGTGGCGCAACACGCCGGAACGGCTGACCCAGACCATGACCGCCCTGCTGCTGAGCAGCGCCTTCATTGGCGCCCTGCTGCTGTTCCCGCTGCGCGCGCTGCAGCCGGTGCTGCTGGCGGTGGCGGAAAACCCGCAGCTCAACCCTGCCGACCTGCAGGTGCCGGCGGGGGCCGCCTACGCCTGGGCCGGCCTGAGCATCTGGGGCATCATCGTCAGCGGCCATATCTATCGCCATGCGCTGGGGGTGAGCCTCGGCATCGGCGTGGCGGTGACGCTGATCTACGAGTTCCTGCTGGTCGGCATCGTCGGCCTGCTCAGCGGCCTGTCCTGATGCACGTCCACATCCTGGGCATCTGCGGCACCTTCATGGCCGGCATCGCGGCCATCGCGCGCGAGGCGGGCCACCGGGTGACCGGATCCGACGCCGCCGCCTGGCCGCCGATGAGCACCCAGCTCGAAGCCCTGGGCATCGAGGTGATGAGTGGCTATGAACCGGCCCACCTGCAGCCCGCCCCCGATGTGGTGATCGTCGGCAATGTGATCAGCCGTGGCAATCCGGCCATCGAGCATGTGCTGGATGCCGGGCTGCCCTATGTGTCCGGTCCGCAATGGCTGTCCGAGCAGGTCCTGGCCGGGCGCTGGGTGCTGGCGGTCGCCGGGACCCACGGCAAGACCACCACCAGCAGCATACTGGCCTGGCTGATGGACGATGCCCAGCTGAAGCCCGGCTTCCTGATCGGCGGCCTGCCCGGCAACTTCGCGGTCTCCGCCCGCCTCGGCGCGGCGCCCTTCTTCGTCATCGAGGCGGACGAGTACGACACCGCCTTTTTCGACAAGCGCTCCAAGTTCGTCCATTACCGGCCGCGGACCGCGATTCTGAACAACCTGGAATACGATCACGCGGACATCTTCCCTGATCTGGCGGCGATCGAGCGTCAATTCCATCACCTGGTGCGCACCATTCCCGGCCAGGGCCAGATCCTGCTGCCGGCTGGCGATGCGGCCTTGCAGCGGGTCCTGGGCCAGGGCTGCTGGTCGGAAACCGTTCCGCTTCAGGACCCGCAGGGCTGGCACGTCCGCCCGCTACAGGACGACTGGCGCGAGTTCGAGATCGCCCGGGGCGACAGGATCCTGGCCCGGGTCAGCTGGTCCATGCGCGGCGAGCACAATGCCCACAATGCCCTGGCCGCCTGCCTGGCCGCGCGGCACGCCGGCGTGCCCCTGCAGCAGGCCGCCGAATCGCTGGCGGGCTTCCGCGGCATCGCCCGTCGCCTGGACCTCAAGGCCGAGGTCGCCGGCATCCGGATCTATGACGATTTCGCCCACCACCCCACCGCCATTGCCCGCACCATCGCGGCCCTGCGCGCCGGCATGGGCGACGGCCGCGTGCTGGTCGGCCTGGAACCGCGCAGCAACTCCATGCGCGCCGGCGCCCATGCGGCCGCTCTGGGGCCCTCGCTGAGCGGCGCCGACCAGGCCCATGTGCTGTCCCGTCCGGAACTGGGCTGGGATACCGGGCAGCTGCGCGCAGCGCTCGGTGAACGGCTGCATCTGCACCGCGACAGCCAGGCCCTGGCCGAAGCCCTGTGCCGGCAGGCCCGGGCCGGCGATGCCGTGGTGCTGATGAGCAATGGCAGCTTCGATGGCCTGCCGGCCAGCCTGCCCGAGCAGATGAGGACCCTTCACGCATGAACCGACCGATCGCCACCACCCCGCTGGACCAGCAGCTGCCGGACGAGGAGGCGCTCTACGCCAGTGGTCAGCTGGCCCTGGACATTGCGCGTGAGCAGGGCGCCAGCGGCGCGGTGGTAAGCCTGGGGGTCAGCACCGGGCTGAGCACCCAGCTGCGCAACCGGGAACTGGAATCGGTGGAATTCCAGCGCGACAGCGATCTGGGGGTCACGGTCTACTTCGGACAGCGTCGCGGCCACGCCAGCACCGCCGACCTCAATCCCGATTCGATCCGCGAAATCGTCGAGGCGGCCTGCGTGATCGCCCGCCACACCCAGGAAGACCCGGCCGCCGGGCTGCCGGATGAGGATCAGCTGGCCACCCGCTTTGGTGAACTGGACCTGGACCACCCGGCCGCCCTGTCTGTGGAAGAAAGCCGCGCCCTGGCCCAGCGCTGCGAGGACGCCGCCTTCGCCACCGACCCGCGCATCCGCAATTCCGAAGGGGCCACCGTCAACGCCCACCGCGGCCGCGACGTGCTGATGAATTCCCTGGGCTTTCGTGGCGTGCGCACCCGCACGGACTACAGCCTGTCCGTGGCGGTGATCGCCCAGGACGATTCCGACATGCAGCGCGACTACTGGTATCGCCGTGATCTGCGCAGTGCCGCCTTCGAAACCGCCGAGGAGATTGGCCGGATCGCCGCCGAGCGGGCCAGCCACCGGCTGTCCCCGCGCAAGCTGGCCACCCGCAGCGCGCCGGTGCTGTTCCCGCCGGAGCTGGCGCGAGGCCTGATCGGCCACCTGCTCTCAGCCGCCAGCGGCGGCGCCCTGTATCGTCGCGCCAGCTTCCTGCTCGACAGCCTGGACAGCCCGATCATGCCGCAGGCCCTGAGCATCCGCCAGCGGCCGCATGTGCCGGGCCGCTTCGGCGCCAGCTGGTTCGACAGCGAAGGGGTGGCGACCCGGGATTTCTCGCTGGTCGAAGACGGCGTGCTGCGCAGCTGGCTGCTGGGCAGCTACTCGGCCCGCAAGCTGGGCCTGCAGACCACCGGCAATGCCGGCGGTGCCCAGACCCTGGAGGTCAGCCCCACCGTGGACGCGGACTGCCAGGCCCTGATGCGCCAGGCCGGCAGCGGCCTGTTGCTCAGCGAACTGATGGGCCAGGGCGTGAGCACCAGCACCGGCGACTACTCGCGGGGCGCCGCCGGCTACTGGTTCGAGAACGGCGAGATCGCCTATCCGGTGGCCGAGATCACCATCGCCGGCAATCTGCTGGACATGTACCGTCAGATCGCCGCGGTCGGTTCGGACATCGACCCGGCCGCCCGCATCCTGACCGGCTCCATCCTGGTCGACGGCATGACCATCGCCGGCAGCTAGCCCTTCGCCTCGGCCACGGAGCGACGGCGCCGCCAGACGCGCCACAGCGGCGGCAGCAGGGCCAGCGCGGCCAGGGTGATCAGTGCCGCAACGAGTCCGCGCAAATCGTACTGACGGATCAGCGAACCCGTGAATTCCGGCAGCGGAGACAGGCGCATCGGGCCATGGCCACCGCCGCCATAGACCGGCAACAAGGCGATCCGGATCAGCGCCCCCGCGACCAGCCCGGCCAGGATCAGGCGCAGGGCCAGCGCGGCCCGGCTGACCAGCAGGCGGGCGAGCAGCCAGGCCAGCAACCAGTACAGGCCGATGAAGATCAGGGCGTGCAGGCCGAAGAACAGGCTGATCCACAGCGATTCCATGCGCAGTCCCGAATCCGCCATTTTCAGGAACATGTAGACGATACCGGTGGGAATCAGCGCGGTGGGAATGATGAACACCACCTGGATCAGAAAGACCAGCGCCGGCGCGACCAGCACCAGGGCCAGGAACAGCGCGTGGCGGATCAGGAATTCGCGGTCGAACATGGCGCCCCCGGCGTCGGCATGCGCTCGAGTCTGCCTGCGCCCACCGGGCTGACGCAATCGGCCGCCTGCCCCGCAGCCGCGCAGGGCGGGCACAAAAAACGGGGCCGCAGCCCCGTTCTGTTCGAGCAGACGAAACTCAGTTGCGCTTCATCGCGGCAAAGAAGTCCGTGTTGGTTTTGGTCTGCTTGAGCCGGTCCAGCAGCAGTTCGATGGCCGCCACCTCGTCCATGGAATGCAGCAGCTTGCGCAGGATCCACACGCTCTGCAGCTCGGTCGGGTCGGTGATCAGCTCCTCGCGACGGGTGCCAGAGCGGTTGATATTGATCGCCGGGAACACACGCTTCTCGGCAATGCGCCGATCCAGATGCAGTTCCATGTTGCCGGTGCCCTTGAACTCCTCGTAGATCACCTCGTCCATGCGCGAACCGGTGTCGACCAGTGCGGTGGCGATGATGGTCAGCGAGCCGCCTTCCTCGATGTTGCGCGCCGCGCCGAAGAAGCGCTTGGGCTTCTGCAGAGCATTGGCGTCGACACCGCCGGACAGCACCTTGCCGGAGGACGGCGCCACCGTGTTGTAGGCACGCGCCAGGCGGGTGATGGAATCGAGCAGGATGACCACGTCCCGCTTGTGCTCGACCAGACGCTTGGCCTTCTCGATCACCATCTCGGCCACCTGCACATGGCGCTGGGCCGGCTGGTCGAAGGTGGAGGACAGCACCTCGCCGCGCACCGTGCGCTGCATGTCGGTGACTTCCTCGGGGCGCTCGTCGATCAGCAGCACCAGCAGGAAATGGTCCGGATAGTTCTGCGCGATGCTCTGGGCGATGTTCTGCAGCAGCACCGTCTTGCCCGCCTTGGGCGGCGCGACGATCAGGCCGCGCTGGCCGCCACCGATGGGCGAACACAGGTCCACGATGCGGGCGGTGATGTCCTCGGTGGACCCGTTGCCCTTCTCCATGCGGATGCGCTCGTTCGGGAACAGCGGGGTCAGGTTCTCGAAGGGCACCTTGCTGCGCGAGTTCTCCGGCGGCTCGTAGTTGATCGTGTCGACCTTGAGCAGGGCGAAGTAGCGCTCGTTGTCCTTGGGCGGCCGGATCGAACCGGTGATGGTATCGCCGGTGCGCAGCGAGAAACGGCGGATCTGGCTGGGCGAGACGTAGATGTCGTCGGGCCCCGAATCATAGGAATCATCGGTGTTGCGGAGAAAGCCGTAGCCATCCGACAGGATCTCCAGCACCCCGGTGACCTCGATCTGGTGACCGGCGCGGGCAAAGCCCTTGAGCAGCTGGAAGACCAGATCGTGCTTCTTGATCCGGGAGATATTCTCGATCTGCAGCTCGTGGGCGATGCGCAGCAGGTCCTCGCCGCGCTTGCGCTTCAGCTCGACCAGATCGATGACCGGCAGTTCCTCGTTGATGACATAGCGCATCTCGCGCTCGCCACCGCGGTTGCCGCGACCATCGCTGTCGTTGTTGCCGCCGCCACCGCCGCCACCGCCACCGCCACCGCCGCCCTTGTTGCGACGCCGGTTGCGCCCGCGCTGGCGATTGTTGCCACGGCCGCCACCGCGGTCCTGGCCGTCATCGCCGCGATCCTGATCGCCACCGCCATCACCGTCATCATCGGCGCCACCGGATGGCGCGCCGCCGCCGGACGCGGCAGGGTCCGCCGGCGCATCGTCCACCGAAAAGCTGATGGCCTCTTCCGCCGGCGCGGCAGCCTTCTTGGCCCGGGGCTTGCGCGCCGGCTTGGGCTGGGCGGGCTCCGCCGCAGCATCACCCGCAGGAGCGGACTGGTTTTGCACGATGTCTTCCGACGTTTCACTCGACACGATCAGGACCTTCTGGTTTCAAGCCTTGGAATCAATAAAATCGGCCAGCTGCGACTTGGACACCGCACCGACCTGGGTGGCGGCGACCTGGCCGCCCTTGAACAGCAGCAGGGTCGGAATGCCACGCACCCCGAACTTGGCCGTGGTGTCCTGGTTCTCGTCGATGTTCAGCTTGGCGATCTTGACCTTGCCCGCGTACTGCGGGGCCAGTTCGTCCAGGATCGGCGCGATCATGCGGCAGGGGCCACACCACTCGGCCCAGAAATCGACCAGGACGGGAATGTCGGATTTCAGGACATCAGCTTCGAAGCTGGCATCGGTCACCTTGACGATATGTTCATTCATGCGGATTTCCTCGGGATCGAAAAATGCGGGAGGGCGCCCGACCGGGCCGCCGGCAACACTGGACTCAAGCCGCAACGGATGGTTCCGGGCGGACTTGCCGCAGTGACGCGACAGGCCGGTTGGGGACCCATTCAGCAGGAGACGGGTGGCGGGAAGCTGCCAGGGCGCATCGATCCCGACACGATAGTCGTCGCGGCGCCTGCTATGATTGGGAATGCTTTGGGATTCTTGCGGGAGGGCGCGCAGTTGACTCGCGCAATGCCCCAATCGCTTTGCGCCTATTCTTGACCCAAAGTCCATCGAATTGCAAGCACGAGAGATTATGACCAAACCGACCCATCTGACATCCGTCCGCCTGGACAGCCTGGAGCTGCATCCCGACCTCAAGGCCTGCCTGAGCGAAGTGGGTCTGGAGTACTGCACGCCGATCCAGGCCGAGACCCTGCCGCTGGCCCTGGCCGGCAAGCCGGTCGCCGGCCAGGCCCAGACCGGCACCGGCAAGACCGCGGCCTTTCTGCTCGCCACCCTGAACCGGCTGCTGAACCAGGCACCGCACCCCAATCGCCGCGCCAATCAGCCGCGCGCCCTGGTCGTCGCTCCGACCCGCGAACTGGCCCAGCAGATCGCCGCCGACGCCCAGCCCCTGTGCGAGCGGGTCGGCATCAGCCACACCGTGGTGTATGGCGGCACCGCCTACAAGGAACAGCAGGACCGGGTGATCGAAGGGGTGGACCTGCTGATCGGCACCCCCGGCCGCCTGATCGATTATCTCAAGCAGCACAACTACGACCTCAAGCTGCTCGAGGTGGCCGTGCTGGACGAGGCCGACCGCATGTTCGACCTCGGCTTCATCAAGGACATCCGCTTCCTGTTCCGGCGCATGCCGCCGCCCGACCAGCGCCTGAACCTGCTGTTCTCGGCCACGCTGTCGCACAAGGTGATGGAACTGGCCTACGAGCATCTGGGGGATCCGCAGTGGATCCGCACCGAAACCGACAGCGTCACGGCGGAAAAGGTGCGCGAGCAGCTCTACCATGTGGAATCCGCGGACAAGGGCTGGCTGCTGCTGCATCTGCTGAAGGAGCACGAGCCCTACCGCACGATGATCTTCGTCAACACCAAGCGGGTCGCGGAAGACATCTGCGACCTGCTGGAGCGGGCCGGCTTCCAGGTCGGCGCGCTGTCCGGAGACGTGCCGCAGAACAAGCGCGAATCCCTGCTGCGGGCCTTCAAGGACAACACCCTGCCGATCCTGGTCGCCACCGATGTGGCCGCGCGCGGCCTGCACATCCCCGATGTCAGTCACGTGATCAACTACGACCTGCCGCAGGATGCGGAGGACTACGTGCACCGCATCGGCCGGACGGCCCGGGCCGGCGCGGAGGGTGATGCGATCGCCTTCTGCTGCGAGAAGTACGTCTACTCCCTGCCCGACATCGAAAGCTACATCGGCTACAAGCTGGTGGCCGAGCATCCGGACCCGGCCTGGCTGACACCCTGGGACCTGCCCCCGCCCAAGCCGCGCAAGCGGCCGCCGCGCAGCGGCGGTGGTGGCGGTGGCGGACGCCGTCGTGGTGGCGGTGGCGGTGGCGGGGGCGGTCACCGTCGCAGCGGCGGCGGGGGCGGCCGCCGCTAGACGGCCGCCGCGCCGGCTCTCAGGCCGGCACCTCGAGTTCCGCCAGTCCGTGCACGTGAGGCCAGTCTCCAAATGGCGGGCGCACCGCGGTGCTGCTGTCCGGCGCCAGGATGCCGCACAGCTGCCCCACCCCGCCGGCCTGGGCGCCGCGCAGCACCGGCTCGCTGTCATCCACGAACAGGCTGCGCTCCAGGCGCACCGCGCAGTCCCGCGCGAAGACCGGCCAGAATCCCGCCTCTTCCTTGGGCATGCCCCAGCTGTGGGTGGACACGGTGTGCTCGAAGTAGTCCCCGATCGGGCATTGTTCCAGTTTCAGTTCCAGGGCCGCGGGATGCGCATTGGTCACCAGCAGCAGGCGCCGGCCGGAGTCGCGCACCCGGCGCAGGAAATCCTCGGCGCCGGGCAGCAAGCGGATGCGCTGCGCGCAGTCGCGCTTGAGTTGCACCACGTCCAGATCCAGCAGTTCGCTCCAGTGATCCAGGCAATACCATCGCAGCGAACCCCGGTGCGCGGTAAAATGCGGCATCAGCTCGGCCATGGCCTCGTCACGGTCGAGACCGCGCCGTGCACCCCAGGTTGCCGGCAGATGGTGCAGCCAGAAGAAATTGTCGAAAGCCAGATCCAGCACCGTGCCATCCATGTCGAGCAGCACGGTATCCACTCTGGTCCAGTCCAGGCGCGCGTTCATGGCGTCTAGTGTAGTGCTTCGGGCGCGCGCGTGATCAGCGGGCCCGACTCTGCCGTGCTGGCTTCACCCCACCCATTGCCCCCGGACCCAAGGCCCATGGATTACCCCAAACTCGAATCTCTCCACACCCTGGCCCTGCAGGCTGGCGACGCGATCATGAAGATCTACGACAGCGAGATCGCCGTCGAATCCAAGGATGACAACTCGCCCCTGACCCAGGCCGATCTCGCGGCGCACAGGATCATCCTGGCCGGCCTGTCCAGCCTGACCCCCGACGTGCCGGTCCTGTCCGAAGAAGGCGGTATCGCGGACTACGCCACCCGCCAGGGCTGGCAGCACTACTGGCTGGTGGACCCCCTGGACGGCACCAAGGAATTCATCAAGCGCAATGGCGAATTCACCGTCAATATCGCGCTGATCGACCATGGCCGCGCGGTGCGCAGCGTGGTCTATGCCCCGGCCCTGGGGGTCAGCTACTGGGGCGACATCAAGGCCGGCGCGCAGAAATGGAGCGCCGACACCGGCCAGGCCAAACCGATCCGCTGCCGTGCGCTGCCCGAGCAGGACTGGAAGGTGCTGGTCAGCCGCAGCCATCGTTCCGCCGAGGTGGAGGCCCTGCTGCAGAAGATCCCGCCGCACGAGCCGGTGTCCGCCGGCAGTTCGCTGAAATTCTGCCTGATCGCCGAAGGCAGCGCCGATTTCTATCCGCGCCTGGGCCTGACCTCGGAATGGGACACCGCGGCCGGCCAGTGCGTGCTGGAAGCGGCCGGCGGCGCGGTGCTCAAGACCGATGGCAAGCCGCTGCGCTACAACAGCAAGGACGAACTGCTGAATCCGCATTTCCTGGCCGTCAGCACCGCCCGCCACGACTGGGCCGGCCTGCTCAAGGCCTGAGCCTGCGCCGGAGCATGGCCGGCATCGGCATCATCGACTCGGGCCTGGGCGGCCTGACCGTCTGGCAGGCCATCCGTGAGCGCTGCCCGGATGTTCCCTGCCTGTATCTGGCCGACCAGCGGCACCTGCCTTACGGGACGCGGGAGCCGGCGGAGATCCAGCGCCTGTGCCTGGGCATGACCCGGGCCCTGCGCGAGGCCGGCTGCCGCCTGATCGTGCTGGCCTGCAACACGGCCTCGGCCGCCGCCCTGAAGACCCTGCGTGCACACTTCACCGACCTGCCCTTCGTCGGCATGGAACCGGCCGTGAAACCCGCCGCGCTGCAGACCCGCAGCGGGGTGGTCGGCCTGATGGCCACCCGCGGCACCCTCAAAGGCGAACTGCTGCAGCAGACCGCCGCCCGCTTCGCCGGCCATGTGGAGATCGTCTCCAGCGACTGCCCCGGCCTGGCCGAAGCGATCGAACAGGGTGTGACGGGCGAGCCCCTGCGGGAGCTGCTGCGCGGCCATGTCGCCCCCATGCAGCAGCGCGGGGCGGACACCATCGTGCTCGGCTGCACCCATTATCCCCTGGTCCTGTCCGAGCTGGGCGAGGTCTTCGGACCCGGCGTCCAGCTGATCGACCCCGCGCCTGCAGTGGCCCGCCAGGTCGAGCGCCTGTGGCGCGCTCTCGACCCACTGCCGCCGGCCCGCGGGGCGGACCGCTTCGTGACCACCGCCGACCGCCCCGACAGCCTGCAAGGCATGCTGCAGCAGCGCTTCGCCCGGCACGCCACGGTTGAAACCTGGCGCTGGGAAGGCGATATGCTGCTCCCTCCATCCACCACCCTGGTCACCTGAAGCGTATGAACCGACTCCTGCCCGTCCTGCTGTGCCTGCTGATCTCGGCCTGCGAGGGCCGCGTGGGGATCTCCCTGAGCGCCACCCCGCCCGAGGAGCTCAATGCCGCGGTGCTGCGCATCACCGCCATCGACCTGCGCCGGGATGACGGCAGCACGGTGAGCATCAACATCGACCCCGACCGCGATATCGACCTGCTGGCCCTGGACCGGGGCGCGGTGACCGCCCTGATCAGCGACCGTGAAATCGGTGCCGGCAATTACACCGGCCTGACTTTGCAACTGGCCATGGCCAGCAGCGTGCGCGATTCCTATATCGAAGACAGCAGCGGCGCCGAATTCCCGCTGGTGCTGCGCTCTGGCGCGACGACCACCGCAGCGGAGGATTTCAGCATCCGTGACGAGGAAGACACGCAACTCACCGTGCACTTCGATCTGCGCAGTTCCCTGCTGTTCGGCGAGACCTCGGCCGGCGAGCGCCAGCTGTCGCCCCGGTTGCGGGTGATCGAGAACGGCAAAGCGGGCACGATCAGCGGCAATGCGGCGAGCACGCTGCTCGGCGATGCCGGCTGCGCCACCACGGCGGACGAACAGGCCGGCACGGTGGTCTACGTGTTCGCCGGCAGCGTCACGCCGGATGACCTGGACGGCGTCGCGCCGAATCCGCTCAGCACCGCCCTGCTGCGCAGTTCCGAGACCCAGGATGACTATGTGGCGCCGTTCCTGCCGGCGGGCAGCTATACCCTGGCGCTGACCTGTGAGGCGGATCTGGACAACCCGCTGAGCAGCGAAACCATCCGCTTCATCGCCAGCGCCACGGCGACGGTGCGTGCCGGGGAAACCACCACGCTGAACTTCGAGTAGGCGCAGTCCGAACCGCCTGGCGCGCTCAGTGAACCAGCTGGATGCGGGAGTCCTCGAAGGGTGACAGGTCCGGCGCGAGCAGCTGGATGTAGCGGTCGAAGTACAGCAGCTGCTTGAGCAGCAGGGCGAATTCCTTGGGAAAACGCACGCCGTGCTTGCGACCGAGATCGACGATGGACAGCATGAAGCGCTCGGCCTCGTCCACATCCAGTTCCGGCTGCGCCGGCGCCGGCCCCTCGATCATGTTGCGCGCCGATTCGATCAGATCACGCAGGTCGCGGGCCAGATCATTCACATCCACGTTGTCCGCGGTGACCCCGATGGTCAGCATGCACTGCGCCATCTTGCGGTAGTCCGAGGCGGCACGGGCCTGCATGAAATCGATCAGCGCCTGCCAGGTCTCCTTGCGGATGTGCCCGACGATGCCGAAATCGATGAAGCCGACCCGGCCATCCTCCAGCACCATCAGGTTGCCGGCGTGCACGTCGGCGTGGAAGAACTGGCAGCGCAGCAGCGAATCCATCCAGGTATTCAGCGCGTTGATCAGGGTCCACTCGGGCTGCGGCGAGTAGCGGCGGATGCTCTCAAGATCGGTGAAAGGCACCCCGTACAGCCGCTCCATGGTTAGCACGCGCCGGGTGGTGGCCTGATGGTAGACCCGCGGCGCCACGGCAAATTCGTTGCCGGCCTCACGCAGGAACTGGCGAAAGATCTCGATGTTGTTGGCCTCGGCCAGGAAATCGCATTCCTTGAGCATGGTGGCCTGCACGTCGCCGATGATGTCGCCCAGCGAGGCGCGGCTGGCCCCTGGCACCAGGCGCTCCATGATGCGGGCGGAGGCGTAGAGCACGTTGAAGTCGGTGGACAGCACCGTCTCCACGCCGGGCTTCTGCACCTTGATGACCACGTCCTCACCGGTGACCAGGGTCGCGGCGTGGACCTGGGCGATCGAGGCCGAAGCCAGCGGCTGGCGCTCGATATGGCGGAAGATCTCGCTCAGCGGCCGGTCAAATTCCTCTTCCAGGGTGCGCTGCACGGTCTCGAAGGGCAGCGACGGCACATCGTCCAGACAGCCCTGGAAGGCCTCCACGTACTCGCGGGGGAACAGGGATGGCGCGCTGGCGATGAACTGGCCCAGCTTGATGTAGGTCGCGCCCAGCTGCTCGAAAGTCTGGCGCATCAGCACCGGTGCCGGCGGGCGCTTGCCGCGCAGCCAGTCGAGGCCGGTGCGCCCGACCACACCGGCAGTCTGGCCCAGGCGTACGCCGCTGCTCAGGGTCGCGCGCACCAGGCGCAATTGTTTATTGCGTTGCAACAAAATCAGGTCCGAAAAATCCCGCCAACGGGCGGGTTACGATTCGCTATTATAGCCCAAGCACCTGCCGGGAGAGCCCACCGTGTATTCGTCCATCCTCTGTCTGGTGGCCCTGAGTGACGAGAACCGCCGCGTATTGCAGCGCGCCCGCGAACTGGCCGACCTGTTCGGGGCCCGGCTGCATCTGCTGCATGTGGTGGAATACGTGCCGCTGACCGGCACCGAGGACGCCATGCTCACCGCGCCGATTTCCATCAGTGACGAACTGGAGCAGCGGGCCCGCGAGCAGGTCGCCAAACTGGCCCAGGACTACCAGGTCGCAGCCGAGCAATGCCACGTCGTCACCGGTGATCTGGTCACCGAACTCAATGCGGCCATCAAGGCGCATCGAATCGACCTCACGGTCGTGGGCAATCACTGCCGTCGCGGCCTGGCCGCCCTGTTCGACCATGCCGAGGATGCGGTGTTGCATCGCTGCCCCTGCGACGTGGTGGCGATCAATCTGAGCGAGGGCTGAAAAAGAGTTCCGGCGGGTTCAGGCACCTGTCCGGGCGCGGTCAGCGGCGCCGCTCATCGGCCCGAACCCGGCTTCGCCCTGCCCCGCATCCATCACGAAGCACTGACCGCCCCGGGCCTTGGCCCGATACATGGCGGCGTCCGCGCGCTGCAGCAGATGCGCAGCATCTTCGCCGGACTGCCGGCGCGCGATCCCGATGCAGACACCGATCTGCAGGTCGGCCTGCTGCAGCCGGAAGGGTTCGCGCATCACCCGCAGGAATTCCGCGGCGGTCGTCTCCACCGACTCCGAGCCCTGGACCCGCGCGACAATCACGAACTCGTCACCCGACATGCGGGACAGGAAGTGCTCGTCGGGCAGGCAGGATCGGATGCGCCGGGTGAACTCCACCAGCACGGCGTCGCCCGCCGCATGGCCGTGGCTGTCGTTGATGCTCTTGAAGTCGTCCAGGTCGAGGAAATACACATGGATCTCCCCGCTTGTGTTTTCCTGCTGCAGCATCCGGTCCAGATGGGCGGTCAGGGCCGCCCGGTTGGGCAGCTGGGTCAGCACGTCATTGTGCGCCATGAACTCCAGGCGCATCTCCGCGGCCCGCTGTTCCGTGATGTCCTGGGCCAGGGCCATGAACACCGGCGGCTCCTCCTCCGGTGAATAGCTGATCCGCAGTGAGACGGGGTAGCTGCTGCCGTTGGCGCGGCGATGATCGGTGCGGTAGGTGACCTGACGACGTTCGCCATTGCGCAGGGCATTGAGGTCCCGGTCGAGCTGGTCGCGGTCCAGGCCCGGCGCCAGATGCAGCGGGGTCATGCGCCCGAGCTGCTCCATGCTCAGCCCCAGATTCTCCTGTGCTTCCCGATTGGCCTCGACAAAGTACAGCGAGTGCGCATCGAAGATGTAGATTTCCTCCGCCGCGTAATCGAGCAGACGCCCCAGGCGCATGGACAGGTTGTCCTGACGCAGTCGCTCGCCACAGTCGCTGATCAGGAGCAGGTAGTGATACGGCTCGTCACCCAGTTCCTGGACCCGCAGGTCCACCGGGAAGGTGGTCGCGTTCTTGCGCCAACCCACCACCCTGGGCCGTCCGTCCTGACGCTCGCCCAGAAAATGGGCCAGGGTCACCGAGGGTTCGTTCAGGAAGGGCACGGGCAGCAGCTTGGACACGGCCAGGCCTTCCAGTTCTCCGTCCGCGTAGGCGAACAGCCGGTTCAGCCGCCGGTTCACCCGCAGGATACGGCCGAATCGGTCGGTCACGGCGACCCCGTCACTCAGCGCATCCAGGGTGGTCGTGGCCAGTTCCGCCTCGCGGCGCAGGCTGGCCAGGGTCTGGGTTTCGTGGTCGGCCGCATCCAGCAGGATCAGCATGCCGGTCCAGTCGTCGCCTCGCCCGCGCAGGCGCAGGATAGTCACGCTGACGTCCAGAGTGCCGCCCTGCCGGGTGCTCAGGCTGAGGCTGAGGCGCTCGCTCAGAGGCTGCTGCCCCTCGAAGGAAAACGGGTTGCTGTCGCTGCCGCGCAGACGCAGCACGGAATAGACCGGCAGGTTCAGCGCCGCCTGGCGATCCCAGCCGCACTGGGCGGCCGCCGTCTGGTTGATGTAGCGGATTTTCTGCCCGGCGTTGAGCAGGATCAGGCCCAGATCCGCCTGGTCCAGTGCAGCCCCCATGCGCAGGCCGATGCGCTCCACGCTGCCCGCTCCCCGCCGCAGGGGCAGGCCGGCCGGCAGGGCTGCCGCGCGCGGCATCCGGCCCAGCAGGGACCACAAGGCGGCCAGCGCCAGCAGGCTGAGGGCCAGGCCGCCGATCCGGCCGCTGGCCAGCGCCGCGCCGCCGCGCAGGCGGATCAGCGACAGCTCGCCCAGCGGCGCGCCATCGGCACCGCGCAGCATCCGGGTTTCCCGACGGCCGGCCAGACCCCACAGCGCCCGGCGCAGCTGCTGCAGTGCGGGCGCGAAGGCGCCCCAGCCGCTGCGGGTCAGGGCCGGCGGCCACTCCGCCAGCAGCCCGCCGTCCCGGTCCATCAGCTGCAGATTGAGCAGGACACGGCTGTCCGCCTGCTGCAGCAGGCCGACATAGCCCTGGGCCTCGCCGGCTTCCAGGCGGGCGCGCAGGCTGTCCAGCAAGGCCTGCGGCAACGGCGGTTCAGGCGCATCCGCCGGGCCGAGCAATGCGATCAGGCCCAGCACCAGCAACACGCCGACAGCGGCCAGTGGAAGCAGACGTTCCGGCAAGCGTCGATTCAATTCGGATCCCCC
>JBFJTN010000053.1:0-17749 GCA_041625325.1 Oceanococcus sp. | reverse complement strand
TTCAGCTTGTCGGCGTCAACATCAAAGTAACGCCGGATCTGGCCCATCAGGTCATCGATATTCTTCTCGCCGCGGCTGGTGCTCAGGCGGGAATTGACCAGCAGGGAGAGCAGCTCGTTCAGCAACTGCCGCAGGGTGTTCTTCTCGTCGGAGAAGAAGTCCGGGCTGGACAGCGCGCTCTTCATGACCAGAAAGCGCATTTCCTCGAGCTTGGGCTTGAGCGCGGCGGGAATGTGTTTGTCCGGCGCCAGGTCGTTGAACACGCGACCGACGGCCTGCATCCGCATCATGGCGTCCTGGGCCGCGCCTTGGCTCCAGCCAGTTGCCTGCTGACCCGCGGCGATCTGGCCCAGGTCCATGGCCAGATCCGCATCGGTGTATCGCGCTGCGGAGGCGGCCCGCGCTCCGGCCTGACTGAGCGTGCGAATGACGCTCATGGTGTTGGGGTCGAGCGGGGGGACAGCGGGGGGCGCCGCGCCTGCGGGCTGCCCGGTGCCGCGCGCTCCGCCCGGAGCCGTTCCGCCAGCGGCGCCGGCCGCTCCGCCGGCAGCCGGAGTGCCGCCGCCACCCGCCTGGGCGCCTGCACCACCTGTCTGGGAATCGGCCTGAGCCGTGGCAGCATCGCCGCCTGAGGGCGAAGAGTCCGACCCTGAGGCCGCAGCGCGCTCGGAGCGCGTGGGTGGCGGGATCGTCGCGTGCCGTTCCTCCAGCCCCAGGTCATCCAGAAACTCGATCAGGGTGCGGTAGGCGCCGTCCAGGGTCTGCAGCAGCGTGCGGCCGAACAGATCCACCGCCAGGGTGGCGTTGCGCGCCTCCAGGCCTTCCGGCTTCACCGCGTCAGCGAATTGTTTGCACAGCGAGTCCGGCTTCAGCGCGTCGGGGCGGACCTGGGCGCCCAGTCCATAGGCGAAGCGATCCAGCCGGTTGATCAGCAGGCCCAGGTTTTCCTCGACCCGCCGGGCGATCTGATTGCCGATGCGGTTGGCGGTGATATCGAGATCCAGGGCCGCCGGATCCTGCAAGGTCAGCTCACTGATATCGAAGATCTTGCTGCGGCTCTCTTCTGCCTCCGAGGCCGGGCTCAGCCCGTCGGACACCGCTTTGACGAATCGCTCGGTCACTGCCGGTCTCATCTTCTGCAGCAGGACCAGGCTGTCGCGCGAGTCCCGCAGGCGCCGGCTGTCCATGCTGTCCGCGTACTGGTTGAGCACGTCCTTGCCCGTGTCGAAGAATGCGTCCACCAGCGACTGGCATTGCCGCTGCGCCAGCTGTTCGAACTTTCGAACGGTCTGTGCTCCGGCATCTGAAGAAAAAGGCATGTGTGCAGTCTGCCCGTGCGTCTGCGGCTGAATACCCTTAGGCTATACCAGAATGGCCAGTTCGGGGAGCGCCGGCAGGCAGGACCACGCGATGTCACCGACACACAGAGATTCGATCAACGGCACGGACGAGATGCGTCGTGCGGTGGAAGATGCCGAGCAGGCGCCGGTTGACTTCGATCTCGCCGGCCCGGCGGGCGGGGACGCACCGCCGCAGACGGTCGGCAAATACACCATCCAGCGGCAGCTGGGCAAGGGCAATTGCGGCATCGTCTATCTGGCCTATGATCCCTTCGTCGATCGCGAGGTGGCGGTCAAGCTGGGTCTGCCCAAGCCGGCCGGCCAGACCGGAGATGTGGATTTTCTGATCGAGGCGCGGGCCGCCGGCCGTTTGAATCATCCGAACATCGTCGGCGTGTATGACGCCGGGGTCGAGAAAGGCCGGCCCTACATCGTCATGGAGTATGTGGACGGGCTGACCCTGGGCGAGCACAGTGATCAGACCCTGGCGCCCTCGCGGGTGGTCGAGATCGCCTATGACTGCGCTCAGGCGCTGGCCTATGCCCACCGCATCGGCGTCCTCCACCGGGACATCAAGCCGGACAACGTGATCCTGAACCAGGCCGGCACGGCCAAGCTGATGGATTTCAGCATCGCCGCCATCATGCAGAACCAGAAGGTGCGACCGGGCTCCATTCTGGGCACGCCGCGCTACATGGCGCCGGAGCAGATTGCGGGTACCACGATTGGCCCGTCGGCTGACCTGTATTCACTGGGCGCGGTGATGTTTCGCCTGCTCACCGGGAATACCCCGCATACGGCAGACAATCAGACCCAGCTGCTGATGCGCATCCAGTGCGAGCCAGCCCCGCCGCTGGCCAGTGTGCGCCCGGACCTGCCGGATCGGCTGTGCGCCATCGTCGACCGCCTGCTGCATATGGACCCGGCGCGGCGCTACGAAAGTGGCGGCAAGCTGGCGGAAGAGCTGGTCAATGTCTGGGATCGACGCAGTGTGCGCAGTCACATGACGCATCCGCAGGCGGAGAACATACTGGCCGGGCTGGGCTTCTGCGCCCTGATGACCCATTCCGAGATGGAGGAATTGCTCACCATCGGCGAGCTGCAGGACTATGACAAGGGCCAGCTGGTGCTGCGCCAGGGCGTGGTCGACGAGCGCCTGCGCCTGCTGGTGTCGGGCACCCTCTACGAACGGAACTCACCACCCACGGTGCTGCGACCGGGCGATGCCTTCGGCACCTTCGCGCTTCCTGGCCTGCACGCCGCTGATGCCGACGTGGTGGCCGTCACCCCCAGCCTGGTGCTCGAGGTGGCCCGCGACGATTTGGACAGCTGCTCCGCCAACTGCCGGTTCCGGGTGTTCCAGGCGGCCGCCGAAGCCCTGTTTCGTCGCAGCACCGGAGCGGCTTGAAGCCGCGACACGGCTTCATGCTATAACTGACCATACTGCTGACCGAAAGCCCCAAGCGCCATGCCCCAGCTGATCGATACCGAAGCGCAGTCTGCCTACGTCAAGGGCGTTGAGAACGCGGGCTTGGGATTGTGCTGGGGCCCGCTGGACGGCCCGGCCCAGGTCAATGAAGCGATGCGGCGTCTGCTGGGGCTGGACGAGGAGGAGGGCGCCATCGCACTGGATCGCATGCTGGCTCAGTTCCCGGCCGGTGACCGGCGGGAGTTGCAGGCGGCCCTGGATGCGGTAGCCAACGGCAGTCCACCGTTCCGTATCGAGCTCAAACGGCCGCCAGGCGCCGGCAGCGGCGGGCAGCCGACCTTTCTGTCCCTGCATCTGATGGGCGAGGCCGGGCAGGACGGGCAACGCCAGCTGGTGATGGTCTGCCAGAACAACTCCGAGCTTTATCAGCTGCGGGAATCGCTGAGCGTCACCGACCTCGCCACCCGGCTGCATACCCGGGCCTACTTCAACATGCACCTGGAGCGGGAATGGCGGATCAGCATGCGCGAGCGCATGGATCTGTCACTGATGCTGCTGGAAGCGGAGCCGGCTTTTCCGGCCCTGGAACTCGGCGACGACATCCTGTTTCAGCTGGGCCAGGTCCTCAATTCGGCCATCGTGCGACCGGCCGACTTCGCCGCCCGTTTCACCGACACCTGGATGGCGGTCCTGTTGCCGCGCACCGATCTCACCGGGGCGCGGCATGTGGCGGACCGCTTGTGGGCCTATCTGAAGGCGGACCCGGTGATTTCCGCATTGGCTCCGGCCGATCGGCCGATCATGAGTCTCGGGGTCGCCTCGCTGGATCCCTCCGCCACCGCGCTGGGCTACGAGGTGCTGGTCTCCCGGGCCGAGGCGGCCTTGCACAATTGCCAGTTGCAGGGCGGCGCCTGCGTCGAGTTCTGGGATCCGCGGATGCCGGAGGCGCCGCGCGACCTGTAGCATCTCGGCCTGGCGCCGTGATTCACGGATGCTGGCCGCCTTCTCGAATTCTTGACCCTGGTCTGACGAGACTCCGGACTTTTCCCAACGGAGTGCATCTCATGGATCTGATCAACATGCTGACCGGCCAGCTGGGCATCGAGGAAGGGCAGGCGCAGGGCGCTGCCGGTATGGTGCTGAAGCTGGCCAAGGACAAGCTCGGTGGTGATTTCGGCTCATTGGCCGCCGCCATTCCCCAGGCCGAGGATCTGATCAGCCAGGCGCCGGAAGCCGGTGGTGCGCTGGGCGCCGTGGGCGGTCTGCTCGGCAGGCTGGGGGGGTCGGCGGGATCGCTGGGCGCCCTGGCGCAGCTGGCCGGCGGCTTCGACAAGCTCGGCCTGGACAAGGACATGGTGTCCAAGGTGGTGTCCGTGGTCATGCAGTATCTGCAACAGCAGCAGGGCGGTGATCAGCTCAAGGGACTGCTGGACAAAGTCATGCGCTAAGCTGTCGGGCCGCACACACGCAGGAGCCGGCGGCATGCTCAAGAGCTACGAAAAGCTGGGAGCCTTCTATCTCGGCAGGCGCTTCGACCCGGACAGCGGCGCCATCGCCGCAGAGCCCCTGCTGTATGACGCCAGCGATCTGACCACTCATGCCGTGATCATCGGCATGACCGGCAGCGGCAAGACCGGCCTCGGGGTCTGCCTGCTCGAGGAAGCCTTGATCGACCAGGTGCCGGTCATCGCCATCGATCCCAAAGGCGACCTGGGCAACCTGCTGCTGAATTTTCCGCAGCTGCGTGGCGAGGACTTCGCCCCGTGGGTGGACCCGGCCGCCGCGCGTGCCCACGGGCAGGAGCCCGCGGCCTATGCCAATGCCCAGGCCAAACTCTGGCGCGAGGGCCTGGCCGATTGGGATCAGGACGCGGAGCGGGTGGCCCGCCTGGGCGCCGCGGCCGACATGGCCATTTACACCCCGGGCAGCACCGCCGGTCAGCCGCTGTCGATCCTGGGTTCCCTGCGTGCGCCGCCGGCCGGGCTGGTGGATGATCCCGAGCTGTTTGCCCAGCGGGTGCAGGCGGCCGCGACCGGCCTGCTCACCCTGCTGGGTGTGGATGCCGATCCCCTGACCAGCCGTGAGCACATCCTGCTGTCGGCCCTGTTCTCGCGCGAGTGGCGGGCCGGCCGGGACCTGGATCTGGCGGGTCTGGTCGGCGCCATTCCCCAGCCCGGTATCGACAAGCTGGGCATCCTGCCGCTGGATACGGTGTTCCCGCCCAAGGACCGCATGGCCCTGGCCCTGCGCCTGAACAATCTGCTGGCCTCGCCCGGTTTCGCGACCTGGCTGACGGGCACCCCGCTGGACGCGCAGGGTCTGCTGTACACGGAGCAGGGCCGGCCGCGACTGTCCATCGTGAACATCGCGCATCTGTCCGATGCCGAGCGGATGAGCGTGGTCACCCTGCTGCTGGCCGAACTGCTCAACTGGATGCGCAGCCAGCCCGGCACGGGCAGCCTGAGAGCGGTCCTGTACATGGACGAAATCTTTGGCTACCTGCCGCCCAGCGCGAATCCACCCAGCAAGGTCCTGTTGCTGACCTTGCTGAAACAGGCGCGGGCCTTCGGCCTGGGCCTGGTGCTGAGCACGCAGAATCCGGTGGATCTGGATTACAAGGCGCTGTCCAATGCGGGCACCTGGTTCATCGGCCGGCTGCAGACCGACCAGGACCGGGCCCGCGTGCTGGACGGGCTGCGCGCCGGCGGCGCCGACGTGCAGCAGCTGTCCCGCTGGCTGACCGGCCTGGGCAAGCGGCGCTTCCTGCTGCACAACGTGCACGAGGCGCGCCCGGGCTGTTTCGCCACACGCTGGGCCCTGTCCTACCTGGCCGGCCCGCTGGCGCGCGAGCAGATCCAGCGCCTCAAGCCCAGCGGATCCTCGCCGCCGGTCGCCGCAGCCGCGCCGGCGCAGCCGGCGCCGAGTCAGGCGGGCAGCACTGCTGCGCCGCCGCTGCCTGCGGGTATCAAGGCGCTGTACCTGCCGGCATCGCGTCTGCCTGCGCCAGGCGAGTCCCTGCTGTATCAGCCCCGTCTGCTCGCTGCCGTGGATGTGCATTACGCCAGTGCCAGGCACCAGATCAGCTGTGAACGTCAGCTGTTGCTCAGCCTGTCGGTGGACGACAGCCCCATGGGGCCCGACTGGGCCGAGGCCAGCGAACTTGCATTGGACCCCCAGCTTCTGCGTGCTCAGCCAGAGGCTCAGGCCCGCTACTCCGAGTTGCCTTCGGAGCTGCTGAAGGCCGCCGCGGTCAAGGGCTGGTCACGCAGCCTGAGCCGCCATGTGCGCATGGAGCGTCCGCTGCGGCTGTGGCATTGCGGCGCGCTGAAGATGACTTCGCAGCCAGGGGAGAGCGAAGGGGATTTCCGGGTGCGCCTGCGCCAGTTGGTCAGCGAGAAGCGCGATGCCGAAATCGGCCGCCTGCGCAGCCGTTATGACCAGCGTCTGGCCAAACTGGAGGATCGGTTGCTGCGCGCCGAGCAGGCGATCGAGCGGGAAAGCCAGCAGAGCCGGGCCAGTCAGGTAGATGCGGCCCTGTCCTTCGGTGGGGCGCTGCTCGGTGCCTTTCTGGGCCGACGCAAGGTCAGCGCCACGAATGTGCGCAAGGTCAGCACCGCGGCGCGGCGGGCCGGGCGTTTGCGCAAGGAGTCCGGAGATGTCGACCGGGCGCAGGAGCGCGCCGCGGCCGTGCAGGAGCAGATCGCCGAACTCGGCCGGCAGTTCGAGGATGAGGTCGATCAGCTGGAGATGGATCTGGACAGCAGCCGGCTCACCCTCGACGAGCTGCTGGTCAAGGCCAAGAGCAGCGACATCCAGATCCACTTTGTCACCCTGGGCTGGGCTCCGCGCTACCTCGCCAGCTGAGGGAGGTCTCTGCGCAGATCAGCTGTGGCTGCGGCCTGTCGGCTGCATGCCACCCCCATGCCTTCGCGATAAATCGCGTGCATGAAAAAGGCGGACCGAAGTCCGCCTGCGGGGTCGCCGGGCGCTGTCAGTAGTGAATCGCGCGCGGCAGATCCTTGGCCTGGCTGGTCCAGGCCTGCACCTTGGCCAGGGTCGGAACCGAGCGCACCAGCTTGCGGCTGGCATTGACCGAGTTCATCCGCTCGAACAGGTTCTGGGCGTTGCGTCGCGCCAGCTCCGGAACGGTATCCACACCAGCCACTTCGAGCAGGTCGGCGTATTCCTCGCCGATGCCCCGCACCCGCGCCAGATCCGCGCGATTGATCCATTTCAGGATCAGCTTGCCGGACAGGCCGCTGTCCTTCTCGATCTTGCGCCGGCCGCCGGGGGTAGCCCCCAGTTCCAGCAGTTTCTTCTGGGTCGTCACGCCTGCCGCGCGCAGCTTGTCCGCGTAGGTCGGGCCGATGCCCTCGATGTCTTCAAGCTTTGCCATCTTCATTCACTCCATGGGTTGGGAAAAAAGAGACCGCGGCAGTGTCCGCGAGCTCATGTCAAGGAGATGTCAAGTCCGATGGTCGACAGACCGGACACCCCGGTTCGGACGATCGTGGCATCGGCCACGACCGGATGGTCTGGGATCAGGCGCCGCAGACGCCGTCTTCGATGCGAGGCATGCCGCTGCGCGGCACGCGCAGGGTCTTGAACTCGCCTTCCGCACAAGCGGCCCGAGACAGCTGGAAGTCAGCGCGATGGTCGGCCAGACGCCCATTGGGCTGATAGGTCACATGGGTGTGACGGGTGCTGATCATGGCGGGGGCGCGGGGGCCGGGAATCACGGCCAGCACGGCGTCGCCTTCATCGATGCTGCCTTTGGTGCCGTGGCGGTCGGTGAAGATGACCCAGCCGGTGTTCCAGGAGCCCGTCTCGTCGCCGGCACAGGCGATGTCCTCGCCGATCGCCTGCGCACAAATGCTGACCGGCACACCGTGATTCAGCGCTTCGTTGCGGGTCTGGCCGATGGCGTTGCGCAGCGCATGGGCGGAAGCCTCCAGCTGACCGTCGGACATCATCTTGGCCAGGGCCGGCGCGGCGAAGCTGGACACGATGCCGATGATCAGCGTCGCGACGATGACTTCGAAGAAGGTGAAGCCGGTCTGAGTGGAAGTGTGATTGGTCATGTCCGTGTCCCTGTAATTTTGAATTTCAGTGCTGCTTGGCAGCGATGGGACTTCCTTAGCAGGGGGCGTGCCAAGTTGAAATAACAATAAAAAAGACAGATAAAACAGTGTGTTGTGGACAGACCTGGTCTTCAGCAAGGCTTGTGGCAGGCGATCACATTCGCAAATTGCAACGCAAGCCGGGGTGCAGCTCGCAATCTGCATGGAGTGCCTGTCTCAGTGCCTGCGTCGCAAATTGCTGACCGACGGCGTGGTCCGGTCGCGGCCTTGGCCGGTGCATTCGGGGCCATGGCAGCAGGCCGGTAGGCCTTCGATGCGGCCCTGGCGTCGGGTTTCCGGTTCAGGCCGCAGACAGCCTTCCTTATAGAGGAGGGCGGCAGGGAGCCGCGCACAGGCGCGGAGGGTTGCGCCGGCCAGGTCACGGAGACGGGGAAGGGGATGAAGGGGTCGAGCGGATGCTCGCCTGGCGTGCCGAATGGCTTCGCGAAGCGCGTGGCGAAATGCGAATCCTGGCTCCGCCGCGTCTTGGGCAAGGCGCGACGAAATCTCATAAGTATCGGGTTACAAAGGGTTTATTGGCTTTGGGCTGCGATGGCACGCATCCTGCAAAGATCACGGAAACTTGACGCGACCTCCGACAGACTCGTCGTCAACAACTGATTCACCAATCGATTCGCGGTTACCAGAGCCGCCATAGCAGGGACAAAGTCATGTACGCAAAGAAGCAAGCAGGTGTTACCTTATTCGAACTGATCATGGTGCTGGGGATTGGCGCGCTGCTGGCCGCCTTCTCCCTGCCGGAGATGAGTGGCGTGGCCGCCAATAACCGGGCCGCGGGCTACACCGGCGAACTCGTCGGCGCTGCAGCCTTCGCCCGGAACGAGGCGGTGACCCGCGGGGCTCCGGTGTCAATCTGCGCGCTGCCGAGCGCAGGTGCGACGGAGTGCGCGAGCACCACCGATACGGACTGGAGACACGGCTGGATGATTTTCGTGGATCTGAACGGGACGCTGGGCAGCCTGGATGCGGGCGACGAAGCCCTGCGCATCTATCAGAGCCTGGACGGCGACGCCAATCTTCGCAGCGACCGCCCGGCGGTGACCTACTCACCCCAGGGCAGTCTGGCCACCAACGCCATGCGCATGGAACTGCGTCTGCCGGGTTGCCGGGGCGAAGCCAATCGCAATCTGATGATTCCGCTGGCCGGCCATCCCTATGTGCAATCCATCGCCTGCTCGTAAGGATCAGGGTGGCGTCACCCTGATCGAAACGCTGATCGCACTGCTGCTGGTCAGCGGCGGACTGCTGGCGCTGGTGCAGATGCAGATGCTGGGGCTTCGTACGGCCACCAGCGCCACCCTTCG
Organism: Oceanococcus sp.; assembly: GCA_041625325.1. Classification (GTDB taxonomy): domain Bacteria; phylum Pseudomonadota; class Gammaproteobacteria; order Nevskiales; family Oceanococcaceae; genus Oceanococcus. Next base: position 8,535 of record JBFJTN010000053.1, on the reverse strand, counting down.
AGATCATGCGGTTTTGCTGGCGGGCGAAATGCTGGAGCGGATTCGCAATAATCCGCCGGCGATCGAGACGGACGATTATGTCGTGGCTTTCAACGAACTGCCTGATGCGGGCACCCGGCATGGTGACGATGTCCGGGCCTGGAAGACCGCCATCGCCTCCAGCCTGGCCGGCGGTGAGGGTGCCATTGGCCGGACTGGTCGTCTGTACACGATCACGGTGCGCTGGGACGAATCCTGGGACACCGACCTGGATGACGGTCTGGCCGTGGTCGAGCTGAGGACCGAGTTGTGATGCGCCGGATGCAGTCAGGCATGAGCCTGATCGAAATGATGATCGCCCTGGTGCTGGGCCTGTTGCTGATGGCGGCGGTGTTTCAGATCTACCTCAGCGGTCGCCAGACCCAGCAGCTGCAGACCGCGCTGATCTCGCGCCAGGAGAGCCTGCGTTACGCCACGCTGCACCTGAAGCGCGATGTGGCGCAGGCCGGCTGGCGAGGCTGCAGCAGTCGCAGTATCGATTATGTCGACACCCTCAATCCCAATCCCGCCTACCTCTTCCACAATGGCGTGCAGGGCAATCAGGCGACCCTGGGCACCTGGCTGCCACCTCTGGACCCCGCGATTGGCAGCGTGCTGCCCGGGACCGATGTGCTGACGGTGCGTTATGGCACCGACACCGGGATTTACGTGCGCGAGGACATGCCGGACAGTACGGCCGTGATCAAGATCAATCTGGATGCCGATCTGGCAAAGATCAACAACGGTGTCGGCCAGGTTGCCCTGATCACCAGCTGCGCCGGCAGCGCGCTGTTCCAGATGACCGGCTATTCGGTGAGCAGTGGCACCCTGGGGCACAACACCGGCTTCGATCCTCCCATCGGCAACAGCACCAAGGATCTCGGCAAGGCACATCGTGCCGGCGCGAAGATCATGCTGATCGATACCGTGCGTTACTTCCTGCGCGAAAGCCCCGATGGCACCGGACCTTCCTTGTTCCGCATGGTCAATGATGATCCGGCCGTGGAACTGGCCAAGGGCATCGAGGATATGCAGTTGCGTTACGGGGTGGACGCCGATCTCGACGACGTGCCCGAAGCGTACGTGACCGCTGAACTGGTGGCGGACTGGCGCAATGTGGTGGCGGTTCGGGTGGGACTGCTGGCGGTGTCGCTGGACGGCGCCACCTCGGAGGACAACCCGAATGTTTACAACGTCCTGGACCGGACCGTCGGCCCCTTCACGGACCGGCGACTGCGCCGGGTACTGAACCTGACCCTGGGAATTCGCAATGCACAACCCTGAATTGCTGAGCCGCCGCCTGCCGGCGCAAGGGGGCATGGCGCTGATCATCAGCCTGATCATGCTGACCGTGATGAGCATCATCGCCGTACACGGCATCCGGGCCTCGATGATGCAGGAGCGGATCGCATCCAACGTGCAGCAGATCAGCCTGGCCGAGCAGGCCGCCGAGGCCGCGCTGCGGGCCGGTGAGGCGGACATCGGCGGCGCCACGCTGCCCATGTTCAATGGCAGCGGCGGCTATTATCCGGGCAATACGCTGGGGGACCCGCCCCGCTGGACCACGCTGGACTGGTCGCAAGCGTCGGCCAGACGCAGCTATACCGGCTTCGATGCAGATTGGCCGGCCAGCGCGACCTATTTCGTCGAGGAACTGGAGATGGGCATCGCCGCAAGCGTGAAGCAGCCGCCGGGCAAGTGCAAGACCAAGGGCTGCACGGCGGTAGAGGTCACCGATTTCTACCGGGTCGTCGCCCGGGGCGAGGCGGGCGGAGGGCAGGCCGTGGTCGTGCTCGAAACCACATTTCGCCGGGGCGTCGCCGGCGTCGGGCGCGTGTCCTGGCGTCGACTGCGTTGATCTTGGGAGTGACTTTCATGAGCCTGTCGCACAATGTCCGGCAAAGTCAGCGTCGTTCTCAGCAGGGTTTCGGCCTGATCGAGGTGATGATTGCCCTTGTGATCATCGGGATCATCGCCGGTATTGCGGTGCCCAGCTATCAGAACAGCGTGCTGAAATCCCGCAGGGCCGATGCCCGCGCCAGCCTGATGAGCGTGGCGCAGCGGCTGGAACGTTGCCGCACCCAGTTCGGCACCTACACCGATGCGGGCTGCGCGGTCAGCGCCAGCCTGGATTCGGAATCCGGGCATTACCGCATCAACGTGACCCGCACCGCCGCCCAGTTCACCCTGACCGCCGACCCGGTGGGTGGCCAGGCCAAGGACAAGACCTGTACTGAACTGTCGGTGAATCATCTGGGGCAGCGGATGGCGGAAGGGGCGGATTCGGACGAGTGCTGGTAATCCGGGACAGGCCGGGCGCCGTCCATGCTGGCGATCCGGTCCGGTTCAGGGTGTCGGTGGCAGCTGCTCGGCCGGGATCCAGCCGCCTGCCGCCTGCAGCGGAGCCGGGTCATCCAGCAGGCTGAGCCAGCCGACCAGCGCGTATCGGCTGGCACTGCGCTGGCGTGGTGGCGGCAATGCCATGGCCTCGCCTGGCCAGGGCTGGCTGGCATGGGCCAGCACCACGAAATCTTCCCGCAAGCGGCGGCCGCGGTTTTCACCCCGAGGGACATCGGTGCTTTGCCCCATGCCCAGCACGACCACATGGGCCTGCAGTGGATGCGCCGCCAGCCCGGCGTCCGCCTGGAAACGGATCTGCAGCTGCGCTCCTTCGAGATCCAGCTGGAGTTCCCCGGCGGCCCCCGGGGAGCCGGCGGGCATGGCGCCACCACGCCAGTGCCGCCATTCGCGGCCCTGCACCAGCACCGCCGGGGTGTAGACCTGGCTGAGCCTTCCGGTACGGGCGTAGTCCCGTTGGCGCGCGCTGTAGCGCGGATCGGAAAACGGGTCGGGCCAGCCCAGACCGTTCCAGTAGTCCACATGCCAGGCCAGCGGAAACAGGGTCTGCCACAGCTGCGGGTGATCCGCGAGTCGGCCGAGCCAGCGCTCGGCCGGAGGGCAGCTGCTGCAGCCCTGCGAGGTGAACAGTTCGATGACCCTGACCGGCCCGGGGCCACTGTGAAAACTCTGGCCGTGAACCACAGGGCAGAACAGCAGGCTCAGCAACAGCAGGCGCATGGGGGCACTCCGGGCGGTCGTCCCTGAAAAGGATCGCCGGCAGCGGGGATTTCTTTCCGCGGCCGGGGCCAGGAGCTGCATCAGCCCGGTTCGACTTCCCGGCTTCTGGGCGTGATCGGTCGGGTGCCCGGCGCGATGTCCTGGGCCGGGTCGGCCAGAGGACGGGCGCCCATGGGCGGCTTGCGGATGCGCGCGGCCAGGCCGCCCATGAGCGGCGCAGCCGCGTCGTCCATCGCCGCTTCGCTGCGGCTCTCGCCTTCCTCACGCACCATGCGCAGGATGTATTCCTGAAAGCCGGTGCGCAACATCATGCCGCGTTCGATGTCGTGCCGCGGCATGCAGCGCAGCAGGTCCTTGGGGGTATAGCGCGGCGACTCGCGCAGCTCCGTGACCGCGGGTGACAGCTGCACCGCGCCCCTGCCGGCTGGCTGGAAGCGGCAGGGCCGGGCGGGCATCTGCGGTGAGGAGTAGGCGATCAGCGCGTGAACCAGGGCGCCGGGCCGGCAGCGCGCGGAGAGGATGTCCATCAGTGCGGCAATGGCCCCGCGCGGCAGGTAGTTCAGGAAGTCCCAGCACAGCACCACGCTGGCGGGGTGCGGACCGGGGGGCGGCAGCAGGCGATCCAGCAGCTGCCGGAAATCTTCCGCATCGCGCGCCTGGCTCAGGCGCGGCATCAGATGCGGAAAATCCAGGATCTCCAGCCGGCAACGCAGGGCATTGAACAGGGTGATACCGGCCGGGCTGGCCGGGCCGAAATCCAGAACCACGCAGCGGCCACCGGCCGCCGCGCGCTCATACAGCTCGTCGAACAGCGGCAGGCGCTCCGCATCGCCGGCGTCCCTGCCGGCGGCGGCGCCTAGCCGTGGGGGGCTGAGAGTTGCGCCCTGCACATCCAGAATCCGGCTCTACTTCTGCGCCGCCACGGCATCCGGCTTGCGCTCCTTGTCATCGGGCCGCCCCGGGCTGCTGCCGCTGCTGTCCTTGACCGGACTGGGACCCTGGGGGCGCGACGCGACAGGCGACACCGCGGGACGCGTTTCACCCGCGACCTTGTCCAGGTCGCCGAACTGGGACTTGATCGCCTCCTTGATCGCCTCCGGATCCATTTCCACCGAGCCGCGCAGGGTCGCGCCGTCTTCCAGCGAGACCCGCGGCGACAGGATGCTGCCCTGGACCCGCGCACCCTTGCGGATGCTGATGCGTTCCACGGCGTAGAGATCGCCTTCGATGTTGCCATCCACCACGATAATGTTGGCATAGGCCGTGCCGGTGACACGGCCCTGGGTGCCGATGGCCAGCTGGTTGTTCCGCAGGATCAGGGTGCCGCTGAAGCGGCCTTCGATGGTGAGGTCTTCATCGGACTGCAGATCGCCCTTGATCTGCGTCTTGGGGCCGATGCTGGCACCTTCGCGACGCAGGGCGGTCTGGGAGGGGTTGGTGGCTTCGCGCACGGTCTGACCGGCGCCGGCGTGCAGGTTTTCTGCTGTCATGATGGTCCTTGCTGAGGGGGCTATGGGGCTTGAAACCGCTACTCTGCGGATTTCAACGGCAACTTCAAGCCCCCGGCGTGAAATTCCCGTCAGTGGGCGGGCATCGTCGGTGTCAGGATCCCGATACGCCATGCCGGCGCGCTCGGAATGGCGCGCGGTTCCGGGGGCGGGACGGAGCCAGGAGGCGCCGGCGCGCGCTGCGCCGTCTGACGCTGTCCGCGCGGCTGGCCGCCGGTGGCTGCGACCTCGATCAGAACTGTGGGTGCGCCCGGACGAGGCAGGGCCCCGGAACCGCACCGCAGGCGCACCGGATCAGGCTTGCACCGTATCGAAGCGCACAATGAACTGTCGCGTCGGGTCCGCTTCGAAGGGGCGCCCCAGGCTGAGTTCCCCGGCGGCCGGCAGCATGACCTTGACCCCGAAGGGCAGCTGTTGCGCCGCCTCTGCCGGCTCTTCGCGCAGCCAGGTGCCATTGCGGCTGACGTCCTGGATGAGCCAGCAGCCGTCGCTGCGCTCGAGTTGCAGATGCTTGCCCGACACCCGCGTCTCCTCGTCCGGCACCCGCAGATCGCAGTCCCGGCTGCGTCCGACCAGGCATGGGCGGTCCTCGGTCAGGCGCAGTTCGCGTTCGGCATGCCGCAGGCGCAGGGTGCGTCGCTGCTTCGGCGATGCTCCTTTCCACATCCGGAAGGTCGCGGAGCTTTCGTGCCAGTTCAGGGTCCACACATTGACCAGACCGATACCGCGCAGCTGGCGCGGCCCGTAGGGGCTGGCCAGCTTGCGCAGATCCGGTTCCAGCCACTCGAGCGCGTCCTCGGAGAGGAAGATCTGGCCGGGCGCGCCCTCGGTGAGCTTGTGCAGCCGGGCCGCGATGTTGACGGTCTGGCCGACCGCATCGGGATGGCCCATGGTCTGACGGAATTCGACCATGCCGGTGTGCAGTCCGGAGTAGAGGCCGAGTTCCGAGGCCATGGCTTCGCGCTGGCCGAAGATGGCAGTGGCGGCTGCGGCGCTGCAGTCCTTGCGGGCGAAGACCAGCAGGACATCGTCTCCATAGGACTTGATGAAGGCGCCGCCGCGCCGCTGGCCGGATTCGATGATGCGATCAAGCAACTGCCGGATGCGCCGCTCCGCCGCCTCTTCGCCCAGTTCCTCACGCAGGCGGACGCTGTCGGCGATATCGACGATCAGGACGGCACTGTTGCGCACGGCAGCCTTCATGGCAGCGCGTTCTCCCGCTTGGGCGCTGCAGCTATCCTAATCCAGTCGTCGCCCGGGGTGTCGGAACGGCCGCTGGCCGATGGCGTCGCGGGCGTGGGGGCGGAGGGGAGAAGCCGGGCGGCCATGCGCCTGGCAGGGCGGGGCGGTCGGCGGGTGCAGGGTCAGCGGGGACTCGCTGCGGAAGAGCATTCGTTCGCGCGCCAGGGCGGCGCACCACGGTCCGGCGGCGCAGGCCGGCCGGATGGAGGCGGACCGAGACAGACGCCTCAGTCCGCCGGGGTACTCAGAGCGAGTCCTTCAGGGCCTTGCCGGCCTTGAACGAGACGGACTTGCTGGCCTTGATCTTGATGGTTTCGCCGGTGGCCGGGTTGCGGCCAGTGCGGGCGGAGCGCTTGCTCAGCGAGAAGGAACCAAAGCCGAGGATGGAAACCCGCTGGTTCTTCTTGGCGCTCTTGGCCACCAGGGAAGTGAAAGCGTCGAGTGCGGCCTGGGCGTCCTTCTGAGAAATGCCCGCAGTCTTGGCCATGTGCGCCACGATGTCTTTCTTCGAAACGGTGTCGGTCATACTGTCTCCCTTGAGATTGGTGCTGGGCGAAACTTGGCCCGGGGGGGAGTTTCCCGGAAAACGGCGCGATCTACAAGGCCATCAGGGCCCGGTCTAGAAGCCGATGGGCACGAACCAGGGGCGGGCAGGCCGCACTGGTTCAGAAACCGGGCAGCCCGCTCCCCGCCAGGTCCAGCCCACGATGCTCTTGTCGGGGGCCACTTCAAAGCTGGATTCGCAGCCGTCATGGGTTTCCCCCAGCCGCGCCATGCAGGGCTGCGGTCCACTGGCCGCTGAGCTGCCGCAACGGCCATGCGGGCTGAGCGCGTAGAGGTGAATCTCGTTGCCGTTGGGTGCGGCCAGCAGGCGGGAGGGCACGCCCCAGGCGCGCCACAGTTCGATCGCGGGGCGGCCGGTCCAGCTGGCCAGGGTCGCCTCCCAGTCCTGGGCCTGCGCCGGCAGCAGGGCGCCCATCAGCAGGCTGCATCCCAGCAGCAGTCGTCGCCGGCGCGAGCCGTGGCCATGTGGCGTATCTGTCATCATCGGCTGTCTCCCGTCCATGATCGCAGCCTAGCCGTAGCGGCGCCGCGTGTCCGTGATGCCGATCACAGCTGCGCCCTGCTGCGCACGCCGGGCGCCCGCCCGCTGGACGGTGCTGCTGGAGGATGCGCCGGGTCCAGAGGGCGGCGCCATGCGCCGGGCCGATGTGCGGCAATCCGGTGATGCAGCGAGCCAGGGACCGCGCCAGGTGCGCCACCGGGGGCAGCCGAATCAGCCGGGCTGCGCGGTTGATCGGTGCTGCCGCAAACATCCGCGGCGCGGCGCGCCAGCGCCCTGCCGTGCGCCTGCCGCAACCGGTCGAGCATGGGCTCGCCCGGGACTCTCCCGGGCCGCCCGGCCGCGTCGACCGGTGCTCAGGCGGCCAGCGCCGCCGCGTCGGAAAACAGGCTCAGCAGTTCGTCGCCGATTCTTGGCAGCAGGGCCGGGGGCAGATCATGTCCCATGCCGTCAATGATCTCGCAGCGGGCATGCGGTATCCGCCGCGCCAGGTCGTGCGCCGCTGCCACCGGGACCAGCGGGTCATCGCGACCGTGCAGGATCAGGGTGGGGGCGCGGACGGACTGGAGCAGGCGGGCCCGGCTGCCGCTGGCGATGATGGCGGCCAGCTGACGGACCACGCCCGGGGGGTGAACATTGCGCTGCATCTGCCGGGCCAGTTTCGGACGCAGCTCCTCGGCGCTCTGCGGGTAGCCGGGGCTGCCGATCAGCTGGAAGGTGCGAATCGAATCCTGCAGCGCGATCTCGGGATCGGCGGAACGCGGCCGGATCAGGCGCAGGCGCAGCTTCAGGCTGGGTCCCGGCAGCAGCGGGTGGCCGCTGCTGGTCATGATGGCCGCCAGGCTGAGCACGCGCTCGGGCTGCCGCGCGGCCAGGATCTGCGCGATCATGCCGCCCATGGACACGCCAACCACATGCGCGCTGGCGATGCCCAGCGCATCCAGCAGGCCGAGGCTGTCGCTGGCCATGTCGTCCAGGCGGTAGGGGGCGCGCGCCGGCAGGCCCAGGGAGCGACGCAGCACCAGTTGCGGGATGTTGGGGACCCCGTGCGCATCCAGCTTGCTGGACAGGCCGATGTCGCGATTGTCGAAGCGGATCACCTGGAAGCCGGCGCCAATCAGCTGCTGGCACAGCTCGTCGGGCCACATGACCAGCTGACCGCCCAGGCCCATGATCAGCAGCACGGCCGGGGCCGCGGGATCGCCGAGACGTTCGCAGACGATGTCGAGCCCGTTGCTGCGAATGCGGAGTTCCTGCTTCATGGATGGCTGACCGGTGTGGCGAGAAAGGGCGCCTGCATTGTAAAGGGCCTGCGGGCTGACGGTGCTGCGGGCGGCTCAGGCGATCAGATAGCCGCCGTCCACGTTGAGCGCCGCGCCCGTGGTGTAGCTGGCGGCGTCGGAGACCAGGTACAGCACGGCCCCGGCCATTTCCTCGGGGGCGGCGACCCGGCGCTGCGGCACATGGCGCAGCAGGTGGTCGCGGATCTGCTCGTTGTTGACCAGGGCGCTGGCGAACTTGGTGTCGGTGGCGCCGGGCAGCAGGGCATTGACCCGCACCTTCTGCGCGGCGCATTCCTTGGCGAAGACCTGGGTCATGGAGATCACCGCGGCCTTGGTGACCGAG
>JBFJTN010000052.1:0-17780 GCA_041625325.1 Oceanococcus sp. | reverse complement strand
CCGCTGGCCCGTCGCTACGGGCCGGCGACCCTGCCACTGCCGGTTCGGGTGCCGGCCGCCAGCTTTCGCCTGATCCTGCGCGGCATCGAGGCCCTGTGGCAGCGCATCGTGGCCAATGATCCGGGGGCGGAAGACCGACCGCTGCTGCTCAGCTATGACGTGCACCCGGGCCCGGACGGTCCGGTGCTGATCGAGGTCAATACCAATGCCGGCGGCATCCTCAGCGCCATCCAGGCCGCCCGGCTGGGCAATCCCTGCTGCGCCGACTGGGAACAGGGTGAGCTGGAGGACCGCCTGATCGCGCTGTTCCGTCGCGATCTGCTAGGCCTGGAACCGGCCGCGACCGGGGTCGTCGCCATTGTCGACGACGAGCTGGACAAGCAAGCGCTGCGACCGGAGATGGAAGCTCTGTGCCAGTTGCTGCGGCCCTGGGCCAGCGACATGCGTCTGGTCGATGCCAGTACCTTGCGATTCGAGCAGGGCCTGCTGCACGACAGCAACACGGTCATTGACCGCATCTACTGGCGCAGCACGGATTTTCGCATCGAACACCCCGGCCATCGGGCTGTCCGTCAGGCGCTGGATGCCGGTAGGGTGATCCTGGCGCCCTCCCCGGCGGCCTACACGGCCATCGCGGACAAGCGCCGCTTCATCGACTGGTCCTGTCAGCCCATGCTGGCGCAGGACGGACAGCAGCAGTTTCGTATCGCGCGCACGCTGCCCATGCGCGAACGCAGCCAGGATCAGTGGTATGCCGAGCGGGCCGACTGGGTGTTCAAACCCAGCTGCGGCCATGCCAGCCGGGGCGTCTACCTCGGCCGCAAGATCAGCCGCGCGAAGCTGGCCAGCCTGCCGGCAGCGCAGTACCTGGCCCAGCAGTACGCCGCCCATCCGCAACTGTGGCGTGAGGGCGAGCCCTGGAAATACGACCTGCGCCTGTTTGCCGACCGCGGCCAGGTGATCGGCGCCGCCGCACGAGTGTTCCAGGGCCAGGTGCTGGGTCTGCGCGCGCCGGGCAGCGGCTTCGCCCCGGTCGTGGTGGACGAGTCCTGCTGCCTGATCAGGGCACTGCAGGGCCGCTGAGAGCGCCTTCGTCCTGCAGCCGGCGACGCAGCTGCAGGGCATCAATGCGCTCGGCAAAGCCACCTGGCGCCGCCAGCGCGCGGTCGATGGCACGCAGGGCGCCAGCGCGGTCACCCAGGCGGGCGCGGATGCTGGCCAGTCGAAAGATGTAGGACGGATTGTCCGGCTCGCTGCGCACGGCTGCATCCGCCAGCTCGCGCGCCGCGTCCACCTCGCCCAGCGCCAGTCGGGCGCGGGCCATGGCGTCCAGGACCAGGGCCTCGGAAGGGTAGTCCCGGGCCAGACGCTCGGTCACGGCCCTCGCTTCATCCAGGTCTCCTGGCGAGCTCTCCAGCAACAGCTGAAGATAGCCCGCGCTGGCCAGGTGATCATCCGGCCAGCGCTCAAGGAAGTCCTGATAGGCCGCTCGCGCGGCCTGATCCTGGCCCAGCCGGGCCAGCAGCGCGGGGAGCTGCCCGGCCAGTTCCCTGTCCTGCGGATGCCGGGACAGGCCTTCCCGGCAGCGGGCCAGCGCCGCGGCAGGATCATCGAGTTGCAGTTGCAGCTCCACCAGCCGCCGGTAGGGAATCGCTCCGGCGCCCGGCAGGCCCAGGCGCTCGCGCATTTCGGCCAGGGCGCGGGAAGGCTGACGCGCCTCGATGAACGCCTGGGCCGCAATGGTCCAGGGCAGCTCATGCCCCGGGTCCCGGTCCACCAGGGCCAGCAAGCGGTCCGCCGCCTGGGTGACCCCCAGCCAGCGGGCCCAGACCTGGGTCAGCAGGGTCAGCGCCCGCTGCGAGCGGGGTGCCAGCTGCAGGGCCTCGAGCAGCAGGGCTTCGGCCTGCGCATGCTGCCCCTGGTTCAGGGCCACGACCGCCTGCAACCAGGGGCCGAACATGGTGCCCGGGTATGCCCGGGCAGCGTCTTCAGCCGCCCCCGCCGCCTGGTCCCACTGCTGCTGTCCCATCGCGGCCAGGACTGCCGAGACATGCCGGCCCAGGGCGCTGGGCCAGAACTGGCCGCGGCGCCGGTCCGGCGGCCGGGTCGCGGCCGCCTCTTCGCGCCCGGCCTCGACAGCCGCCCGCCATTGGCGCTGCAGCCTCAGAGCCTGCGGCTGCTCCGGCTCCTGCGCCAGCACGGCGGCGATGTCGCTGCCGGCCCCGGACAGGCGCCCGTTGCCCAGGCGCAACTCCGCCCGCAGCAGGCGTGGCGCAATCGCCACGGGCGCCGCATCCACCGCCCGCCCGGCGATCTCCTCGGCGTCCACGCTGACCCCGCCCGCCCGCATGGCCTGGGCCAGTTCCATCCAGCCACGCGCATCCTCGGGAAACTGCTCCACATAGGCGGTCAGGTGCAGGAAGGCGATGTCGGCCCGGCCCTGGCGGATGGACAGCTGCACCCGCTGCCAGCGGGCCTCGCGCTGCCAGGGATCCAGCTTCAGCGCCGCATCGAATGCGCCCAGCGCCCCTTCCGGATCACCCTGGCGCCAGCGCTCCAGGCCAGCCTCGGCCTGCTGATCGGCCCGATGCTGGCGCAGCCAGCTGCCGGGACTCTGCCACTGCCAGACCAGCACGGCGGCCGTCGTCAAGGCCAGGGCCAGCACCAGCAGGCGCCCCCGCCAGGCCACCACAGCGCGCATCAGGCGCATGCCGTCATCTTCTCGATCATGCGCGCATCCTAGCCCAGCCCGGCACCGGCACCGCCTAGACCATGGTCGAGACCCACCCCTCGGGCGGGCCTAGTCCGGGCGGTCCTCGCCTTCCCAGTAGTCGCGGCCATCCTCCAGGCGTCCCAGGAACCTCAGACGCTCCCCCGCCGCAGCCTGGCGGCGACTGAACACCCCGAACTTGCCGGAATCCGGATACTCGCAGACCTCGGTTTCGGCCAGGGTCGAGATGGACAGGTACTTCAATGGCCCCGGCCCGGTATTGGTCAGCTTGTGCGCAAACTCGGGGCCGCCGCAGGGCGCGCCCAGCACATCACCTGCGCGCACCTCGTAGCTGCGATCGCCGAAACGGTAGCGGCCCTGCCCTTCGAGGATGACGAACATCTCGTCCTCGACATGGTGCACATGGAAGGGACAGCCGGACTGACCTGGCGGCACCTCGCTGTAGCTGGCCCCGAGACGGGTGAGGCCCAGTGGCCCTGCCAGGCCCGCATCCTGCGAGGCATAGGCCTGGCCGTGTCGGAAAGGCTCCAGCCTGAGATCCGCCAGGCGCAGTACCGGCGTGATGGGCTTGCTCATGTCCTGCCTCCCCTGGTGGCCTGCCCCTCATTCTAGCCCTCCCGGCGGGCCCTGCAGCGGCCATCCGACTGGTCCATAATCGGACCGCGTCGCCCGCCCCTCCGGAGAACAGGCTTGAGCCCGCGAGACCCGCAACCCGCTGTGGAACGCCCGGACTGGGGCGCCCTGTCCCGCCGTCGCTTCCTGGTCGGCGCCCTGGGTCTGGGTGGCGCCGCCCTGGGCGGCATCGGCCTGTCGGCCTGCGCCCGCCGCGAAGCCCAGGCTGCCGACGGCCAGCCGCTGCTGGTGCTCAGGCCCGGCGAGGTGGCCACCCTCACAGCCCTGGGCGAGGCGATCCTGCCCCCCCAGGCCGGGTTTCCCGACCTGGCCGAAGCCGAAGTGCTGCGGCGCCTCGACGAGGAGCTCTACTTCGTGGGCGCATCCATCCGCGGCGACATGCATGCGGCACTGGCGGTGATGGCCTGGTCGCCTCTGATCTATGGCCACATGCGCCGCTTCGAGCGCCTGGACGCGGCGGCCCGCCGGGACATCCTGGAACGCATGATGAACAGCGGCAACGAGATCCTCCGGGCGGTGGGCACCAATCTGAAGCTGGTCCTGCACTTCATGTACTTCGGCCACCCCGCGACCTGGCGCGCGATCGCCTACGACGGTCCCTTTGCCGGGCTGCCACCGGCGGCCAGCGCGCAGCGCAGGCATTACGCCGAGCGCAGCGGTCGAGAGCTGCCATGAGCGGGCGTATCCATCAGCACGGCGATTACAGCCGGGACCTGGAGATCCGCACCGACGTCTGCGTCATCGGCTCGGGCTGCGGCGGCGCCACCGTGGCCAAGAAGCTGGCCGAGCGCGGCCATGAGGTGGTGATCCTGGAACGCGGCGGCTACTACCCCAGCCACAGCTTCGACCAGGACGAGCTGAACATGAACGCGAAGCTGTCGGCCGACCGCTCGCTGCGCATGTCGAAGGACGGCGGCACCCTGCTGCTGTCCGGCAACAATGTCGGCGGCGCCTCGGTGCACTACTGGGCGGACAGCTATCGCACCCCGCCGGACCGGCTGCATCTGTGGGAGCAGGCCTACGGCATCAGCGGGCATACGCAGGGCGATCTGGCCCCTGCCTGGGAGGAACTGACCCGCACGCTCAACGTGCACCCGGCTGGCGAGGAGTATCACAACCGGATGAACCAGCTGCTGCGCGAAGGCGCGCAGCGGCTGGGCTGGGAAGGCCATCCGGTGCCGCAGGCGCGGCGCGGCTGCGTCAAGTCCGGCCACTGCATGCAGGGCTGCCTGTATCAGGCCAAGCAGAGCCAGCTGGTCACCCATATTCCCCAGGCGCTGGCCCTGGGGGCCCAGCTCTATGCCGATGTACAGGCCGAACACCTGCAGATCGACAGGGGTCGGGTCACCGGCCTGCAGGCACGGGTCATCGACCGCCCCAGCAACCGGCCGGGCAGCACGCAGCTGCGGATCCGGGCCCGCAGCTACGTGCTCGCCGCCGGTGGCTACAACAGCGCGCCCTTCCTGATGCGCAACGGCCTGCAACCGCGCCTGCCCATGCTGGGCAAGCGCTTCGGCATGAACCCCACCGCCATGATGCACGGGCTGTATGACGAGGACATCGTGCTGTGGCGGAACATCCCGGCCGCCTTCGGGATCGAGGAATTCCGGCTGGCCCGCCACGCCGATGACGGCCGCTATCTGGAGGGCGGGTACCTGCTGATGGCCAATCAGTTTCAGCCCGGCCTGCTCGGCGCCATGCTGCCGCTGGTCGGCGAGGAACTGGGTGTATGGATGAGCCAGATGCGGCGCATCGGCGGCACCATCGGCTGGATCGATGATCCCGCCGAGGAACTCGGCGAGCTGAAGCTCAACAGCGACGGCAGCACCCGGGTGGATTACCCCTACGGACCGAAGACCCGGGCGATACTCAAGGACCTGATGCGCAAGCAGGCGCAGGTGCAGTTTGCCGCCGGGGCCCGACAGCTGCTGCTGGCCGGCTCGCAGGCCATCCGCCTGGACAGCCTGGCGGATCTGCATCGCATCGATGAGCTGGAGATTCGCGCCGGCGGCCTGCTGCTGGCTGCGCCGCATCCCTCCGGCGGTTGCGTCATGGGCCACAAGGCCAGCGACTCGGTGGTCGGCTCCGACCATCGGGTCCACGGCTTCGACAATCTCTATGTCGCGGACAGCGCCGTGTTTCCCACCCCGGTCTCGGTGGATCCGAGCTTCACCATCATGGCCTTCAGCCACATCGCGGCCGAGCATATCCACGCCCAGCTGGGATGAGCCCGCTGGCGCTGTCGCGGCGTAGACCAAGGTCTACTTGCCCGGGGGCCGCCGGAACCGTTTCATGGGCGCTGGAACGGATGGACTCGAGATGCACCTGAACCACATCCTGCGCCGCCTGGACTGGCGCGCAGTATTCAGTGGCGCCCTGATCGCCTGGCTCTGCGCCAGCTTCTGGCTGGGCTCGCGCTACCCCTCGCTGCAGGGCAAGGCCAGCGCCGACCCCAACGAGGCGCTGTCCACCCCGCTGGGCTTCGAGGCGCACTTCCCCGAACCCCCACCCTCCGAGCTGCTGGCCCACTGGCTGTGGACCGCGCTGGAATGGGCGGTGACCAACAAGCAGGGCATGAGCTTCGGCCTGCTGCTGGCGGCCGGGATGCTGACCCTGCTGCCGCTGCTGCCCCGCCCCGGTGGCGGCCGCTTCGCCGGCGCCGTGCAGGGCGCCATGGTCGGCCTGCCCCTGGGGGTCTGCGTCAACTGCGCAGCGCCCATCGCCCAGGGCATGCTGCGCGGCGGCAGCCGGGTGGAAACCGCCCTGGCCACGCTGTTCACCTCGCCCAGTTTCAACGTGATCGTGGTGAGCATGCTGTTCACCCTGTTTCCCTGGCACCTGGTGGCCCTGAAGCTGGTGGCCAGCGCCGCGATGGTGCTGCTGGTCGTGCCCTGGCTGGCCCGCCTGGCCGAGCGCCCCGGCTGGCAACGGCCGCTGCAGGCCCCGGCGGAACTGCCGGGCCTGGGCCTGTTCCGGCGCTTTGACGCCTGGTTCAGCCAGGCCAGCCAGGGCGCAAGCGGCGCCCCCCTGACCGAGAAGCCTGGATTCCTGCGCTCCCTGCTGTGGGTGGCCGTGCAGTACCCGCGCAACCTGCTGCGGGTCGTGGTGATGGCCCTGCCGCTGATGCTGCTGGCCGGCCTGATCGGCGCCATTCTGGTCGAAGCCCTGCCCTGGGACCGGATCGCGGCGCTGACCCACCTGGATGGCTGGTGGAAGGTGCTGGCGGTGGTGGTCATCGTCACCGCCTTCAGCGTGCTGCTGCCGGTGCCCATCGCCTTCGATGTGGTGATCTGCTCGGTGATGTGGAATGCGGGCGTGCCCGCCTATGTGCTGGCCCCCATGCTGGTCACCCTGGGCATCTACAGCATCTATCCCTGGAGCATCCTGGGCACCACCCTGTCCTGGCGCATCGCGGGCCTGGCCGGCGCCGCGGTGTTCGCCCTGGGACTGGCCTCCGGGGCGGGCGCGGCCGTGCTGCAACGCTGGCATGAAATCGACCAGGCCCAGCGCACCGCCGCCATCCTGCGCCGGATCCCCGCCCCCGAGACCGCTCAGCCCCATCTGCCCGGCGGCCGGCCGGCCGCACAGCTGGCCGGTCTGGCGCCGCCCCTGCCGCCCTACCGCGAGATCGCCCGCAGCGAGGACTGGCGGCTGCTGCGCGCCGACTTCCGCCCGGCATCCCGCGGATCGGAGCAGCGCTTCCGGCGCATTGACGGCCCCGAGATTGGCCTGGAGCGCCTGCCCCTGCCGCGCCCCTACCAGGGCATGGAACCGACCGTCATGCACCTGGGCGCCCTGGCCTCCGGTGACATCGACGCGGACGGCTGGCCGGATCTGGCCATCGGCAGTTATTTCGGGGTCTGGCTGTACCGCAATCTGGGCGGCCACTTCGCCCTGCAGCAGATTGATTTCCCCGCCATGCGCGACTGGATCATCGGCGACGTGGCCCTGGTCGACCTGGACGGCGATGGT
Source organism: Oceanococcus sp. (assembly GCA_041625325.1). Lineage (GTDB taxonomy): Bacteria > Pseudomonadota > Gammaproteobacteria > Nevskiales > Oceanococcaceae > Oceanococcus. Next base: position 10,444 of record JBFJTN010000052.1, on the reverse strand, counting down.
GCCCAGGATCTGTTCTTCGGCACCTGGATGAACGGCAGTCACATCCTGTTCAACCGCAACGGCCACTTCTCCGCCGACGCCCATGTCGAGCTGCCACGTGGTCGCGAAACCCTGGTGGCCGCCGCCACCTTCGGTGACATCGACCGCGACGGTGATCTCGACATCATCACCGGCGGCGCCAGCGCGGCGGCCTGGTTCTTCTATCCCGAGGTGGCGGAGAACCGGCTCTGGCGCAATCAGGGCGATGGCCGTTTCGCCGCCGAAGCCCTGGACGGGCCGCAGGGTGACAGCCTGAGCCTGCTGCTCAAGGACCTGGACCAGGATGGCTGGCCTGATCTGCTCGTCGGCAACGACTTTGACGAGCCCGACCGGGTGTACATGAACCGTCAGGGCCGCCTGGAGCCGGTTCCCGCCCGCCTGAGCCCGCTGCCCTATTCGACCACCACGACCATGTCCTTCGACACCGGCGACATCGACAACGATGGCCGCGAGGAGCTGTACATCTCGCAGATCGCCATGGGCCAGATGAGTGAACTGCCGAAGAAGCTGGCCGACCCCTGGCGCAGCTGCGGCATCTATGATGACGTCGCCGACCGGGCCCGCTGCGACGCCATCGTGGGCTTCCAGGTGGCCGTGGTCCAGGCCCGCAACGTGGAACGGGTACAGCTGTGCGAGCGGCTGGCCGACCCGGTGCAGGTGCGGGACTGCGCGGTCACCGCCTACCACTGGAACCGCATCATCGTGCGCCAGCCCTCGCTGGGCGCGGAGAAGGCCGAGATCCTCAGGGAGTGCGCGAAGATTCCGCAGGACTTCCGCAGCCTGCAGGATCTTTGCGCGGCCCTGGTGGACATGCCCATGGACTACAACCAGTCGGCCCGCCACTATCCGGATGAACTGCATCAGGTGGCGCACACCAACCTGCTGTTCAGCCCGGCCAATGGGCACTACCAGGACATCACCGCCCGCTGGAAATCCGGCTTCGGCGGCTGGAGCTGGAATGCCCGCTTCGGCGATCTCGACAACGACGGCTGGCTCGATCTGTACGTCGCCCAGGGCTCGCGCCTGCGCGCCAGCAGCCCCTACTCCCCGCTGTACCGCAACCGTCAGGGCCAGGGCTTCGATGACGTGACCCGCGACTGGGGCCTGCAGGACCACCGGCCCACCGGCGCCTACCTGTACATCGATTTCGATCGTGACGGCGATCTGGACGTGCTCAGCTATCCCTTTCTGCTCTCACCCGTGCTGTGGCGCAATGACATCGGTGGAGCCTCTGTGGAACTGAGCCTGGAGCAGGCCGGCGGCAATCCGGACGCGCTGGGCGCGCTGGCCCGCCTGGACAGCGCCAGCGGGCCTCAGATGCGACAGGTCCAGGGCAGCGGTGGCTACCAGTCCCACCAGGCCCCGGTGCTGCACTTCGGCCTGGGCCCGCAGGCCAGCGCCCGGAACCTGCAGATCCAGTGGCCCGATGGCCGCCGCAGCGTGATCGATCAGACCCTGGGTCCGGGCCGCTATCACCTGCATCGCCTGCAAGGCCCGCATGACTAGATGGCCGAGCACCGCCCTGGGTCTGGGCCTGCTGGTGCTGAGCGCGCTTGCCCTGCTCCTGCTGCTGCGCGGTCTCAACGGCACCCGGCCGGACCAGGACTCCACCGCGCTGCAGATGCGCGAGATTGCCCGCGCGGAAGGAGTCTGGGACAACCGCTGGCATCGGCATGAGGAAAAGGCCAGGGATCTGCATCAGCAGCTCGAACAGGAAAGCGATCCGTCGCGCCGGATCGAGCTGCGCCGCCAGCTGGCCGAACAGTTCCTGCAGGCGGGTTCGAGCCAGGCCGCCGCCGCCGAACTCGGCGCCCTGCTCGATCAGTATGCCCAGCAGTTGCCCCCGGAGTACCGCAGCGAACTGCTGGTGCAGCTGGCCGTCAGCCACCTGCGCAGCGGCGAACTGCAGAACTGCGTCTGGAACCACAACGCGGAGCGCTGCGTTTTTCCGATCCGCGGCGACGGGGTGCACGGCTGGACGCAGGGCGCGCAGCAGGCGCTGGCCGTGCTGAGCGAAGACCTGGCGGATGACTGGTTGCCGACCGGTCAGCGTGATCGCCTGGCCTGGCTGGGCAACATCGCGGCCATGACCCTGGGCCTGTGGCCGGACGGGGTTCCCGAAAGCTGGCGACTGCCCCCGGAACGGCTGGAATCGGCCGCCGACATCGGCCGCTTTGTCGATGTGGCCGAAGCTGCTGGCGTGGCGGAACTCGGCCTGTCGGGCGGCGCCCTGATCGAGGACTTCAATGGCGATGGTCGTCTCGACATCATGGCCTCGTCCTGGGGCTACCAGGACCCCCTGGCCTATTTCGAGAACCGCGGCGGCCTGCGCTTCGAGCGGCGCAGCGAGGCCGCGGGCCTGAGTGAGATCCACGGTGGCCTGAACCTGGTCCAGGCCGATTACGACAATGACGGCGATACCGATGTGCTGCTGCTGCGCGGCGCCTGGCTGCACCAGGCCGGCCAGCACCCCAATACCCTGCTGCGCAATGATGGCGGCCACTTCACCGACGTGACCTGGGCGGCCGGCCTGCGTCACCGCCTGCCCACCCAGACAGCGGTCTGGGCCGACTTCGACAACGACGGCTGGCTCGATCTGTTCATCGGCAACGAGATCGTCCGTTCCCGCGTGGACTGGCCAGCCGACACCCCCGCCTTCGAGCTGCACCGCAACGACCGCCGTGGCGGTTTTGCCGACGCCGCGGCAGGCAGCGGCATCCAGCTGGAGGGCATGATCAAGGGCAGCACGGCGGGCGATTACGACAACGACGGCTGGATCGACCTGTATGTCTCCGTCTGGGGCGCAGCCAACCGCCTGTTCCGCAATCTGGGCGGTGAAGGTCAGCCGATGCGCTTTGCCGACGTGACCGGCGAGGCCGGCGTGGCGGAACCTGTGGCCAGCTTCCCGACCTGGTTCTGGGACTATGACAATGACGGCTGGCTGGATCTGTTCGTGGCCGGCTACCAGGCCGGGGTGGGCGATGTGGCCCGCGAGTATGCCGGCAGACCCGGGGCACAGGGTGCCCGTCCGCGCCTCTACCGCAACCTCGGCAACGGCCGTTTCGAGGATCGCAGCGCGGCGCTGGGCCTGGATCAGCTCCTGCTCGCGATGGGCTCGAACTTCGGCGACTTCGACAACGATGGCTGGCCGGATCTGCTGATCGGCACCGGGGCGCCACCCTTCGAGCAGCTGGTGCCCAATCGTGCCTTTCGCAACCGGCAGGGCCAGGCATTCGACGACATCAGCAGTTCGGGCGGCTTCGGCCACCTGCAGAAGGGCCACGGGGTGGCCTTTGGTGACCTGGACGGCGATGGCGACCAGGACATCTACGCAACCATCGGCGGCGCCTTCGCCTCGGACCGCTTCTGGAATGCGCTGTACCGCAATCCCGGACATGGCAACGACTGGATCGTGCTGCGTCTGGAAGGCCGGCAGTCCAATCGCGGCGGCCTGGGCTCACGCATCCGCGTGCGCCTGGACAGCGGTCGGGACATCCATGCCCTGGTCGGCACTGGTGGCAGCTTTGGCGGCTCCGCCATCGCCCAGCACATCGGCCTGGGCCGGGGCGCGGTCATCGAGGACATCGAGATCCGCTGGGCCGGCAGCGGGCGGGTGCAGACCATCGCCGGCCCGGTGCCCACCGGAATCGCCTACCGGATTGGTGAGGGCGACCGGGCGCTGCGCCCGCAGACGCCCTGATCACTGGCCCGAGGCGGGAACCTCCACCGTCAGCGACGCCGTGATGGCCTTGCCCTTGCGCGCATAACTGCGGTGATCATTGGAATTCAGCGATACCTTGATCTCGCGCTGGCCGGGCGCCAGTTTCGGGATGTGAAACCAGTGGCCGTACAGGCGCGCCAGCTTCTTGCCGTCCACGTAGATATGGGCGTGTCCCTCACCCGGCCGGTGCTGCCGGCTGGCCGCTTCCGGGGCGAAGCGGAAATGCGTGGTGGTGAGCTTGAGGTTCCACCCGCTCATGGGGTCGGGCTGCAGTTCGATCGCCAGCCCGGGCGCCGGCCCTTCGGCTTCCAGCAGGCCGTGCTCGCCATGGTCATGGGCAGCGTGATGCCCGGCATGATCCTGATGCTGATCGTGCGAGCCGTGCCCGGCATGTCCGGCGTGGGGATCGGCGGCGCCGGCCTGGAAAGACCCCAGAGCCAGGACCAGTGGGGTGATCAGACGAAACTTGCAAAACATGCTGTGCGAACTCCTCTTCGCGATATTCGATCGTGTCGGACTGGCGCGCCATCTTGCCGCATTCCTGACCGGCATGGGCAAGTCCCATGCCGGCCGCTCAGGACACATTGCCCTCGCTGTCCACATCGAGGTCGCGTGCCAGCAGCACGGCCTGGGTCCGGTTGTTGACCCCCAGCTTGCGCATGATGGCCGTCACATGGGATTTGACCGTGGCCTCGGCCACCCCCAGTTCATGGGCAATCTGCTTGTTCAACAGACCCCGCGACAGCTGGTGCAGGACCCGCAACTGCTGCGCCGTGAGCAGACCCAGCTTGCGGTCCGCCTCGTAGATCCCGCCCTCCTCCTCGGCACTGCCCAGCTCCGACGGCACCCAGGTCTCCCCGGCCACCACCGCGCGCAGCGCCTCCTGCAGACGCTGATTGGGCACCGACTTGGGCACGAAGGCGGCCGCCCCCAGCCGCATGGCACGGGTCACCACCGCGGCCCGCTCGGCCGCCGAGACCACCGCCACGGGTACGGCAGGGAACACGCTGCGCAGCAGCGACAGGCCGGAAAATCCGTGGGTATCGGGCATTTTCAGGTCGAGGACGACAAGATCCACCGCCGCATCGCGGTTGAGGCAGTCCAGCACCCGTTCCAGCGAATCGGCCTCCTCCACACTGGCGCCCGCAAAACAGCTGCGCACCGCACGTACCAGAGCGTCCCGGTACAGCGGGTGGTCGTCGGCGACAATGATGCGCAACGGTTCTCCCATTCGCTCGGTACCGCGACTCCCCGCGTCGGGGGGCGGCTCTCCCTGCTGATTTTCCTGACCTGTACGCTAACCGAGCCAGCCGCTGCGGCCCATTCACCATTGGTCGAATACCCGCCGGCTACTCCGTCACTTCGTCGGGCCGCGCCACCCCGGGTGGCGGGGACGACTCGCCGGTCAGCGGGTCCATGCCGTGAGCGCGGCGGTAGAGCTGCACCCCTTCCGGAACCTCCTCGACCACCGGACGGGGTTCGCCCGCCTCACCGACCGGCAGCACGATCACCCGGGTCGGCCGCCAGCGTCCCGGGCAGTCAGGGTCTTCGGCGCCGGTGGTGATCAGGCTGACCCGGCCCGCGAGTTGGTTGAGCAGCTGGCGGGCGTCACCCCGGAACGGCCCTTCGCGCTGGGGATTCTGCTGGGACAGATAGCGCAGTTCGAAACCCATCACGGTCGAAAGCTGTTCCAGGATGCTGCGCAGGGCCATCGGCGGGCTGTCGATCTGCCAGTCCTGGCCGCAGCCACCGCCCTGCCAGCTCAGGCCCGGCGGCTGGGCCCGCACCGACGCGCCCCACAGGCTGACCAGGGCAAGCAGGAGCACAGCGTAGGGCAGACGAAACATGCAAGGGATCATGATCTTGGCAGGAATCCCAGTTTGCCTCGCGCAACAAGCTTTGACCATCGGCTTTTGGTGGTATCCGGCGGCCGGACGCGAGGCAGGCTTGCCCTGAATATTATGGTTTGCTAATTTAGCTCGGTTCCCGTGTTTCGAGACCAATATGCGTCTGCTGATCCTCGCCATCGCCCTGCCCGTCGCCGCCTTGGCCGCCCCACCCCAGGCGGCGGTCTGCGCCGGCTGTCACGGCACCAACGGCATCAGCCCGAATCCCCAGTGGCCCAATCTGGCCGGGCAGCAGAAGGATTATCTGGTGACTTCGCTCAAGGCCTACCGCGATGGTGGCCGCAGCAACCCGCTGATGAGCCCGATGGCCAAGAATCTCTCGGATGGCGACATCGAAACCCTGGCCGGCTATTTCAACGGCCTGGACGCCCGGCCCTGATGCGCATCCGATGAGCCTGCCCCGACCCGCCGTCGCACCCGAACTGCCGATGGGTGCGGAAGAGATGGCCGCGCATGCGGGTGATGCCGCCCGTCTGTTGCGTGCGCTGGCCAATCCGCACCGCCTGATGGTGCTTTGCCTGCTGGGCCAGGGCGAAATGTCCGTGGGCCAGATCAATGAACAGGTTCCGCTGGCCCAGTCTGCGCTTTCGCAGCATCTGGCGGTGCTGCGCCGCGATGGCCTGGTGAATACCCGGCGGCTTTCGCAGACCATTTACTATTCCCTGAAACCAGGCCCCGCCGCCGACATCATCGGCGTGCTGCACACGCACTTCTGCCGCAGCGAATAGGCGCCTGGGCGCCGCCCCTGCTGACGTCCCGTGCGCCTCTTTATATTAGGACTTTCAAAATTTGAAAATCCTCATATACTGAATCCCGGAACAAGTCGACTGACGGCACGAGGAGACCGATGCAGCGTTGGCGAACAGCTATGGGACTGTTGCTGGCCATGACACTGCCCGCGGCGGCGCAGCTCAATGACGATGGCCTGCACGAGCAGCCCTGGTTCCTGCACAGCTTTCTGGAACTGCCCGACGACTGGCACGCCGCAGCCGAAAGCGGCCGTCATTTCGTGGTGCTGTGGGAGCTCAAGGGCTGCCCGCTGTGCCAGCGACTGCACCAGCAGCTGCTCAGCGATCCGGACATCGCCAGCTACATGCGCCAGCACTTCGATGTGCTGCAGCTGAACCTGATCGGCTCCCGCAAGGTCCTCGGCTTCGATCGCCAGGAACGGACGGAAAAGGATCTGGCGCGACAGCAGCGCGTCGAAGGCACTCCGAGCATGCAGATCTACGCGATCAGCACGGGGCCGCAAGCGCCGCGGGAAGTCCTGCGCATTCGCGGCCTGCCCGATCGGGCGCGGTTCATGACCATGCTGCGTTACGTCCAGACCCGGGCCTATGAGCACCAGAGCTATGACGAGTTTTCCGGCGCGGCGTCTGCTTCGGCCACACGGAGGTCTGCATGATTCGGTTCGGCATTCCCTTGACACTGGCCCTGGCGCTGACGGCCTGCGACCGCATGACAGCCGCGCCGACGCCCCCACCCGCCCCAGGCCCCGCGGCGCAGGCGCAGGTCGTGCCGCCGCAGGACGTCACACTTGATCAGCACATGGTGAAGATCCGCCTGAGCCCGCTGCCCGCCGACCCGAAACGCGGCGCCCGGATCATGAGCGATCGCAAGCTGGGCAACTGCGTGGCCTGTCATACCGTGAGTGCGCTCAAGGACGTGCCCTTCCAGGGCAATGTCGGCCCCCGCCTGGACGGCGCTGGCAGCCGCTGGCAGGAGGCCCAGCTGCGGGCGCTGGTGGTCAATCCCAAGACCTACTTCCCCCACACGGTGATGCCGGCCTACTACCGGGTCGACGGGCTCAATCGCGTGCGGCCGGACCTTGTTGGAACCCCGATCCTCAGCGCCGAACAGGTGGAGGACGTGGTCGCTTTCCTGACAACACTCAAGTAATACCGGAGACAGTCAAGCGATGTGGAATCGAAGAGAAGTCATTCTCGGCAGCCTGGGCCTGGTCGTCGGCCTGCCGCGCCCCGCACTGGCCGGGCAGGACAATGGCAGCGGCAAGCTGATCGAGGCTTTCACCGGCGGAAAGACACCCGGCGAAGGCAAGCTCAGCCTCACCATGCCGGAGATCGCGGAGAACGGAAACACGGTCCCGCTCACCGTCAGGGTCGACAGCCCGATGAGTCCGTCCGACCACGTGCAGGAGGTGCTGGTGGTTGCCACCGGCAATCCCGCGCCCGAGGTGGCCCGCTTCCATTTCAGCCCCGCTTCCGGGGTGGCCCAGGCCGACACCCGCATGCGTCTGGCCAAGACCCAGGATGTCGTTGCCCTGGCCCGAATGTCTGACGGCTCGCTGCAGCAGGCGCGCACGACCGTGAAAGTCACCATCGGCGGCTGCGGAGGCTGATCATCATGGCAAGACCCCGAGTCAAGGCACCCAAGACCGCCACCGCGGGCGAGGTCATCGTTATCAAGACCCTGATTTCCCACCCGATGGAATCCGGGCAGCGCAAGGATGATGCCGGCCAGCTCATCCCCCGCAAGATCATCCGCCGCTTCGAAGCCCGTTATGGGGGCAATCTGGTTTTCGCCATGGATCTGGCACCCGCTATCTCCGCCAATCCCTTTATCGAGTTCAATCTGAAACCCGATGCCAGCGGAGAGCTGGAGCTGACCTGGATCGAAGACGGCGGCGAACAGTACAGCCACAGCCAGACCATCACGGTGAAGTAGCCGCACAAGGAGGCCGTCATGAGACGCTGGATTCTGGGCGGTATCGGCATGGGCCTGACCCTGGGCCTGGGCGCGACGGAGTATCCGTCCATCCCCGCGCCCGAGGGACATCCCCTGCCGGAGCTGATTTCCGGCTACGCCTTCCGTGCGCCGGAAACGCAGGCCCTGCAGGACGATGATTTCGAGAACCCGGGATTTCTCTGGGTTGAGCAGGGGGCAGAGCTGTGGGCCACACAGGATGGCAAGGCGGGAAAATCCTGCGCCAGCTGCCACCAGGACGCCGCCCAGTCCATGGCCGGCGTCGGCGCCCGCTACCCGCGCTGGCATGACAAGCTGGGCAAGCCGGTGAATCTGGAACAGCAGATCAACCGTTGCCGGGTCGGCGCCCAGCAGGCGGAGGCCTGGGCCTTCGACAGCCAGCCGCTGCTGGCCATGAGCACCTACATCCGCAGTCTGTCGCGCGGCGAGCCGGTGGCGGTGGACGTGGCCGGACCCATGCAAGCCTGGTTCGAAAAGGGTCGCGAGATCTACTACCGCCGCCATGGCCAGCTGGATCTGGCCTGCGCCTCCTGCCATGAGAACTACGGCAAGCAACTGCGCTCGGATCTGCTGTCCCAGGGCCACAGCAACGGCTTTCCGACCTATCGTCTCAAGACTCAGGGCATGGTCTCCCTGCACGGTCGCTTCAAGGGCTGCATGCGCGATGTCCGGGCCGAAGCTTATGCGCCGCTGTCCGACGAGTTCCTTGCCCTGGAAATCTATCTGGGCTGGCGCGGCAATGGCCTGCCGGTCGAAACGCCGGCGGTGCGCCACTGATGCTGGGGCTGGATCGACGCAGCTTCCTGCAGCTGGGCGCCGCCACCGCAGCCAGTCTCGCCCTGCCCGGCTGCTGGCGTGGCGGCCGCATGCCCGGCCAGCTGAGCCAGCGGGATCTGCTGGATTTTCCGCCGCTGGGCAATATCACCCTGCTCCACCTGACGGACCTGCATGCGCAGCTGGTGCCGCTGTACTTTCGTGAGCCGGACACCAATCTGGGCGTGGGCGAGGTCCGCGGCGAGGTGCCTCACCTCACCGGCCGCGACCTGCTGAATCATTTCGGGATCGCGCCGGGTTCGGCCCAGGCCTACATGCTGGCGGCGGACGACTTCGCCCGTCTGGCGGCACAGTACGGCCGGGTCGGCGGCCTGGACCGCATCGCCACCGTGGTCAAGGCCATCCGCGCCGAACGCCCTGGCGCCCTGCTGCTGGATGGCGGCGACACCTGGCAGGGCAGCCTGGCTTCGCTGGAGACCCGCGGCGCTGACATGGTGCAGGCCATGCGCGCCCTGGGCGTGGATGCCATGACCGCCCACTGGGAGTTCACCTACGGCACCGAGCGGGTGCGTGAACTGATCGACGAACTGGGTTTCCCCTTCCTGGCGGGCAATGTGCGCGACACCGACTGGGACGAACCCGTGTTCGATTCCACCGCCTGGTTCGAACGCGGCGGCGCGAAGATCGCGGTCATCGGCCAGGCCTTTCCCTACACCCCGGTGGCGAATCCGCGCCACCTGATTCCGGAATGGTCCTTCGGCATCCGCGAGGAGGCCGTGGCCGCCTCGGTGGCCGAGGCGCGCGAGGCGGGCGCCGACCTGGTGGTGCTGCTGTCCCACAACGGCTTCGATGTCGACCGCAAGCTGGCCAGCCGGGTGCCGGGCATCGACGTGCTGCTGTCCGGTCATACCCACGATGCGCTGCCCAGCGCGGTGCAGGTGGGCCAGACCTTGCTCATCGCCTCGGGCAGCCATGGCAAGTTTCTCAGCCGCCTGGATCTCGACGTGCGCGATGGCAAGGTCCGCGACTATCGCTACAAACTGATCCCCATCCTGTCCGACGTGATCGCGCCCGATCCGGAGATGGCGGAACTGATCACGCAACTGCGCAAGCCTTTCGAATCCCGTCTGCGCACGGTGCTGGGCAGTACCGACGACCTGCTCTACCGCCGCGGCAATTTCAATGGCCGCTTCGACGATCTGATCTGCGCAGCACTGATGCAGCAGCGCGATGCCGAAATCGCGCTGTCGCCGGGATTCCGCTGGGGCGCCAGCCTGCT
>JBFJTN010000051.1:0-17825 GCA_041625325.1 Oceanococcus sp. | reverse complement strand
TTCCGCACCAGCAACGTGCGCAAGATCGCACGGCGATAATCGCTAGCGGCCAGCCTCAGAAGCGAGCACTGAGGCTGGCCTGCAGCACCCGCTCGGCCACCGCGGCACGCTTGTCGCCGCCGAACCAGTAGCCGTACTCCAGGTTGAATGACCAGCGGCGGGTCGCGCCGTGCGGTCCGTCGGGATTGATCATCAGCTGCGGCACGAAGCGAATGAAGCGATCGCCCTCATCCGTGCGCACCTGCTGCATGGAGCCACCAATGGTCCAGCGCTGGGCCTGTCGCAGGGCCGTGGCATCCCCCAGTCGCAGGCGAACGCCTTCCGCCTTGGCCCGGTGACGGCGGTACAAGTTGAAATGCAGGCCGCCGCTGTCGAACAGGCGCAGGTCCATGCCGACGCCGTTCTTCACCCGACGCAGGGCATCCCGAGCCACTGGCATCTCCGCCAGACGGCCGTCTGACCACTCCAGTCGCGGAATCGTGGCCGGGCGCTGCAGCGCGTCGCGGCGCATCCAGTGCTGGACCAGTTGATTTGGCGCCAGGCCATGGCCCCAGCCGGACAGCACGATGCTGACGCTCTCGGGGTCCGTTGCCGCACTGGCCGAATGGGGCCAGCACGCTAAGAAAAGGCAGGCCAGTGCGAGCCGCAGGCTGTTACCGGTGCCGTGCTGTCGTCTGATGCGACTTGCATGGATCATCGTCTACTCCTCCTGGCCCTTCGACTGTCACCGCCGAAGGGACCACCAAGCACCGCGTTTCGAACCTTCGGTGCACTGGCGACGAGTACAACGCATCGACCGTCAAAAAAGCGTGATGGGCCCTGTCAGCGCATCATGCCAACCAAGAGAATCGCTTTGATTTCAAGGCGTTTCACCCTTCGCCGGGAATCACGCCGGTCCCTGATGGCCGGGTCGGGGAACTGGCATGCCGCTCAGGCGACTGCCGGGGTGACCTCCGCCGCGGCTGACACGGTACTGACCTGGCGCAGCAGGCGCTCCAGTTCCGCGCGGTTGACCGGCTTGGACAACCAGTGATCGATCCCCGCCTCATGGGCGGCATCGCGCGCATCATTGGTGGCATCCGCCGAGATCGCGGCAATCACCGGCTGACGGGCCAATGCCATGCCACGGATCTCCGCGGCGGCCTGCAGCCCGTCCATCACCGGCATGTGCATGTCGGTCAGGACCAGATCGAATGGCGCCTGCGCCATCGCCGCCACCGCCTGGGCGCCATCATCCACCACGCAGATGGTCCCGCAGCCCAGCCGCTGCAGCATGAGCTTCAGCACCAGCTGATTCGGCACCACGTCCTCGGCCACCAGCACGCGCAGGCCGGCGCCGGGAGGAGTCGGCTCTTCCACCGCGTGCCGGGCCGGCAAAGGCTCGCCGACCGCAGCCGCCGCCAGCTGGTACAGGCGCTGCGGAGTCAGCACATCGTGCAGCGGCGCCAGATCCACGGCATGACAGCCACCCCCGGCGTCCATCACGGCGAACTGACCGGCCTGGCCCTGCAGCGACCGCTGGCTGACCGGCAGCAGCAGACAGTGCCCGAGCGCTTCCACCACCGCGACCACATCGCCGGGCAGGCCGTCGTGCACCAGGGTCCAGGACGGGCCGGGCTGCTCGGTGATCAGCGCGCGCAGGCCCAGCTCGAAATGGAAGCTCGAGCCCTTGCCGGGCTCGCTCTCGGCCCAGATGCGTCCACCGCTTTGCTCGCAGATCTGCCGGCAGATGGCCAACCCCAGCCCCGTTCCGCCGAACTCGCGGGTGATCGAGGCATCCGCCTGGGTGAATTCATCGAACAGCGATTCCAGCCGGGCCGGATCGATGCCGATGCCGGAGTCGCTCACGCTGACCAGCAGACGCCCCTGCTCGCCCCGCTCCGGCTGCCAGCCCACATGGATGCGGATGGCGCCCTCGCGGGTGAACTTCAGCGCATTGGACAGCAGATTCAGCAGGACCTGGCGCAGACGGTCAGGGTCTCCGGACAGCTGCGCAGGCACGCCCGGATCGCAACTCATGCGCAGGCCGAGGCGCTTTTCCTGCAACTGCGGGGCGATGATGTCCACCGCTTCCTCGAAGGGCTGGGCGGTGGGAAATTCGATGCTGGCAAAGGGCAGCTGACCCGATTCCAGCTTGGCGAAATCGAGCACGTCATTGACCAGCGCCAGCAGTGCCTTGCCGCTGTTGCGGATGGTCTCCACATGACTGCGCTGATCCGCCGGCAGATCGGAATCCTCCAGCAGCTCGCTCATGCCCAGGATGGCATTGAGCGGCGTGCGGATCTCGTGCGACATGTTGGCAACGAACCGGGTCCGTGCCCGGCTCAGGCTTTCCGCCTCGTCGCGGGCGCGGCAGAGCATCTGCTCGGTCTGTTTCTGCTGCGAGATGTCGCGCTCGACGGCGATGAAGCCTTGCAGGCGACCATGCTCGTCCAGCAGTGGATTGCTGTCGATGCGGACCCAGTAGGGCTGCCCCTGCTTGGTGTAATTGATGAGATCCACGGCAAAGGCTTCGCCGCGGTCCAGCGCCGCACGCATCACCGCGACCGCTGCCGGGTCGGTGTCGGGCCCCTGCAGTAGCCGCCCTGGCGACTGACCTCTGATCTCGCTCAGGGCGTATCCGGTGCGCCGCTCGAAGCCTTCATTGACCCAGTCGATCCGGCAGCTGGCATCGGTGATCACCACCAGATTGTCGGTTCGCTGGGCGACCAGGGACAGCTTGCGGGAACGGCTTTCACTGTCCCGCAGGGCGCGCAGGGCCAGCTGCTGGTCGGTGATGTCGAACAAGGATCCGTACCAGTTCTCGTCGTTGCGGGTGGCGCGCAGCACGAAGCTGCGTCGCTCGCCGAAGCCGGTCTGCAGGCGCAGTTCCTGATTGATCGGTCCCGGTCCGGCCAGGGCCTGGCGCAGGCTCTCGCGCAGGTACTCGCCGGACACGTAGTCCAGCAGGGAGCGCCCCAGCGCCTGCTCGATGGGATAGCCCAGCCGGGCCACCCAGGAGGGGTTGAGCAGCTGCAGGGTGCCGCCGCCATCGCAGCGGAAGACAATTTCTTCCAGCAGATCGATGAGGGTGCGGAAATCGCGCTGCTGCTGCGACAGCTCCTCGACCATGCGGGCATGGATCTGCAGCTGCAGTTCGCTGGCGGTGGGCTTGCTCATGGGATGGTCGCGGCGGTTGGGGGCCGCGCTCAGGCGGCGAGCAGCTGTTCGCTGCCCATCACCTGGGCGTACAGCGGGAACACGTTCTCGCAGTAGAAATCCTGTTCGAAGTTGGTCCGCCCGGAGGTGCAGTTGGACAGCACCGTGACATTGAAGCCGAGATCGGCCGCGTGGCGCGCCGTGGAATCAATGCAGATCGAAGTGACCGTGCCGGCCAGCACCAGATGGTTGATGTCGTTGTCGCGCAGCAGGGTCTCCAGCTGGGTGTTGGAGAAGGCATTGAGTCCCCGCTTGCCGGGCAGTTCGGTGATCAGCTCCGCATAGGGGGCGAACTCGTCCACCACCATGGCGCCGCGGGTGCCGGCCTTGAAGGCCCCCACATCCTTGATGGTCCTGAGGATGCCGACTGGCTCCTCAAGCTCGCTGTAGTCGGGGGTGAAAATGATCGGGGTGGAGATGACCAGCCTGAAATCGTGTCCCGCCTGTTCCAGCAGGGACAGGGTATTGGCCATGACGCCGGTCACCTTGGACGATTCCTCGATGACGCGATGCAGGATGCCATCCGCCGCGAAATAGTCGTTCTGGAAACCGATGAGCAGCAGGGCACTGCGATCGAGGGTCTTCATGGTCAAGCACCTTGATGATGAGCGTGACTGCACTCAAGCAAGAAGGGCGCCACCGCGCAGACGGCTTCCCAAGCGATTGATTCAGATAAATATCTTGCGAACAGACAGGCGGGCGAGCAGGTCACCTGCTGCGGCTTCGCGGTCTGCATCGCATATTGCATTGCAATCTGCTTCCCATTGTCGGAGAGTGCCCCGTCGCCAGCCTGAGCCGCGTCTCCTCGTGACCCCGCTCAGCCCGGCGGGGTCTGCGGCAGGTTCCTGAGCAGCATTTCGGCGGTCTCGGTCTGGGACAGCAGCTCGACGCAGGCCACCCGGGCGGCGTTCGCATCCCCTGCGCGGGCCGCCGATTCGGTTCGCGCGGCCTGGGCACTCAGATCCTCCAGGCCCAGGGTGGCCGAGGTCGACTTCATGCGATGGGCGCACTCGGCCAGGGCCGGAACGTCGCCACTGACGGCCAGTTCCTCCAGCTGCTTGCGCAACAGGCCGAACTCCTGACGGAACTGGTCGAGAATCATCGGATACATGTCGGCGCCGACATCCGAGGCCAGACGGGCGAGCGTGTTCATGTTGATCGGCATGGCAAATCCTAAGGGGTGGGACTGACGGCCCGGGCTGCGCTGTCGCGGGGTTGCTCGACCCAGCGCCACAGCGTGTTGAGGAGCAGGCGACGATTGATCGGCTTGGACAGATAATCATCCATGCCGGCGTCGAAAAATCGCTGCGCATCACCCTGCATCGCATTGGCGGTGAGGGCAATGATCGGCATTTCGCCCGTACCGTATCGCTCGCGAATCTGGCGGGTCGCGCCCAGACCGTCAAGTTCGGGCATGAAAACATCCATCAGGATCAGGTCGTAGCGCAGCCGGCTCACCGCATCGACGGCCTCCTGGCCATCGCTGACCACATCGAGGCTGTAGCCGGTGTCCTTGAGCATGGCCTTGATCACCAGCTGGTTGGTGGGCGAGTCCTCCGCCAGCAGCACGCGCACATTGTTGCGCTGCTCGCTGGCCGGGGTCGGCACCGGCGCGTCCTGCTCGACCATCGCCGCATCGAGCTGACCGCGCGGCAGGTCCAGGGCCACCCGGAAGGTGGCGCCCTCGCCCGGCCGGCCTTCCGCGCTGATATGTCCGCCCATCATGTCGATCAGCCGGCGACAGATGACCAGACCCAGGCCGGTGCCGGAAAAGCGGCGCGTCGCGTCCTGCTCCAGCTGGGAGAATGGCTGGAACAGGCTGCTGGCCTGCTCCGGGTCAAAGCCCATGCCGGTATCGCGTACCTCGATGCGCAGGCCCAGCCGGTTCGGGTCGCCCCCGGCCACGGCCCGACCCACCAGCGTCACCTCACCCGCGTCGGTGAACTTGATCGCGTTGGACAGCAGGTTGAGCAACACCTGACGCAGGCGCCCCTCGTCTCCGCGCACGGCCACATCCAGACTCTCATCCAGTTCCACGCGCAGGTCGATCTGCTTCATCTGCGCCTGGCCGCGCACCAGCTCCACCGCGCCCCGCAACATCGAGCCCAGCGGGAAGTCGGCCGGCTCCAGGCTCAGCGTGCCCGATTCCATCTTGCTGATGTCGAGAATCTCGTTGAGCAGGCTGAGCAGATGCTCGGCCGACTGATGCGCGGTCTGCAGGTACCGGCTCTGCTCCTCGGTAAAGCCCGCATCCTCGCGCAGCACACCGAGCAGGCCGAGCACCCCGTTGAGCGGGGTCCGCACTTCATGACTGATGGTGGCCAGGAAGGTGCTCTTGGCCTGGTTGGCCTGCTCGGCCCGCTGCCTGGCCTCTTCCAGCTCCTCCTCGTGGGCGCGCTCCTCGCTCACGTCCACATGGAAGGCGACCCGGCCGCCATCGCTCATCTGCTCCTCGAACACGCGAACCCAGATGCCTTCGGCCAGGCGGACATCGGCCGCATGGCTGCGCTCGCCATGCCGCGCCATCATCTCGGCATACAGGCTGTCCTGGGCCTGGGCCAACTCGATCGGCGCATCATGGTACTGGCCATTGCGCAGGCCGTAGCGCAGGATCTCCTCGAATTTGCGCCCGGTCTGCAGCACCGGACGGGAGCGGGCGTAGAGCGCGCGGAAACGATCATTGCAGACCGCCAGGCGGTCGTCCCGATCGAAGATGACAAAGCCCGCGGGCAGGGCCGCAATCGCGCCACGAAAGCGCGACTGGCTGGCCTCCAGCTGCTCGGTGGCGCGGCTGACCGCCTGCTGCATGGTATGCGGCAGGCGGACCAGGAAATACACCAGACCGAACACGATCAGGCAGACCAGACCTGCCCCGATGCGAAAGCCGACCTCGCCAGGCCAGCTCTTCGGCCAGCCAGCGGCAGGCGCGGCCACCAGCAACCAGCTGCCGGCCGGCAGGGCGATTTCCGCAACGAGCGCATCGGCCGTGAACAGGCTGGCGTCGCCGAAGAAGACCGCACCGTCCGCGCCGGCGGCATCGCGCCCGCGCAGGGCGTAGCGATAGTCTCCGGTCTCCTCGCGCAAGCCGACTTCGCCCAGCAGGCCAGGCAGATCTATCAGAATGGTGGCGAAACCCCAGAAATTCTCGCTGCCATCACCCTCGGCTGACGGCAGGAACACCGGCAGGCGGCCGAGCAGCGCGACCCCGCCCTGGATCAGATTCAGCGGCCCGGCCACCCACAGGCGCCGTGACGCGATGGCCTGCTCCGCCGCCGCCCGGCGCTTGGGGTCGGCCAGCAGATCATGGCCGATGGCCGCCTCGTTGCCCCGATAGGGCCAGACATAGGTCACCACGCCATTCGGCGCGAGCTGCAGGCTGCGCACATGCTGCACCTCGCGGACCAGCTGGGCGGCAAAGGCATCGAAGACGGACTGGTCGATGTCGTCGCTGGAGCGGACCAGGCCGCTGAGTCCGAAGACCAGATGCAGCTTGGCGTTGAGCGCGGTTTCCAGTTCGCCCCGCATCAGCCCGTGGGCGTGCTGGGTGGCCTGGCGGACCTGCGCGGCATGGGCCTTCAGCTGGCTGCGGTCCCAGGTGGCCGCGGCCAGCCCGAGCAACAGGCTGCAAACCGTGGCCAGGGAAAGCGAGGCGAGGCGGCTGGAGGGCAGCCGGTAAAGCTGGGCCCGGGCGCGCGTGCGCCAGGACAGGCGCTCCGACGGGTCAAGCAGGGCCCGCACCGGATTGCACAGCTCCGCCTCCACGACCCGGGCCAGATCGTGCAGCAGGTCCTTGTCCCGCTCGCCGAAGGCTCGCGGCGCGTCATCGATGATGCACAGGGTCCCGATCAGGTGGCCATTGGGTGCGCGCAGGGGGCAGCCGGCATAGAAGCGGATATGCGGCGCCCCGGTGACCAGAGGATTGTCCGAGAAGCGCTCGTCCTGCAGGGTGTCCTCCACCACCAGGGCCTCGTGGCTGGCGATGGCATGACCGCAGAAGGAAATGGAGCGCGGGGTCTCGCTGGCCTCCAGCCCCTGGCGCGACTTGAACCACTGGCGATCCCGGTCGACCAGGCTGACCAGGGCGATCTTGACCTCGAACAGATCCCGCGCCAGCCGGGTGATCCGGTCGAAGCGCTCCTCGGCCGGGGTGCCGAGCACACGCAGGGCACGCAGCGCGGCGAGCCGTTCGCGCTCGCAGGCCAGTTGCGGCGCTTCGATCATCCGGCGCCGGTCTCGTCATTGCCGGCCGGAACCGGACACCAGACCGCGAGCATGGCCAGCAGCTCGTCCTTGCGCACCGGCTTGCCCAGAAAGTCGTTCATGCCCGCGGCGATGCAGGCGCGACGATCGGCCTCGCTGACATTCGCGGTCATCGCGATGATCGGGGTGCGGCCCGTTCGTCCAGGACGCTGGCGGATTTCGCGGGTGGCATCCAGGCCGTCCATCTTGGGCATGCGCATGTCCATCAGAATGGCCGCGTAATCCCGCTGCGCGAGCTTGACCAGGGCGTCCGTGCCGTCCACGGCCTGATCCACCTCGTAGCCGGCCCGCCGCAGCATGGTTTCAGCAATCATGCGATTGGGCATCCCGTCGTCTACCACCAGCACCCGGACGCTGCTGCCCTCCGCAGGCGATCGCTCCAGCGGGACGGCGGCCGCCGGACAGGCATCGAGCGCCAGCGTGAAGCGGAACCGGCTGCCGCGGCCCGGCTCGCTGTCGATCTGCAAGGCGCTGCCCATCTGCTCCAGCAGGCGCATGCTGACGGCCAGGCCGATGCCGGTGCCACTGTAGCCGGTGGTGGAGCGGTCACTGGCCTTGAAGAAGGCGCCGGACAGCTGCTCGCGGGTGCTCTCGTCCATGCCCACGCCCTGGTCGCTCACCTCCACCTGCAGGACCTGGCCGCTCGCGCCGGCCCCTGCGGGCGCGCAGGAGGCCCGGACCTGAATCGCGCCCGCCTCGGTGAACTTCACCGCGTTATCCAGCAACTGCCCGAAAATCTGCACGAAGCGTCGCTCGTCCAGCATCACCCGGGCCGGCCACTCGCCAGTGCGCTCGAGCTGGAATTCGAGCCCTTTGTCCTGCGCTCCCTTGCGGGCCTGCTCGGCTATCCGGTCGATCAGCGCCCCCACATCGGTGGGCTTCGGCTTGAGGGCCAGTTCGCCGCGATCCAGGGAGGCGAGATCGATGATCTCGTCGATCATGCCGAGCAGGGACAGCGCCGACTCGCGCGCCGTCTGGACCAGTTGCGCGTCCCGCGGATTGCGCGGTGTCTCGCCGATCAGATCCATGGTGCCCAGCACCGCATTCAGCGGCGTGCGCAATTCGTGGCTGACCGTCGCGAGAAAGCGCGATTTGGCCTCGCTGGCTTCCACGGCAGCGGCCCGGGCCTGCTCCAGCGCGGCCTGTTCGGCCTTCTGCTTGCTGATGTCGCGCACGAAGGCGGTAAAGATCCGTTCGCCCTCGATCCGCAGCGGCACCACGGTGAGCTCGGCGTCGAACTCGCTGCCGTCCTTGCGCACCGCCGGCACCTCGACCCGGGTATTGATGACCGGACCCTCCCCCGTCTGCTCGTAGCGCGCCATGCCGTTGGTGTGGGCATCGCGCAGGCGCGGCGGAATCACCACCTCGGCCACCGACACCCCCAGGGTTTCCTCGCGGCTGAAGCCGAACAGCTTCTCCGCCGCGGGACTGAACTCGATCACCCGGCCTCGCCCGTCAATGGTGATCAGCGCATCCAGGCTGGCCGCCGCGATCGCGCTCATGATGTCGTGGCTGTCCTCGCGGGAAGACCCCATGGCAGGTGACTTCGGCTGCTTCGCTTTCCTGTTCATTGGGAGGACTCCCATGTCTTCAGCTTGCGATAGATGGTCGAGGCGCTGACTCCCAGATGCGCGGCGGCCACCGGCACATTGCCCTCGAAATGGGCGATGGCCTGTTCGATGGCCCGTTTCTCCACCTGCCACAGGGGCTCGATCTGACCCTTGCCCGCGGCCGGCGGCGCCGACGACGGCGTCGGCGCCGTCCGAGCCACCGGACGGGTGCTGGGCTCGGGCAGCTGCCCGCCGTCAAAGGGCGCCGGCAGCATCTCCCGCGTGACCACACTGCCGTTGTTGAGGAGCACGATGTTGTGCACCACGTTGTGCAGCTGGCGGACATTGCCGGGCCAGTCGTAGTGCGCCAGCAGTGAGGCCACCTCGGGGTCGAAGCCGGTGAACTCACGCCCCTCCTCGCGGCTGAGCTGGTCGAGGAAGTGACCGGCGATCTCCAGGATGTCCTCGCCGCGCTGGCGCAGCGCCGGCATCTGGATCGGGATCACGTTCAGGCGGTAGTAGAGGTCCTCGCGGAATCGACCCTCGGCCACCTGCTCGGCGGGATCACGGTTGGTCGCGCAGACGAAACGCACGTTCACCCGGATGTCCTTGTTGCCACCCACCCGCTGGAATACGCCGGTCTGGATGAAGCGCAGCAGCTTGACCTGCAGGTCCAGATCCATCTCGCCGATTTCGTCCAGGAACAGGGTGCCCCCGTCGGCCCGCTGGGCGGCGCCGATGCGATCGCTGGTCGCGCCGCTGAAGGCCCCTTTCACATGGCCGAAGATCTCGCTTTCGAACAATTCGCGCGGGATCGCCCCGCAGTTGATCGCGACAAAGGGACCTTGCCTTCGGTCGCTGCGCTCGTGGATGGCCTGGGCGCAGAGCTCCTTGCCGGTGCCCGACTCGCCGGTGATGAACACGGAGGCACGGCTGGTCGCGGCGCTGTCGATGATGCGGTAGACCACCTGCATGGGCAGCGAACCGCCGACGAAGCCGGCGTAGCCGTCGCGCTGGATCTCCTCGCGGATGACCCGGACCTCCTCATCCAGCCGCGCCTTGTCCAGCACGTTGGCGATGGTCACCTGCAGGCGTTCGGCGGTGAACGGCTTCTCCAGGAAGTCGGCGGCGCCCAGGCGCATCGCATCCACCGCGGACTCCACCGAGCCATGCGCCGTGATCACGATGCGCGGGAAGCTCGCCCCGGCTTTCTGCAGCGCCTCCAGGATCTCGTGGCCATGAATATCCGGCAGCTGCAGATCCAGCAGCAGCACATCGGGCACCTGCTGTTCGATGGCCTCCAGGCCCTCGCCGCCGGTGGCCACCCATTCGGTGTCGAAGTCCAGCTTGCGCAGGTATTGCTGATAGACCGCACCCAGGGGCGGGCTGTCCTCGATGATCAGGGCACGCTTGTTTCCCTGGTGGCTCGTCATGCCGAACTCCCGTTGCAGAACCATGGGGCCGCCAGGAGCACCCTCATGCGCCGGGCATCATTCGCCCTGTCGACGACCAATGGCGGGGCGGCTCCTGTGCTCATGGTACTGAAATCCGGGCAGGCATGGCAGGGAACCGAGCAATTCCCATGCCGGGCGCGGGGCCGGGCGAGAAGGCCCGTTCCCGCAGGCCGCAACGGGGATCGGGCCAGCCTGTCGGCCAGGCCGGAGACGGCTGCCTTGCGTCTCGCTTCGCAAAATGCAACGCCGATTGCCCGGCGCCATCCACAGTGCGTCGCCCGGGCTGCAGCGCGGCGCTGCGAGAACAGCGCCGTGACAGGGCTGGCATGAGCCCGGCACCGCCGGCATGAGTCTTGCTCGACCCCGGGGAGACTGTTCACCCGCGAGCCTTGCCATGACCGTTACCGCGATCGACACCCGCCTCCAGTTCGAGGAGGTCCAGACTCCGGATCAGCCAGCGAGCGTGCTGCTGGTCGAGGATTCACGACCGGACAGGTCGCGGCTGACCGCGATGCTGCAGCGGCTGGGCTACCGGGTCCATGCCACGGACAGCGGCGCCAGCGCACTCGAGCTGTTGCGCACGGAATCGGTGGACGTGATCCTCAGCGACTGGGTGATGCCGGGGATGGACGGCCTGACCCTGTGCCGCGAGGTGCAGGCGCAGTGGGGTGAAAGGCGACCGCACTTCATCATGCTGACCTGCCGCAATCAGGGCGCCGACCTGGTGGCCGGCATGGATGCCGGCGCCGACGACTTCATCGGCAAACCGGCCGCCATGGAAGAATTGCGCGCCCGGCTGCAGGCCGGCTGCCGACAGCTGCAGCTGCGACGCAACCTGGAAAGCCGCTACCTGCAGCTCCGCCAGCGCCTGCAGCACGAGCAGCGCGAGCGGGCCGAGATGCAGCAGGGCCTGGAGGCCGCATCCGACCTGCAGCGCAGCCTTCTGCGACAGCTGGGCACGCCGGTGGACGGCCTGGAGCATGCCAGCATCTCCCTGCCCCAGAACCTCGTCAGCGGAGACGGCCTGGGCCTGCACGAACTGGCGCCCGGCATCGTCGGCGCCTTCGTCCTGGATGTCGACCACCAGGGTGTGGCCGCCGCCATCCATGCGATCGGCCTGCAGTCCCGGCTGAGCCCGGAGCCGTCGAACCAGGCTCTGCTGATGGCCGGCCCCGGCCAGCCGGCCCCCGCCTGGCGCGTGGCCGAACGCCTGAACGGCGTCCTGAACGAGGGCGCAGAGCCGGGCCTGTCGGTCAGCCTGGTCTACTGCGTGCTGGATCTGGCCCGGCGCCGCGGCGAGCTGTGTCTGGCCGGGCACCCGCCGGCGCTGCTGCTGCGCGCCGATGGTGCCAGCGACTGGCTGGGCCTGCCGAATCCGCCCCTGGGCAACCGGGCCGATACGCATTACCGCGCCTGTCAGTTCAGCTGGACCACGGGTGACCGCCTGGTGCTGTACACCGACGGCCTGGCCGACCGGGCCAGCAGCGGCCGCCAGGGCGAGGCCTGTTCACAGGCCTTGCGCGATTACCTGAATGGCCACTCCGAAGTGCCGGTCGCCCGCCTGGGCCACATGCTGCGGGAATGGCTGGAACATCGCGGCCATGGCGAGGATGCCAGCGCGCTGGTGATCGGTCTGTGAATTGACCCGGGCGGCGGGGCCGCCACCCGCTGCACCGACTCGCCCTCGCCGCGCTCGTGCCGGCCGCCCCGCCTGTCCAGGCGGGTGGTGGCCATCCTTTCCGGCCGCAGCCACCGCCTGCTGCGCCCGGCTTGCCGCAGGCCGGCCACCGGGACGCTCGTTCGCTGCACAAAGCGCTGATGATCAGCAGCCGCGCGCGACGCATGGGATGGCCCGGCGCCGTCATGGCCGCATCGGTGGAACTGCGCCGCGGCAACGGACAGCTCTGCCGGCAATGGCGCGAACCTCAGGATCTCGCGGGGCACAAAAAAGCCGCCCCGTGGGGCGGCCGATGCAAGGCGGCGTCGGGCCGCACGGAATTCAGGCGGCTGCCGCCATGCCCCACTGGCTCAGCAGCTGCGTCAGCGGCGCTGGGCGGCCGATCAGGTAACCCTGCAGGGTGGTGCAGCCGAGCTGGGTCAGCATCTGGGCCTGGCCCTCGGTTTCCACCCCCTCGGCCACCACCTTGAGGCCAAGACTGGCGGCCATCGCCGCGATCGCGCTGACGATGCGGAAGTCGTTGATGTCCTGTTCCAGATTGGTCACGAAGCTCTTGTCGATCTTCAGACCGCTGATCGGCAGATCGCGCAGGTGCCGCAGCGAGGAATAGCCGGTGCCGAAATCGTCCAGCCAGATGGCCAGCCCGCTGTCCCGGAAGGCATGCAGGTTCCCGGCAACCGTGTCCGACAGCTCGAGCAGCGCGGACTCGGTGAGTTCGATGTGCAGGTTCTGCGCATCCAGTCCGCTGCCGGCCAGCCAGCGGGCGAAGTCCTTCGCCAGGCCCGGAGTGGACAGCTGGGTGGTGGACAGGTTGATCGCCAGGTGCAGCTGGGCGGTGTCGGTGCGGTCGAAATGGGACGCCTCGCGCCCGACCAGTTCCAGCAGCACCGACCAGAAATCGTTGGCCAGGCCCTGCGCTTCGATCAGCGGCACGAAACAATCCGGGCCGACCGCGCCGAAGCGCGGCGACCGCCAGCGGGCCAGCGCCTCGAAGCCGACCAGCCGGCCACCGGCGGCGTCCACCTGCGGCTGGAAGCAGAGGTGGAATTCGCGCGCCGTCATGGCGGCTCGGACGTCTTCGATACTGATCGAGTGGGGATGCGGGATGATCTTGGACATGGAGGTATCCGCGGGAGTCTTGCCCTGACTCTATCAAGAAGCGTGCCAACGGCCGCAGCCTGTCAGGGCGCGGCTGGGCAGCCGAAAGCGCAGCGCCGTCACCCTGTCATCTCAATTCGCATTGCATTTTGGGAATCAATCTTGAACAGCGGCCCGCAGGCCGGTGAAGTGCAGCAGGACCTTGCACCTATCTTTCTGATTCATTTGATGTTTCATGCCTTTTCCAAGCTGGCATGAATGCTGCGTAAACGGTCGCAAGCTTCCCATCTCCTGCGAGGACCCACCCATGCGCTCCGCTTCCCTGCCCTCACCCTACCGCGGCCTGCTGCACCATGCCGTGTTCGCCCCCTGGATTCTGACCTGCCTGATCGCCGCTTGCGGCGCCGGTGCCGCCGCCACGGATCAGTCCCTGCGGGTTGAGCCCGCGGTGGATGCCGGGGCAGTGCAGACCGCGCAGCAGGCACCGGTCAAGCCCTCCGCGCCCACCATGACGCCCCGTCGCATCGGTCTCGACCTGACAGCGGCCCGGACCCGGCTGCAGGGCGAAATTTTCGTGGTCAAACTGCATGATGGCGCGGGCCAGACCTACTACCTGGGCACCGCGGGCACGGCCGACTCGCTGGATCTGCAGCTGCTGCTGCCGCACGACCTCGCCAGCCTGCGGATGGAAGTGTTCACCGAACTGAGCGACGCCGGCAGCTACCAGGACGAAATCCGCCTCTAGGTGCAGGCAGCCCCGGCCGCTCTCACAGGCAGGGTTCGAGATACTCCCGTAGCCGCCGGCGACTGCGTGACAGGAATTCCCGCGTGGCCCCCGCGCTGCGCTCGATCAGGGCGCCGATCTGGGCACTGCTCAGCCCGTCCACGGCCGCCCAGATGATGGCCTGACCCGCCTCCGGGTAGGCCGTGGCGAACCGCGCCAGCTGGCCGTGGACGCAATCCTGGTAATCGCTGGTCTGGGCCACGTCAGGCGCCCCGGGCAGCTCCCCCACAGCCTCCAGTGATTCGGTCGACGGCTCGGATCGGCGGGCCAGATCCCGCCAGGCGGATCGCGCCACCTGCCAGATCCAGGCCCGACCCTGGCCCTGCGCCTGAAAACCCGGCGCGCCGCGCAGCAGACGGATGAAGGCCTCCTGCACGGCATCCTCCGCGCTGGCCCGGTCCATGCCGCGCCGCAGCAGATACTGGGTGAAGCGCCCGCCATAGCGGCGGTAGAGCAGCTGGCAGGCAGGCCGTCGATCCGCTTCGCGGCACAGGCCCAGAATCAGTTCGTCATCGCTGCTCTGCGCGTTCATTCAAACGGCTCCAGACGCAGCTCCAGCCATTCTCCGGGCCGGAATGCCGCCTCCGCGCCCCGGACCCGCAGCCAGGCGTTGAGGCTGTCGCAGGCCGGCGCGCTCTGGCAGCGCAGGGTCCACAGCCGCCGCTCACCAGCCTGCCGCGCGGCCAGGCCTGCAGCCGCATCGGCCGCGGCGGCCTGGTCCTCCCGCGCCTCCGGTTCATCGACGCCCTCGCCGGCGATGAGTTCGCGCAGTTGCGCGGCGGCCTCGCCCAGGTCCGCCACCCTCAGCCGCAGCGACGCGGGCCCGGCGCTGCCGGCAGGCGCCTGATCCGGCCAGGGCGCAGCGGCCGGCTCGGCAGCCCGCGGGGGCGGCTCGTCCGGCTCGGACCGGGCCAGCTCTGCCAACTGCGGCGCCGCGGCCTTTTCCGCGCGCCGGGCCATCGCCAGTGGCGCCTCGTGCTGTTCAGCCAGCTGCTGGCCTTCCACTGCCGCAAGCCGCTCGCGCGCCAGGACCTCGTCCTCTTCCGCCGGCGGCTTCAGAGGCGGAGGCGGCGTCAGGACAAACCACTCGATCACCAGCCCGAAGCAGAGCAGGACCACCGCGGCCCGGGCCAGCGCCTGCAGCGGCCCGGCGCGGCGCCGCAGCGGCGCCTCGAGCAGGCCCTCGCCCTCCAGGCGCCGCAGCAGGCGCTGCTCGGCCAGCGCGTCGGGTGGCGCTGCTTCCAGGGCCCGCGCCGCCCGCCGCAATGCCTCCAGCTCCCGCTGCTGGCCGGCATCGGCGGGCGCCCCTGCGCCCGCCAGTGCATCCAGCCAGTCCTCGTCGCGATCAGCCACGGCCCGCCTCAGTGCATGCCCAGCGTGGATTCTGACGCGACCCGCGCCTGCCGTGCCAGTCCGACAAACTCGCGCCGCAGGGCCTCATCCGGCCCGGCGGACAGCAGCGCCTCGGCGCGGGCGATCAGGCCCGCGTAACTGGCCTGGCCACGATGCTCGGAGCGACCCAGCAGCAGGCCGAGCTCGGCCACCGCGCCGGCCCACTGCAGATTGGCCGAGGGCCGCTCGGCGACCCGCGCCGCCAGCAGCTGGCGAAACTCCACGCTGTGCGCCGCATCGGGGGCCTTGTAACGCAGGCGCAACTGGGCCAGCTCCTGAGCGCGATTCTCCAGTTCGCGGGACTGATAGCGCAGCGGCTCTGCGCGCTCGGCGCCGCCGGCCGGGACGATCTCGTACAGCACCGTGATGCTGTGCCCGGCCCCCACCTCACCCGCATCCTTGCGGTCATCGATGAAGTCCTCGGCGTTGAGCAGCCGGTTCTCGTAGCCGATCAGGCGGTAGCGGGAGACCACGGCCGGATTGAACTCGATCTGGATCTTGACGTCCTTGGCCACCGTGTACAGGGTGCCCTGCAGCTTGTCGCGGAACACCCGCTCCGCCTCGCGATCGGTGTCGATGTAGTGGTGGGTGCCGTTGCCGTGGCCGGCCAGCTTCTGCATCTTGCCGTCCTGGTAGTTGCCGCTGCCGAAGCCGAGCACGCTGAGGAAGATGCCACTGTCGCGACGCGCCTCGATCAGGCGCACCAGCTCGCCGTCGCTGGACGCGCCGACATTGAAATCCCCGTCGGTGGCCAGAATCACCCGGTTGTTGGCGCCGGCGACATGCTGCTGCCGGGCCACCTGATAGGCCAGTTCGATGCCGCGGGCGCCGGCGGTGGAGCCGCCGGCCTGCAGGCGATTGAGCGCCGCGTAGATCGCCTCCTTGTTGCTGCCCGGGGTCGGCGGCAGCACCAGGCCGGCACTGCCGGCGTAGGTGACGATGGCCACGCTGTCGCGGGCGTCCATGGCCTCGATCAGGATCTGGAAGGAACGCTTGAGCAGGGGCAGCTTGTTGTCCTGGTTCATCGAGCCCGAGGTGTCGAGCAGGAAGACCAGCCGGTTCGGCGCCCGTTGCCCGAGATCCAGATCACGCGCCTTGACCCCGACCAGGGCCAGGCGATGCTGCGGATTCCAGGGCGCGACCGCCAGCTCCGTGCTCACCGACAGCGGATGCCGGCCATCGGGCTCCGGGTAGCTGTATTCGAAGTAGTTGATCAGCTCCTCGATGCGCACCGCATCGGCCGGCGGCAGGCGCCCCTGGGTCAGGAAACGCCGCACATTGCTGTAACTGGCCGTATCCACATCCAGACCGAAGGTGGACAGCGGCGATTGCAGGGCCGAGCGAAAGCCGTTCTCGACGATCTCGTCGTAGCCTTCCCGATTCCACTGCCGGGCCGGCGGGGCCGGCGCGAACATCATTTCGGCATGGCGCTTGCCCGCCTGGGCGGTCGCCGGCAGGGCCGGCGGCGCGAGTTCGCGTCGCGCCTCCCGCACTCTGGGCGAGTCCCGGTCCGCCAGAACCGACTTCGGCTCCTGGGTTTGCTGCCTTGGCGCCGACTCCGGCTCGGTCGGCGCCTGCGCCTTGTCGTCAGGCGGGACCGGGTCGCCGGGTGGGGGGCGCAGATCAGGCCCGGTGCAGGCCAGCAGCAGCAGACTCAGGGCCAGAACAAGCAGGGTTTTCATGGTGACGCTCCAGTGGGGTACATCCACTGAAACGACAGGCCGACCCGAATGTCAGGCTTCGACGCAGATTTTTTTCAGAACGCGGCCCTGAAGCTCTCCAGCGCGGCGCAATTCCGGCCATCTTCCGGCTGCGCCAGCACCTGCTCCAGCAGCTGCGGCCGGTCGGTCATCACCGCATCCACCCCCATGGCCAGCAGATCGACCATCTCCTGGCAGTCATTGATGGTCCAGACATGCACCGCCATGCCGCCGGCATGGGCGTCATCGACGAAATCCTGGGTCACCACCTCCAGCCCCAGCGCGCGCGGCACCTGAAAGGCGTGATGCAGCGGATTGGGCAGCAGCGGCGCCGGTCCCTGGCTGGCCAGCACCGCCAGCGCGGCCTGGCCGGTGGGATAGGAGGTGCTGACGCAGGGCGCGGCGGCCTTGAACAGGGTGGCCGGCACATCGATGAAGGAGGCCACGATGACGTCATCGGCCCGCTGCCGCTCGATCAGCAGGTCGGCCACCTTCCGCTCGTAACTGCCGGTGGATTCCGGGTCCGGCTTCAGCTCGATGTTGATCATCACGTCCGGGAAGGCATCCAGGGTCTCGGCCAGGGTCGGAATGCGGAAGTCATTGGCCTCGAAGCCGGTGGGCGGCGGGCGCTGCCCGGTGGCGACACCGCGCCAGAGGTATTCGCCTTCCGCCGCATCGGCCACCGCGCCGCGACCCGGCACGAACCAGTGC
>JBFJTN010000050.1:0-17952 GCA_041625325.1 Oceanococcus sp. | reverse complement strand
GGGCTTGCGGGTGACGATGTTCACCGCGCCGCCGGTGGTATTGCGGCCGTACAGGGTGCCCTGCGGGCCGCGCAGGACCTCGATGCGCTCGACATCGGCGATGTCCAGGGCCGCGCCCACCGAGCGGGAAATGTAGATGCCGTCGTAGTAGATGCCGATGGCCGGATCCTGGGTCACCTGTGAATCGATGATGCCCACCCCGCGGATGTACAGCTGCAGGGTCGCATTGCTGGTGGGGAAGGGTTCCAGGCTGAGCCCGGGCACCTTGCCATCCAGATCAGCCAGACCATCCACCCCGAGCTTTTCCAGTTGGTCGGCATTCATGCTGGCCAGGGAGATCGGCGTCTCCTGCAGGGATTCGGCGCGCTTCTGGGCGGTGACGATGATCTCTTCCAGCTGACCCTGGGTCCGTGGTGCTGGCACACGGGGGGCGGGCTCCTCCTCCAGGGCGATCACCACCGGATCCGCGTCAACGGCGCCGGCTTCCCCATCCCCGGATTCCTCCTGTGCCAGCACGTCCGGACTGCCCAGCCAGAGTGAGGATATCGCCAGCAGCGTGACGGACAGGCCCCGCACTGTTGCGATTGAAACAGCTTTGACACATGCGCCGCCACGGGCGCCCAGCACGGCGTAGTTCACGGATTCCCTTGTCCTTCGCGGCTGCGCAGTGAGGCTGCGGTCCGCGGTCTCCAGCTTGTTTTCATCGATCGGGCGCCGGGGCGCCGCTGACCTGTGGGCCTGACATCCAGGCTCTGCCTATAGATGACGCATGATCGAGGCGACGACCTGCCCTGAATGAGGTATGTGGGCCGGCATCGCCAGGTTCAGCGGGATGGCCGGTCGGTGATCGCTCCGTCCTTGACGGGCTGATCGCGGGGGGCGGGCGGTGCCGGGGTGAGTGTCACGCAGGCGTACCGATCCGGGCCGGTCTGCGGCGCTCTGCGGCGGGGCGTCTGACGGACGGTGGCCAACTCCAGGCATGGCACGCGCGGAAACCGGGCCACCGATCGAGCCGGAGATCCTATGGGGCGTTCCGCCAGAGCGGGCTTTCCCATCAGAACTCGGGCTGGTCCTGTTCCGGTATCGCTGTGCTCGGGCGGGCGCAGGCGGGTCCGTCGTCAGGCGAAGGCTTCCGCGGCTGCCGCTTCAGTCGTCGAGCATGCGTACGCCGGTCAGTTCCTGCGACAGGCTCCACAGGCGGCTGGCAGCCTGCGGATCGCTGGCGGTGGCCTTGCGCGCCACGGGACCGGGCGGCCCCCAGAACTGCAGCGGGCCCACCGGGCCGATGAACTCGCCGCCACGGATATCCGCATGGGTGGCGGCGTAAAGGGTCGGGCGGGCGCCACCGACGGCGGACATGGCAAAGAAGCGATTGCCGATGCCGACCAGAAAATCCTTGATCCGGCTGCCCTCCGGGTTGGCCCCGCTGGTGATGTTGCTGGCGGTGTAGCCGGGATGCGCCGCCGCGGCGATGAGCGGCAGGCCGGCCGCCTTGCAGCGCCGGTCCAGCTCGAACATGAACAGCAGATTGGCCAGCTTGCTGCGGGCGTAGCCCAGAAAGGGCTTGTAGCCGCCGCGCTCGTAATTCGGGTCATCGAAGTCGATGCCCTGGGTCGCCTTGTGCGCCACCGAGGAGACCGCGATCACGCGCGGCGCCGGGGCGGCCTTGAGACGCTCCAGCAGCAGGCCGGTCAGGGCGAAGTGACCCAGATGATTGGTGCCGAACTGGGACTCGAAGCCGTCCTTCGTACGCAGGATCTTTGTCGCGCCCATCACGCCGGCGTTGTTGATCAGCAGATCGAGGCAGGGGTGCTGCGCCGAAAATTCCTCGGCGAAGGCGCGCACCGATGACAGATTGGCGACGTCCAGCTGCATCAGGCGGATCTCGCCCGGCAACTGGCGTGTCCGCAGGCTGTCCGCGGCCTTCTCCGCCTTGGCCAGATTGCGGCAGGCCATGATGACGGTGGCGCCGCGCTCGGCCAGGCCGGCGGCGGTTTCCAGCCCGATGCCACTGTTGGCGCCGGTGACAATGGCGGTGCGGCCGGACAGGGAGGGTATGTCGGAAGCGGTCCAGGTCATGCGGGGTTAGCCTCGAAGGATTTTGCGCCGCATCATAGCCCGCGCGTATCCCTGCGGACTCATGCGATTGCGTGAGTCCGGGCCTGGTGGGTGTCAGCCGGGCGTGACCGGATCACAGACGCTGGGACGGGTCGAACTCGTAAAGCCAGGCTGCGCGGCCGCGCGGGGTGAGCCATTGGCGGTAACCGGCAGCGGTCAGCTCGCGTATCACTTCGTCGCGATTCAGTCGGGGGTTCGCGAAGCTCAGGAGCAGCGCTTCCGGCGGCTGTTCCAACGGCACCCTCGCGAGCAACTCGCGGGCGCTGCGGGTCATCTCGACCTTGAGCCGGGGAACCCCGTTTCGTGGGCGGATGAAGATGCGGTAGTCGAACAGCAGGCGACCGTCCAGGTGAACGCGGCGAGCGGAATTGACCGCCGCGAGCTCACCGAAGGGATCGAAGGCCACGCAGACCACCGTGTCCAGGCGTCGGGTGGGGTCGGCCTGTTCCGGCAACAGGCGGTGTCGTTCCCACAGGTTCACGATCCGCCCGGCCAGCGTCGCGTCCAGGCGGCGGTAGACCGGAACGATGCGAAAACCGTCGCAGCTGCGCGTCCGGTACAGCACATCGAGGGGGGAACTCACCGCATTCATCCCGGATCCCCGGTGCCATCGACCAGTGCCTTGGCGCGTCGGCTGCGGCGCATCCTCTGCCATTGTGAGCGCAGCTTTTCGCGCCAGTTGGGTGCCCTGTTCGCATGGGGAAACGGCGCATCGGGCATGTCCCGCCCGAGGAAGCGGGTCAGTTCCGCCCAGCCGTCGCCACGCTCCCAGCACAGCGCAATGAAGTCCTCCTTGCGATCCTTGAAATACGCACGGACGGCGGCATTGTGCTGCTCATACACCTGGATGGCGAGGTCCCTGTCGTTCTGGGGATCCGGGCGTCCGTAAATCGCCTCGTTCATGTCCTGCGATGCGCTTTTTCTGCCCATCCGTCGCATGTGCTTGTCCAGGCTCTCGAACCAGGCCTGGCTGGAGCGCCGGTAGGTGAGGATGAACTTGCTGCCCGGGTGGCGGACATCCAGCTCGCGGTAGAGCAGGGCCCAGGGCACGTCATCAAAGGATTGATAATGGTCGCTCCAGGTCAGCAGTTCCTCCAGCGAGCCATTCGCATACATGTGGGAGGAGCGGACCGAGTAGCTCTGGTGGCGATAGCCGAGGATGCGCAGCGCCGCGCCCAGGGTGGTGGTGCCCGTCTTCTGGTTGCCGACGCCGATGATCTTCATGGGCCCTCAGGTGGCCGCGCGCAGCGCGCCGGCGCAGGACGCCATCTGTTCACGGATTGCCGGCAGCAGTCCGGGTTCAGGCACCGGGCAGGTGGCGGGGGAATCATCCGGCAGTCCGTACACCTGCTGCCACTGGGTGATGGCATTCCAGCGCTGCAGCCAGCTGCGCTGCAGCTGCCGGGTCAGTTCGGCATCGCTCAGGGCAGCATCATTGTCGAGCGCCATGACCAGCAGCCGGGCGCGCGTCTCAAAGTCGCTCAGGCTATCGGGCAGCTCGATGCCGAGTATCGCGAGTCTCGCCCAGTCCTGGCCTGGTACGGGTGCGGGCAGCGAGGCGCGGACCGGGATGGTGAGGCAGCGCGCAGTCGGGTCCAGCTGGCGCAGGGCCGCTGCGGCCAGTGGCCCGCAGGCCAGCGCGAGGCGGGCCGCGCTGTCGTCGGTGTTGAGCAGCAGGCACTCGTCCTCATGGGATTGCGCGGCCGGCGGGCTGAGGGTGGGGCCTGGCAGGCTCAGGCAGGTGCTGAACTGGAGCAGGACGGGTGGTGTCGGGCCAAACAGCCGGGACAGCGTCCGGCTGCTGCTGAGCAGGGCGCGAGGAGGCTGTTGTCCAAGGCGGGCCAGATAGTCGATGAGCAGTTGCAGCGGGGAAATCTCGGTTGCGTCCAGGGGAGCGTTTCCCGTGGTGTTGAGGCCGTCCAGAAACTCGCAGACCAGGATATCTTCGGCCGATCCGGCGGTGTGCATGGTTTGCGGCAGTTCGCCCACGCAGCGCCAGGCATCGCCGGCGGATTGCGGCGTGTCATCCCAGCCCAGCTGTGCGGCTTCAGTCATCCGTAGCCAGCCCTGCTCCAGCCCTCGCTGCAGGGCTTCCCGACCCTGATCGGGTGCGCAGCGACCCGCGTCGACAAAGCGCAGCAGCAGTTCCTCGGCAGTGCCGGCATGGGCAGCGACCCGCAGCAGCGTGGCTTCGGGCAGGTTCAGCGTCAGCAGGCGGCTGCACTCGCTCAACTCCAGCTGGAAGCAGTCGGGGAACAGGCCGGTGAGACGGTGGGGCGCGGCGCTCAGCCAGCTCACGGCGCCACCTGCTCGCCGCGCAGCGGATTGGCCGCAGCGGCCCGCTGCAGTTCGTCCCAGCATTGCAGCAAC
Organism: Oceanococcus sp.; assembly: GCA_041625325.1. Lineage (GTDB taxonomy): Bacteria > Pseudomonadota > Gammaproteobacteria > Nevskiales > Oceanococcaceae > Oceanococcus. Next base: position 13,464 of record JBFJTN010000050.1, on the reverse strand, counting down.
TGGCCGTATTGGCTCAGGGCATCAGCATAATCCTGAAGGGCATAGCCCTGCCGGCAGATGGACTGCTCCGGGGCAGTCGACAGCTCCTGCAAGCGCGCACGGGTCTGCACCAGGCATTGCTCGATCAGCCCCTGGCGCACCGCGGGCGCCCGCTCCAGCAGCAGACCCAGCCAGCGCATCTGCGCCGCCATGTCGGACAGGCGGGCATCGGCCATGTAGGCCGTGAGTTGCTTCAGGGGCAGACGACCCAGGCCCTCGAGATACAGGCCAAGGGCCTGGCGACGGTCCGCCCGCCGCAGCATGCGCCGCGGTGGTCGCCACTGCGACAGCGCGTGGCGGATCAGCGCGATGGGTGGTGCTGCCGCGCCGGGGGCCTGCAGGTCCGCAAGACGGTAGGGTGGCCGCGGCGGAGGTTGGTGGCAGACCAACCAGGGCAGATAGAGGCGGAAGGCGTCCGGTTCCAGCTGGTTCAGGGCGGTGCCGAACAGTCCGTCAGAATCGCGGCCGACCGGATAGAAGGGCAGCAGGCCACCCTGGCGCAGATCCATGGCGCAGCAGGCGTTCATAAAGAAACCGGACTGGCTGAGTCGTTGATCGGGTGCCGCCCGGATCAGGTTACGGCTGAACAGGCGCCGGGAAAAATCCTGATCCAGGCGTTGCCCGGCATCCTCGGTGAGGCCGAGGAAACTCAATGGCGAACTCATGCCGCTGTCCCCGGCGACTCCCATCATGCTGGTAAGCACCCGGCCACCGCGCACGATGGCCCGGACCGCGTGGGCCGGCGTCTGTTCCTCGAACTCCAGGGGCGACTCCTGTCCGAGTTGCGCCACGCGCTGACCCAGGCCGACTTCGAGCAGGCTGGCCGGGTCGGAATCGATGGCGAGAACGTCTCCGATCGCCTCGTCCCTGGCGTCGTAGAGCAGCAGCAGGGTCGGATCGCCATCCGGGCCCACGACCCGACGGCGTGGCTCACTGGGCAGGGCGCGGCCGACCGGCCCGCTGGTGTCGTCATCCAGCAGCGCCAGGGCTTCCTCCCGGGCTGCCAGAAAGACGGCATTGCAGTTGGCGCCGACCGTGGTGTCCCCCCCGTCATCGGGCAGCAGGGCGAAGCTGGCGCTGCGGCGCAGCCCGTCATCCGGCAGTTGCTCGATCCAGCGTTGGCGGTGCCCGCGATGCAGCCATTCCATGGCCACGTCGGTGGCGGCGGGGGCTGAGGCCTGTCGCGCATCATCGCTGATCAACAGCCGTCGCCCGGCCTGGGCCGCCGGCCGGCCCAGATCGCGGATCGCGCGTTGCAGCAGCCCAGGTCGGCCGCAACTCAGGATCGCGCAGGTGCTGATCCGGGTCGCCGGCGTGTCCGTCGGCCCCTGACGCCGCAGGTCATTGGTCTGCAGCAGGAAGCCGCGGGCCTGCAGGGCGACGAGGTCGTCCTCGAGCATGGCCAGCGCATCGGTATCCAGACCCAGTCGGCGCGCCAGGCCCTCAGCCTGCCTGCCCAGCGGCGCCAGGCCGGTGAGGGCACGTAGCAGGCTCGCCTCATGCGCGTCCAGCGGGCCCTTCTCGCTCCACACACTGCCGTCCGGCGCTGGCAGCAGGTCCTCGATGGCCCGTCCGATCAGGGCTTTTGGCGTCACTCCCGTGTCAGATCAATAGCCACTGCCGTAGTAGCAGGCGCTGGAACTGGGCAGGGTGTCCTCCAACTGGGAGTAATACGGCTTCGGAGTGTAGGAGTAGGACGAGCCATAGGGCCCCGGGCAGTAGCTGTAGGCCGCGCTGCTGATGGCAATATCATAGGATTGGCCGTCCACCAGGAAACGCAGTACGGCGTCACCGGCGTTGTAGCGCCACTTCAGGCGCAGGCTGTAGCTGCCGTCGCCATTGTCGCGCAGCAGCCGACCATTCGGATCGGAATCCACCGCAAAGACCTGCGGGCCGACAAGGACTTCCGGGCAGCTCGGTTCCGGGGACACGCCGGTGCAGGCGAGCGGACTGCCCAGGGAGTCCACGTCGAAAGTCAGCACGTAGGCCGCGACCCGGTGCCCCGGCTCCGGACGTCCGCCGAACAAGGGTTCGACCTTGAATTCCGTTACGGTTTGGCAACCGGGTCGGGGCAGGGGTAGCGTGCCGCCATTGCCCGCGGATCCACGCAGACCGCCACAGGGATTGCGGAAGTTCAGCAGGCTGCCCGGCAGGCCGGCGCCGGGACGGTCATGGTGATAGCCGAGATCATCCGCTTCCGGGTCCGGGTTGCCCAGGGGCGCGTCGGTGGTCCGCATGTCGATGCCCAGGGACAGCAGGCCGTTGTAGCCGGGGTCGCCGCCGCCGACACTCTGGCCCGGTCCCGGCGTGCCCTGATCCAGATAGAAATCCTGGACGAAGCGTGGGTCCGAATCGAAATCGCTGCCGGCGAGGGTGACTTCGATATTGTTGAGCACCCGGGTCATGACGTTATCCACGTCGGAGATGTTGTCGTCAGCCTCGCCATGAGTGCTGGGGTCGGCGCTCTCGTTGTATCGGATGATGTTGTTGGCGACCTCAAGAACCGTCGCTGAGACATTGTTTGCCAGTACCAAACCGCCATGCCCCGAGTGACCTCGGTTGAAGGCGATGGTGTTGTACGCAATGATCAGCGAATCCAGCGGCGCCGTGTTGAGCCCGGCGGCATAGATCCCGCCCCCGAACTCGGCCGCGTTACCCACGACGAGATTGTTGGAAATGTCGATGGAACTGCCGCTGGCGTCGATTGGGCCGATGAAGACTTCGATGCCGCCGCCCCCTCCGGAGCTGCCAACTCTCTGCAAGTCACCGGTGCTGGTATTCAGTTCGTAGATCAGGCCATTGCCCAGCACGCGGTTGTGGCGGACCTTGGCATTGAAGATTTTACCGCGCAGGCGGATGCCGCCGGCACTGCCTCCTCGAATGCGGTTATTGGCGATGACAGAGTCCTCGATCCTCAGCTGGTTGATGTCCTGTACGCCAATCCCGCCTGAGCCCGAGTCAGCCACGTTGCTGCGTACTTCGGAGCGCAGTACCTGCAGATTGCAGCTGCTTGGGTCGACCGGGCACCCGGCCCAGACCCCACCACCGGCGCGGCCGGCCAGGTTGGACAGGATCAGCACGTTGTCCATTTGCACGCTGATGTTGGGACCCGCGCCCACGCCGCCGCCCGATCCATCCATCACAAAGTTGGAGTCGATCTGAGCGTTCTTGATACTCAAAGTCAGTGGGGCGCCACTGCTGACAATCCCGACCCCACCGCCGACCGCGGTGCCCCCGGCCAGGGTCGCCCGGTTTCTCAGTATCTTCACCTGATCCATCATCACATTGCTGTCGACGATGGACACGCCGCCGCCCGAACTGCACGCGTTCTGCCCATCCTGAATGATGAGCCGGCTGAGCGAGACCTGAGGTATGCCACGAACGATCAGCGAGGCGTTGTTGAACGCCGGTGCGAGAGCGCCGCAGTCGGTGGGATCCGTCATCGGTCCTGGGTCAAAGTTCGCATCGATGCGGGAATTGACCGGGCCGCTGGCGGCCTTGGCCAGGGGGGGCGGCGTCGGATTCTGCTGCGAGCCCAGAATGATGATCGGATTGCGCGAGCTGACACTGGCGTCCAGCAGCAGGCCGTCGATGGTGTGGAATTCCTCAAGAATGATGAATAGCGCACTGGTGTCCGAGAGGGTCGCATAGGCGGGGTTGCCCAAAATGCCCGCGCTGGTCCGCTCGGCGGTGGCCCAGGAGCTGCCGTCATTGGTGTCCGCACCCAGGTTGCTGACATAGATCTTGCCGCCGGGGCCTGGGTCGAGCGGGTCCGCGGGGTCCGTGCCGCCCGCGATCTCGTCGCCATCGGGGAGATCATCGCCATCGGTATCCACTTTCGTGGGATCGGACGGGAAGGTCGGGTTGTTCACCTCGTCGCCGTCAGACAGGCCATCGCCGTCGGTGTCCGGATTGCGCGGATTGGAGCCGGCCATCATCTCGCCGGAGAAGGGCAGGCCGTCGCCGTCCGGATCATCGGTGGCCATCGGTTTGCACTTGCCGACGCGCCCGGCCCGGTAGATGCCATGAATTTCGGCGTCGGACATCACCCGGTTGATCAACTGCAACTCATCGATCAGGCCATTGAAGCTGGGCGCGCCCGCGGACAGGCTGTCGCCGCCGATGTCCAGGCCCATGGCCGAGGGCGAAGAGAAGTAGGAGGCTTGCGGCGTCAACGGCGTGGGGAAGACCGGCGCGCCGTCGATATACAGCTGCATGCCTCCGCTGTCGAAACTGTCCACGTAGCTCATGGCCACATGGGTCCAGCGGCCGGCAATGATCGAACCGGGTGGCGACAGCGCGGAGGCGCTGCCATCTCCGCCGACCGTGAAGCCGGACAGCGCGCCCGTGTCGGTCACGCTCAGGCCATAGGTGTGGCCGAAGTGAAGGCTCCGCAGTATGGGGGCGGATTGGCCTGCTCCGGGCAATGCAGTGATGTTGATCCAGGCGTCCACCGTGAAGGCGTTTGTGACGTACGCGGCACTGTCCGGCACCTTGATGACGCCGTCGGTGGCAAGGAAGCGCATCGCTTCTGCGACCTGACCTGCGGCAACGCCGCTATCGGCCTCGACGGTCCAGCTGCCGTGATTGCCCTGCTCGATGTCGTAGGCCAGCATCGCGCCCGCGTTGGTGTGCACCGCATCGCCGCTGAACCATGCGACCAGCCCGTCCGGCGGGATCGCGCAGGACGCCGCGACGGTCACGTTGAAGCTGGCCGACACGGGTGCTGCGATGCCGTCGGACAGCGAGAGGCCGGCGCTGGCGGTATCGCCGCCGATGCAGTCGAAGGGGTCGAAAGCGACCAGACTGTTGATGATGTCCTGCTGGGTGAAGCTGGTGGTCGGTGCACCACTGAGGGTGAATCCCCCGCAGGCCGGCGCGGCAGTCACGCTGAATACCAGACTGCTGGGCGCGGGCATGTCCACGTCGCTGGCGGCCAGTTCGCCCGGTGCGATTGCGGGAGGCGGAGAGGCATTGATCGACACGGTCTTGGTGAGGCTGCCAAGCACCGTGGGCGGATCATTGACCGGATTGACAGTGACACTGACGATGGCCGAGGCGCTGCCGCCCTGACCGTCGCTGATCATGTAACCGAAGGTCTCGCTGCCGTTGTAGTTGGGTGCGGGCTGGTACTGCACCTGGTTCGAGACCACGCTGGTGCTGCCGCCCTGGCTGCCCGCCGTGACGCCGGTGACGGTGATGGTGCCGCCGTCAGGGTCCGAATCATTCAGGCGCACATTGATCAGGGTCGGCGGGGCATCCTCGTTCACCGTCACACTGTCGTTGTTGGCGACCGGGTTCAGGTTGGGTGGCGGCGTGGGCGGACCAGTTGGCACGGGCGTCGGAGTGGCCACCGGCGTGGGCGTCGGCGTCGGCTCCGGCGCACGGTCGTCATTGATGATGGTGATGATGCTGACGCCCTGATCGATCAGCGCGTTCTGCGGCTCGAACAGCAGCAGGCCGAAACGTTCATCGGCTTCGATATCGGTGTCGCCGAGAATCTCCAGCGTGATGCTGCCTTCCAGCGCGCCCGCCGGGATGGTGACGGTGCCGCTGGCGGCGTTGTAGTCGCTGCCGGCGAGGGCATTGTCATCCTGGGTGGCGTAGCGCACCGTCACATCCCGGCTGCTGGCGAAGCTCAGCCGGAGCGGCACGGTGAGCAGGCTGATGCCGCTGTTGCCCTCGCTGATCTCCCGCGTGGCCGGGACGCTGATCCGCGGCTGCCGGGTCAGGTTGATGGTGACGGTGGCCGGGTCGGAATTCTGCCGGCCGTTGCTGATCTGGTAGGTGAACTGAACGCTGATTTCGCCGCTGCCTTCCGGGGGCAGATAGCGGAAGCCGCCAGTCTCCTGGAAGCTCAGTTCGCCAACGGCCGGGCCATCGACCAGGCTGGCGCTCAGGCTCAGGCCATCCACATCGCTGTCGTTGAGCAGCACGCCAGGCGGCGGCACCACCAGTGCCTGTCCTTCGGTGCCGGAAAACACGTCATCCACGGCGGTCGGAGGCTGGTTGGTCTGCTCCGGCACCGCGGGTCGGCTGAGTATGTCCTCGTCAATCTGCACCAGCGGCGCTCTTTGGTAGCCGGCGTAGAAATTGTTGTTGCGGAACAGGCGGATCAGGATGTTGACGTCCAGATCCTCCAGCGCGCGGCCGTTGAGCAGGATGGGGCTGCCACCGGCCACGCCGTCCAGACGGCCGTCGGCGAGATCCTCGGCGAAGGCGAGCACGGTCGCGAAATCGAAGGCGGGCAGGCCGGACAGTATGGCCATCCGGTTCATGGTGGCGGCGGCCCCGCCCAGGGCCATGTCGTAGGCGATCTGCTGCGGCGTGCCGCTGGGTGCGACCGGATCGGTGGGCAGATTGATCAGCACATCGAAGCCGATGGCCTCGGCGAAGATCGCGCGGCCGCTGTTCAGCAGGCTGGCGAAGCTGTTGTTGACCGCCTCGCGGCGCAGCTTGTTGACCAGTGCCTGGGTATAGGGGGTGACCGCGACGCTGCTGGCGCCGGCGGGCAGAATGGATTCCAGGCAGTCGTTCAGACTCAGGGTGACGATGCGCAGGCCCGACTCATCGGACTCGTCCTTGAAGGCGCCGCCACAGGCCTGCACCAGGTAGGCGCGATTGGGATTGAGGCCGGGCACCTGGAAATTGCCATTGGTATCGGACTGGGTCTCGGCCAGCGCGGCCCCGACAGGCTGGCCGGAAAAATCGAAGGCGAAGATGCGGATCCGGGCGGCGACGGTGGAGCCCTTGGTGACGGCGCCGTTGACCATGGAGGCGCTCGGCGGCGTGATGGCCTGTTCTGAACTGCCCGAGGAACAGCCTGCCATGGCCAGGGCCAGGCCCATGACGCCGGCCAGGCGAACACGGCCTGAGCGGCCGGGAATCAAGCTCTTGAATCGGTTGACCATCTTCTGCCTCCGCTGCCCTCACCCCTGCTCGGACTGCCCGGGACCATTGCCCGCAGTCCGACACCCTGGACGCCTCTGCAAGTTAGCACGAAAGCCGGGGCGGCCGTAAGCGAATCCGGTCCCGGTGATCCTGCGACCTGCGGCGACGGAGGGCTCCCTGTCCGCCGCCTTTCGATCATCCGGGACGGACAGTAGCATGCGCCCCTGACGACCGGTTGTGACGCAGTTCACGGCCCACACTTGGCCCGTTTCGGGTGGGCCATCGCCCTGGTCTGCGGCGCCCGGCTGACGCCCCTCAGGATGGCCCCCTGGTGACGCATCCGGGCGGCGCGACCCCTGCCTGCGCTGCGAGCGGGCGTGGATGACATTGTCCTGAAGAAGTGAGAGCATCAGATCGAGCCCTGTGCGAAGCCGGGCCGGGGATCCATGACAATCGGGGCATCAAGCCTTGCAGGAGTTTCCATCCGTGCGAAGCCTTATTGTGGTCATGACCATGATGCTGTGTGGCGCATACCCGGCTGATGCCGGGGCCCAGTTCATCGATTGGCAAGTCAGGAGCGACCATCCGAATGTCGTCGAGCTGGCGATGTATTCGCAGAACCGGCCGGCTTACAGCTGGCCCGGGCCCGACAGGGTTTACCTGTTCGACGACTCTCAGCTGCACAGCATCAGGACCTCGTGTCTGGTCGGCGAAACCCTGTGCTACGGCGCCTGGGTGAGGAACCGGGAGGACATCTACTGGGGCACCGGCCCCAGGAACGGTCAGCGCTGCAGCAATTGCTGCTACCCGTGCAACGGTGTCGTCACACCCGTGATTACGCTGAGGCCCTGACATGCGGCGAATTCGGTCTGCCCGGCTGCGGTGTTCGTCCTGATGAGCTGGCCTCGGAGCCTGGCCCTGGCAGTCCCGGCGCTGCTGAGCGCGGCCTGTGCCAGCCTGGTCGATGACCCTCTCGCCACCGGTGTCCCACAGGACTGGCCGGTACTGAACCAGGGCTGCGATGTCATTGATGGCGTGGATCTGTGCGCCTTCCATGGTCAGGGCTGGAAGTTCTACGCCTACCGGGCGGAGCAGGCGGACAGCAAGCTGCTGGACTTCGTGGACGGGCTTGCGCTGAATACCCCTCTGCGCATCAGCGGGCAGCTGATCGACGTGGGGGACATCACGGCGTCCGTGCTGCTTGACGCGGTCCGGCTGGCGCATCAGGGTGATCCCCACGCCGAACTGCGCGCGCAACTCCAGGGCGAGTGGCATTCGCTGGACGACCCGGACTACGTCATGGAGATCATCGGCTCCGAAGTGCGTCAGATCTACGGCGGGCGATTCACTGGCCTGGATTTCCTGCAACTGGTGCCGGCCTGCCAGGGCGAGCCCGGTGATCAAGGCCCGCAACTGGTCCTGACCGACCCTGAAATCCGCGATGCTGGCCGCTGCTTCGGCATACTCCAGGCGACGCCCGACGCACTGGAGCTGATTCATCTGGCGCGCGGGAATCTGCTGCGCTTTGCCCGGCCCTGAGCCGGCTGGCGTCAGCCGCGCTCAGAAGCTCCAGCGCAACTCGCTGAAGGCCCGGTCGTTGCGGGCCATCACATTGAAGGGCAGCTGCTCGCCGCCGTCGTAGAGCACGACGCCGCCGGAGGCGATGAGGCCGCGGCCCAGATCGTATTCGAGCTGAAGCCGGTACAGGGCACCGCCACTGGCGTCCCAGATCTGCCCGTCGCGATGCAGCAGCAGGCCGATCAGATGCAGGCGCAGCCGTTCATTGAGGAAGTCGCGGGTCAGGCGCAGGGCGGTTTCGCCGCGCCATTCGAGATAGCCCGACCAGGCCAGGTCCTCGGCGTAGTCGATGATGCGTCGGGCCGAGCTTTCCAGCGCGATGCTGCTGCCGGCCAGGCCGAAATATTCCAGCCCCAGCAACAGGTCCAGGCGCCCGACCCGGCGGCCGCCGGTGGGCAGGATCTGGCCATCCCCCGGTGCCGGCAGCAGGTCTCCGACCAGGGGCAGATCGCCCAGCAGGGGGAGGCCCGTGTCGAGCTCGCTGCTGCTGGTGAGTTCCAGTTCATGCAGCCAGGCAGCCTCCTGCTTGAACAGCCAGCTGCCCCGGGTCAGCTGGACGCCGAAGCCGGCCAGGGTGACCGGGCTGTGGCGCAGGACAGCGGCCTGCTCGAAATCCTCCTGGCTGGCGTTCGGGTCGCTGCTGTCGAATGCACTGGCGTCCAGCCAGGGCTCGTCGTGCCAGTGCCGTGACAGATTGAAGCTCAGGTCCCAGCCGGAGAAGCGCCCGACCAGGGCCAGGGCGCCGCTCAGGTTCTCCAGGCTTTCGGGTTGTTCGGAGCGGTAACGCAGTGCATTGCCTTCACTATCCGTCAGCGGGTAGAAGTCGCTGCCATAGGGCGGATTGCGCGAGAAGCGCTGCTCCGGCACGACAAAGCCGCTGATCTGCCAGGCGCCGCGGAAATGGTCCAGGCGCAGCATGCCCACCGGGCGGCGCAGGTCCTCCACGTCGGCCAGGCCGGGTTCGAGGTTGTCCAGCGGGTTGAGCACGTCCAGCACGCGCAGATTGTCGGCAAAGCCCCACACTGCAACCTGCCGGCCCAGCTTGATATCCCAGGCCGTGGCCAGGCGGCCAGCGATCCAGGCGTCCTGCAGCTGGGCATCGCGCTCGTAGGCGCTGATCACTTCCGTTGTGTAGTCGGCGTCGCGCAGGGCGTAGGCGACATCCTGCCAGCCCGTCAGATCCAGGCGCAGCCGCCAGGCATCCGACAGGCGACCCTCCAGATTCACACCGGCGCGGGCGCGCAGGCGGGACAGGCCGCCGTAGTCGGTGCCGGTGCTGGAGCTGTGCTCCCGCAGGTTGTAGCTGGCCGAAGCGCTCAGGCTGCCACCCAGCTCCCAGCGCTTGGGAGCGAAGGCGTCCGCAGGCGATTCCTCGGCCAGTTCGATGACCTCGCTGTAGCTGTCCAGGTCATCGAAGCCCTGCAGCACCTCGTCCATGTCGTCCTGCCCGGTCGCCGCGGCAGCCCAGAACAGGACGAGCAGGCCGGCGCCCAGACGGGCCGGCGGGCAGCCGCATGTCGGCATGGGGTGCTTACAGGCCCTGGCTGAGGCGGCGCTGGGAGAACAGCTCGTCATCCAGCGGCTGGTTGTACTTCACGCCCTCCCAGCGCAGCACGCTGGCGTGTTCGGTCTGCTTGCCCTTCTTGGTGGTCATGACCATTTCCAGCGGGGTCCAGATGCCATCGATCTTCTCCAGCTGGCGCACTTCCATGAATTTCAGCCTTCCGCCCTTGGCCAGCCAGTTGACCGCGCGCACCACCACCAGATTGTCCTGGCGGACGAAGACGACCGACTTGCTGTAGCCGGTGCGCTCGATTTCATCCTGGGATTTGGGGGTGGACAGTATCTGCCAGACCGGATGGCCGTCCACCGCGGTTTCCTTCATCAGTTCGTAGTCGTAGTCATCCAGGTCCGGGCTGCTCATGTCCGCATAGGTGAAGTCCGAGCCCATGAAGCTGCCGCTCTTGTCCGCCGCCGCGATGCGTTTGACCTTCTTCAGGGCCGGCAGGTACAGCCACTGATCGTCGTCCTTGTCGCCGTCGTCATAGTCGTAGGTGAGAAAGCCGGTGTCCTTCACGTTGGCCGGGCCGAGGAAGAACATGATGCTCTGGGTGTTGCGCGGGGCTGCCGGGTCGTCCCGGCGGAAGGAACGGATCAGCCGCTCGCGGGTGTCGCCGTCGGCGTCGATCAGGGTCATGTTCATGTCCATGACCACGTTGTTGCCGTCGTCGCGGTCCTTGACCTGCTGCATGATCTCGCGGGCGTCGGGCTGGGCGGCCAGGCCCAGCGGCAGCGCCGCCAGCAGGCCCAGCAGGGTGATGCGGTCACGAAGTCTCACGCGTATGCCTCCTTGAGGGATCGGGATTTCCAGGCGGCCAGCACCGTCATCAGGGCCGGCGCCAGCAACACGTCGGCGAGGAAGGCGACGATGATGCAGAAGCCGGTCAGCAGGCCGAAATGCTGCAGGTTGTACATGGTGCCCAGCATGTTGACGAAAAAGGCGCCGGAGAGCACCACCGAGGTGATCAGCAGGGCCTTGCCGGTGGTGCGCAGGGTCTGGCGCACGGCCAGCGCGGCGTCGCCGCTCTGGCTGAAGTAGCGCTGGTAGTTGTGCATGAAGTGGATGGTGTCATCCACCGCCAGCCCCAGCGCGATGGAGCCCACCAGCAGGGTGAAGGCATCCAGCGGGATGCCCAGCAGGGACATCAGGGCCAGGGTGATCACGATGGGCGCCAGATTGGGAATCATGCTGAGCAGACCGATGCGCACCGAGCCCACCAGCAGCATCATCAGCGGAGAGATGATGAGGAAGGCCAGCAGGTAGGCGCGGATGGTGTCGCCGATCAGGGCATCCACGCTGCCTGCCAGCAGCAGGATGACCCCGGTGTAGGTCACCTCGGCGCGGTCGCCGATGATCTCGTCGAATCCGGCACGCATGGCAGGCAGGTAGGCGCCGTACTCGATGCCGTCAACAAAGGGCATCTTGACCGTGATGCGCATCTTGCGGAAGTTGGTATCGACGAAGTCCTCCAGATCGTCGCTGCCCGAGTTCTCGAACAGCAGCAGTTCCTGGGCGATCAGGGCGCGGTCATCGGGGATGCGGTAGAAGGCCGGGTCGTTGCCGTTGAGCGCCTGATGCAGTTCCTTGTTGATATCCAGCAGGGAGACCGTATGCCCGGCCTGCACCTGGCCGATCCGCAGTTCCTTCAGGAAGGTCACCGCCCGATCCACGGCCTGCAGCAGTTCCGGCTCGTGTAGACCATAGTCCTGGCCGCTGTCGATCAGGATCTCGGTATAGGTTGCGCCCTTGAACTGGCTGTCCAGGGTCTTGGTGGCCTCGCGGACCTCGCTGCCCACCGGAAACCAGTCCAGCGGGAAGTGACTGGGCTGGATGCGGCTGACCAGCAGCAGGCTGATCGCGATGAGAGCGAACCACAGGCCGATCACCCGCAGCGGGTAGGTGGTGGAGACGCGGGCACAGCCGGCCAGGAAGCGCTGCAGCGGGCTGTCATCGTCCTCGCGCAGCGGCCGCGGGCGGAATGGGGTGACCGCGATCAGGGCCGGCAGCAGGGTGAGGGAGAAGAGCAGGGCACAGAGGATCCCCATGGGGGCGACGATGCCGATGTCGGCGACCGGTTTGAGGTTGGCGGTGACGAAGGAGGCCAGGCCGCCTGCGGTGGTCAGCCCGGTCATCATCACGGCCAGGCCGGAGTGGCCGAGCGCGTAACGCAGGGCCTCGCGCTTGCTCTCGCCGCGGTCCTGGGCCTGGAAGAACACGGTGAAGATGTGCACCGCGTTGCCCACCCCGACGGCCAGCAGCAGGGAAGGCAGGATCTGCACCGAGGTGGTGATCACCATGCCGAAGAAGCACATCAGGGCGAAGGTGAGATACACCGACAGTGCGGACACCATCACCGGCAGCACCACGATGATCCAGCGGCGGAACACGGCGAAGAGCAGGGCGGCGATCAGCAGGACGCCCACGCCGGAGAACAGGAACATGTCCCGCCCCAGGATGAAGGTCAGCTGGTGCATCACGTAGGGAGAGCCGGCCAGGCTGATGCGGAAATCCTCGGCGGCGAAGCTCGGCTTCAGCGCCTTGATCGCATCCAGCAGACCGTAAATTTCCTGGTCGGTGATGAAATGGGCCGCGTCGTCCCCTGCCGGCGCGGGGCTTGCCTCCAGCAGTGTGTCCACATCGTCGAAGCCGGCACTGAAATCGAAATCCTCCAGCGCGGTGTCATTGTCCGCGCCGGAATGGCTGGCCGTGTAGGTGTCCGGGGTCACGATGAGCGCGGCCCGGCTCAGGTCGCCGCTGACGAACTGCTGCCGGTACAGCGGGTTGGCGAGGATGCGCTCGCGCAGCAACTGGAATCCCGCCGCGTCCTGCGGCCAGTCCTCCAGCAGATCCTGAACGATCAGCTGATCGTCCCGCCCCAGGGTCAGCCGCGCATTGATCAGGCTGTCGACCTTGTCCACCTGATAGGTGTTCTCCAGCGCCTGATGCAGCGACTCCAGGCGGCGCAGGAAGGACTCGTTGATGATGTCGCCGTCGCTCTCGACCAGCACGACAATCCGCTCATCCTTGCCGAATTCGCGCTGGAAGGCGTCGTAGGCGACCCGCGCGGGGTCGGTCTCGCGCAGATAGCTTTCGTTCGAGGTGTCCACCTCCATCTGCGAGAAGTAGCTGGAGAAGAACACCAGCGCGGCGCTGATGGCGGCGATGATCCACCAGGGATGGTCGTGGCAGAAGGCGCCCCAGCGGGCGAATCCCGCTTCGGTGCGGGCGCGCAGCTGGGTGAAGGCAGAGGGCTTGGGAGAGCTCATCGAGGGCCGGCGGCAGAAAGTTAAGGCGAGGGCCTTAAGTCTATCCCGAACATGCTGCGTTGCACAATCCGGAGGCGCCCTGCCGCGACCGCTGCGGCGGGGGCGTGGCGGGCCGCAGGCCAGGGCCGC
>JBFJTN010000049.1:0-17971 GCA_041625325.1 Oceanococcus sp. | reverse complement strand
GGTGCGCTGGTACAGGTCCAGGCGCCCGACCTGGCCGGCGATCTGCGGGACGAACTGGATGGCCGAGGCGCCGGTGCCGATCACCGCCACCCGCTTGCCGCGCAGATCGTAGTCATGACGCCACTGCTGCGAGTGGAAAGCCTCGCCGGCGAAGTTCTCCAGGCCGGGGATGTCAGGAATGCTCGGCCGGGACAGGCCGCCCAGCCCGGTGATCACGATGCGCGCCTTGAGCAGCGGGCCCTGTTCGCCTTCCAGGGTCCACAGGGCGCTTTCCTCGTCCCAGTGGGCGCCGGTGACCGGGCTGTGGAAACGGATCTTCGGATACAGATCGTGCTTGCGCGCGCAGTTCTTCAGGTAGCCGAGGATTTCGGACTGCGGGGCGAACAGGCGAGACCAGTCCGGGTTCGGTTCGAAGGAGAAGGAATACAGATGCGACTGCACGTCGCAGGCGCAGCCAGGATAGTGGTTGTCACGCCAGGTGCCGCCGACCTCGTCGGCCTTTTCCAGTATGACGAAGTCCTGGCGGCCGGCCTGCTGCAGGCGGATGGCCATGCCCAGGCCGGCGAAGCCGGTGCCGATGATGGCGATGTCGGTGGTCTGCACGCTCATGTGCGGGTCCTGTTCCGGGGTTGACGGCACACACTATAACGTGCCATTAATTAATGGCGCAATAATTCTGGAGAAATCCGATGCAACCGATTCGTCGAGATCTGAAGTTCAAGCTGCCGACCGAGAAGATCGACAGCTGGAATCCCGTCCGCAACACCACCCATTTCATGAACACCCTGTCCATGCTGTTTCCGGTGGGTGAGCGCTTCTTCATCGACTCCGTGCGGCATTACCGCGACGCCGGTGTGATCAGCGATGAACAGCTGCTCGACGAGATCCGCGCCTTCATCGGTCAGGAGGCCATGCACGGGCGGGAGCATGAGGAATACAACGAGGCCTATGCCGCCGCCGGCTATGCCGTGAAAGGGCCGGAACAGTTCGTGTTCCAGTTGCTGGAAGCGGTCAAGCGTCTGCCGCCGGCCCTGCGCCTGGGCGCGACCATTGCGCTGGAGCACTACACCGCCATCCTGGCCAACGCCCTGCTCGAGCACCCGCAGGTGATCGAGGGCGCCGATCCGACCTATGCGGCGATCTGGAACTGGCATGCCCTGGAGGAAACCGAGCACAAGGCCGTAGCCTATGATGTCTTCGTCAAGGTCTTCGAGGGCAAGCCGATGCGCGGCTACGCGGTGCGCATCAGCAGCATGCTGCTGGCCACGGTGGTCCTGTGGAGCATTTTTACCCCGGTCTACCTGCGCAATGTGGCCAGATCGGACAGGGCCCTGGACCGCAAGGACTGGGCCGCCGGCCTGCGCAATCTGTTCGGCCGCCATGGTGCGCTGAGCACCTCGTTCCGGGCCTATCTCGACTACTTCCGCCCGGGTTTTCACCCCTGGGATCACGACAATCGCCATCACCTCGGCAAGATCGAGCAGCTGGCGGCACAATACGCCGCCTGAGACCAAGAGCATCCTGATGAAATCTTTCGACAACAAGGTCGCCGCCATCACCGGCGCCGGCTCCGGTATCGGTCGCAGCCTGGCCCTGGCCCTGGCCCGGCAGAACTGCCATCTGGCCCTGTCCGACGTGAATGCCGAGGGGCTGGCCGACACGGTCGCGGCGGTCGCCGAGCACGGGGTGCGCTGCACGTCCCGTCAGCTGGACGTGGCCGATCGCGAGGCGGTGTACGCCTGGGCTGACGAGGTCGCGGCGGAACACGGCCAGGTCAATCTCGTGTTCAACAACGCCGGGGTCGCCCTGGGCAGCAGCATCGAAGGCACCAGCTACGAGGATTTCGAGTGGCTGATGAACATCAATTTCTGGGGCGTGGTGTATGGCACCAAGGCCTTTCTGCCGCTGCTCAAGGCTTCGGGCGAGGGGCATGTGGTGAACATCTCCAGCGTGTTCGGCCTCATCGCCGTGCCCAGCCAGGGGGTCTACAACGCCAGCAAGTTCGCGGTGCGCGGATTCACCGCGGCGCTGCGCCAGGAACTGGAGATGAGCGGCGCGCCGGTGTCAGCCACCTGCGTGCACCCGGGCGGGATCAAGACCAATATCGCCCGGGCCGCGCGCTTCTCCGGCGAGATGAAGCAGCTGATCGGGCATGACGAATCCGAAGGCAAGGCCCTGCTGGAGCGCCTGTTCCTGACCACGGCGGACAAGGCGGCCAAGGTGATCCTGGCCGGGGTGCGCCGGGATGCCCGGCGGGTGCTGATCGGTCCGGATGCGCGGGTCATCGACTGGATGGCCCGGCTCAGTCCGGAGGGCTACCAGTCCCTGGTGCGCCGGGTGGTGGGGCTGAGTGCCCGTCTCGCCTGACGCTGTCAGCAGACCTTGAAACGAAAAAGGCCCGGTCAGACCGGGCCTTTGCCTTTGGGGACTGGGCCTAGAGGCCGATCTCGCCGCCATCCTCGCGGGTGATCACGATGGTGGCGGTGCGTGGCCGGGCGCCGGGTGAGCCGCTGTCGGTGGCATCGCCGCTGCCGCTGGGCCAGTGGCTGTGGATGTCGGCCAGGTCGCCCCGTTCGCCGGGGTGCTGCACGTTGACGAACATGCTGCGGTGATCCGGGGTGGTGCACACGCCGGTGATCTCGCACTCCACCGGGCCGACCAGGAAGCGGGCCAGACGGTCGCTGCCCAGGCTGGCGCCGACCGGCGCGGCGACGGTGGCGGACTCACCGTTCAGGGTGGAGGTGATCTGGCGGACCTCGCCGTCGAACACCTCGCCCGGCAGGGCGGCCAGCATCATGCAGTTGGTGACGTCGCCATAGGCGCTGTCATCGGTCTGGATCCACAGCACTCCGCGGGCATCGGCCCAGATGCCGTCCGGGCTGGAGAAATCATTGTCGGCGCTCAGCCCGGAGACGTTGATGTCGGGCTCATCGCCGGCGCGGGCGCCGAACAGGAAGACATCGAAGTCGAAACTGGTGGCATCCGCCCGATCACCATGCTCGCGCCAGCGGATGATGTGGCCGTTGACGTTGCCGGTACGGCCGTTGACGTCCTCGTAGCTGCGCGGATTGGCCGCGTCCAGGCTGTCCAGGTTGCGGTTGCTGCTGTTGTTGTTGGTCATCGTGAAGTAGACCGTACCGGTGACCGGATCCACCGTGCCCCATTCCGGCCGGTCCATTCTGGTGGCGCCGGCGCGGTCCGCCGCGATGCGGGTGAACACGCAGACCTCGGCGGGACTCATGCCGCCGGTATTCGCGGCATTGAGCGCGATCCACTGGCCGCTGCCGTCACCGTTGAAGCGGGCCACGTACAGGGTGCCGGCATCCAGGTACTTGTCGCCGGCGGCGAGGCCGCCGTCGGCATCGGCCGGGTTCCACAGGGCCTGGGAGACGAACTTGTAGACATACTCGCCGCGGGAGTCGTCGCCGGTATAGGCCACGACGGGCTCGCCGGCGCGGGCGGGGGCGAACCAGATGCCCTCGTGCGAGCAGCGGCCCAGGGCGGTGCGCTTGCGCGGCATGGCGTCCGGGTCATAGGGGTCGATCTCGGCGCCGTAGCCGAAGTGATGCGCCTCGTTGCGGAAGTCCGCGCTGGCGCTGGCGCCTGTCGGGCTCAGATCGAAGCGCTGCTGCAGGCCGCTGGCGTCCGCCGGAGTATCCCAGCCGCGGTAGTTGAAGCCGGTGGAGGAGGAGCGGATGCCGTAGCGCGCCAGCTCGTCCGAGTCGCCAGTGGCGTTGACGGTGAAATAGGCGAACCAGTTTTCCTCGCCCGCGATATAGGTGCCCCAGGGGGTGACTCCGTTGCCGCAGTCGTTCAGGGTGCCCCAGGTGGTCACGCCGTCCGGCGACAGGGCCGTGCGGGTCAGGGTGGTGCCGGCCGCCGGGCCGCTCAGGCGCATTTCGCTGTTCACATGCCAGCGCTTGTTGAAGCTGCTGCTGCGGTCCACGCTCCAGTTGCCGCTGCCGTCATCCACCACGCGGATCACGCTGACCCCGTGGGCGTACTGTTCCTTCAGCACCTCGGCCAGCGGGCGGCGGCCTTCCAGGTCTTGCGTCGGTCCGGCGGGATGCAGGTAGACGTCGGTCAGGGCCTCGTGGTTCATGACCAGCAGGCCCTCGGACGAATTGCTGCTGCCCCGGGGCAGGGGGAAGAAGGCGATGGCGTCGTGATGATCGCCGGCGCGCTGATCCCAGTTCCCATCGTCGGAACCATCATTCGGGTAGGCGGCGATGCTGTCGCTGATCGGATCGCCCAGCGCGTACAGCACCCGGGCCCGATAGCCGGCCGGCAGGCTGACCCGGTCGGCCGTGCTTTTGGGCACGGCGGCGAAGCCCAGCGCTGCGGGGCGCGGCGGCGCGTGATTGTCGCCGCAGGCGACCAGGCTCAGGCCGCTGGCGGTGGTGGCGGTTGCGGCGCCGGCCTTGAGCAGGCGGCGGCGGTCCAGCAGCTGCGACAGGAGGTCGGAGAATGCGGGGTTGTCGGAAGGGTTGCTGTCTTCAACCGGGTGATGCGCCATGCGGTGTGCTCCGTAGTGGTCGGTGTCGAAACGCCGGAAATCTACGGGCAGACCATGACGCCCAGGTGACGGTCTGGTGACAGCTTGGGACGAGCGGGCCGTGCCGGGGTCAACGCCGGGAGAACGTCTCCGCGATCAGCCAGCCGCCCGTGCTCACCGCGCCGGCCCAGATCAGGGTCGCGGCCGCGCCGCCGAAGCGCAGGCTGAGCAAGCCGGGCAGCAGCGCCACAGCCAGCAGGGCCAGGCGCACGGTGGCCGGCCAGGACAGAGCGCCGCGGCGACGCCCGCGCAGACGCTTGGGGTCGCGCCAGGCCAGCAGGCCCAGAGCGGCGAGGCTGAGGGCGGCCAGTGGCAGCGCGGCCATCATGCCCTGTCCACGGCCGGCTGGGGCTGGATGGCGGGACGGGGCTGGCCCGCCCACAGGCAGGCCATGGCAACCAGCAGCAAGCTCAGATCGATGCCGATGCTCAACCACTCGCCCTGATCCAGCGCGCCCGGCCAGCTCGTGCCTCCCGCCAGCAGGCGCAGGCCGGGCAGGCCGGCCAGCCCCAGGCCACAGGCGCGGCGCAGCAGCACAGCGGCGCGCGCCGCGGGCAGCCGCTGGCACAGCAGCCAGGCCAGCAGCAGGCTGGTGCCGAACAGCGCCCACTGGCTGGTCTGCGCCGGCCAGTGCAGCAGGCGGGCGCCGAAGTAGCCCCAGGGCACGCTGATCAGGGCCAGGGGCAGGCCACAACCCACGGCGAGGATTTGCCGATGCATCCAGCGCCAGAGTGGCTGCTCCGCCCGCCGGCGGGTCCACAGTAACAGGCCGCTGAGCACGACCCAGGCGCAGGCCAGGCCAAGAGAGAACCAGATGGCGCGGGAGAGGAGGCCGCCGAAGTGGCCGAAGTGCAGCGGTTCCATCAGGGCGGCCAGCTGGTTGCCGGTGGAGGGCACCCGGCCGACCAGCACCGGCGTTTCGCCCAGGAAGGCGCCGCTGCTGCCGGCATAGTCGAAGGCCCGGCCACGCAGCGCGCCGCCGGCGGGCGGCAGGAAGACCCGGACCCGGGCATCGGCGCGGCCGGCATGACGCAGGCGCAGGCGTTCCGGCGCGACCCCGCCACGGTGGCGGGCATCGCTCAGGATGTGGTCGAAGTCGGCGAGCGGGGCGGGGCGGTCGTCGCTGGCCGGCGGCACGCCGAAGATGTCCTCGAAGGCCCGTTCGGTGTCGCCGGCGTAGACCACCATGGCCATGGCAGGCAGGCCGACGCTGCCGGCGAAGCTGAAGAAACTGCCGGTGAAGGCCAGCAGCAGCGCGAAGGGCAGGCTCCAGCTGCCGGCGACCACATGCGCATCGCGGCGGCGCAGCAGGGCATGGCCGTGGCGGCGGATGGTGAAGGCCTCGGTCAGCAGGTGGCGGTGCAGCACCAGCCCGGTCAGCACTGCCAGCATCATGGCCAGGCCCAGCAGGCCGGTGAGCAGGATGCCCCAGGGCTTGGGCAGGTGCAGGCGGACATGCAGGGAGACGAAGAAGTCGGCCAGCGCCGATTGCTGGCGGGCCGCCTCGAAATCCTCACGGGTTCCGGCCGTGCGAGTCAGCACGCGGGGGCTCGGTCCGGCTTCAATCTGGTATTCGACACCGGCCTCGACGCCATCCGGGCCATGTCCCTCGACGCGCAAATACACCAGTCCGCCAGGCGCCGCGTCCAGATCGACCTCTTCACGCAGGGCCGGGTCGCTGGCCGCGTACAGCCGCTGGATCAGCGGATCAAGGCCCGGCGTCAGTCCCCCGGTCGCCGGCGCGAACGCGGGTCGTGACCATTGGCCGATCTCATCCGCGAACACGGCCACCGCGCCGGTGCAGATCACCGTGTACAGGAGCAGGCCCAGCAGCAGGCCGGACCAGCCGTGAATGGCCAGCAGTTCGCGGTGGCGTGTCGCGCTCAGACGGATCACGGGAAGCGGGCCAGATGATCGAGGATCAGCGCAAGATGCGCGCCGCCCAGAGCGACAATGATCGCGCTGGCACGCAGCAGGCGCTCATCCAGCAGTGCATAGAGCAGGAGCAGGCACCAGATCAGCGGAAACAGCAGGATCGGCAGCACGATGTTGTCGATACCGGCTGCGCCACCGGGCAGATACAGGGCGGCGCCCGCCATCAGCAGGCCGCTGGCCATGAGGCTCAGCGGCCCGGCCAGCAGGCCGCGCCAGCAGGCGCGCAGGCTCATGCCGCGCTCAGGCCAGGGCGACCGCCAGCGCGGCAACGGCGCCGACCGCTTCGGCCAGATAGCTCAGCGCGGCGCCCAGGCGGCGCGCCCAGAAAGCCTTGCCCAGCATCCCCAGCGGGTGCAGCAGGCGGGCGATGGTAAAGCCCAGCACCAGCGCGGCGATCAGGCCGGCGCTGACCTGCAGGGCGCACAGGGCGAGGATGATCAGGCCCATCAGGGGGACGTGCTCCGTGGCGTTGCCGTGAGCCCGTATGGCCTGCTTCATCGGCACCAGGCCACCGTCGCCGTGAGGAACCCTGAGGCTGATCCGGCGCCAGGACACGAGCCCGGCGAGGGCGAGAAGGATGAGGCCGTTGGCGCCGACGAAAATGGCGAACCAGGAGTAGTCCATGAGGCTTCCGTTGAAGGCAGGAGGTGGCTGAGGCGGGCCCCACCATGCTAGCTGAGCCGAGAAAGAAATGCGAATCATTCGCATCACGGAGGGCCGGCGCGCCGCCCTTGCCGGATGCCGCGCATCGTTTGCGCCGAGCTGCCCTCAGGCCATGAGCAGGCCGCTGCGCTGCGCGAACCACAGGCCGGCCAGCAGCGTGATGCCCACGGAAGCCAGCGGCAGGATCAGCGCCCGATACAGGCGGAACTGCCGCAGACCGTAGAGCAGCGGCAGCATGCCGGCAAGGATCGCCAGCTGCCCGGTCTCTATGCCCAGATTGAAGGCGCACAGCGCCAGCAGGCGTCCGCCGGAGGGCAGCCCCAGCTCGCTCAGCACGGAGGCGAAGCCGAAACCATGAACCAGACCGAAGGCGAATGCCACCAGCCAGCGGCGCCGCGTCACCACCGGCCACAGGTTGTTGAGAGCGGCCACCGCCACGGAAAGGGCGATCAGCGATTCGGCCAGGGCGATGGGTATGCGCAGGACGTCTAGCGCGGCCAGGGACAGGGTGATCGAATGTCCCGCGGTGAAGGCCGTGACCAGGGCCACGACATCGCGCAATACCGGCGCGAATGCCGGGGCGCCCTGCCAGACCGGGCCGGCACGGCGGACCAGCACGCAGGGCAGCAGCAAGGTGAGCAGGAACAGGACGTGGTCGACGCCGATCCAGATGTGGTGGACGCCTTCCCGGAAGTAATCACGAAACTGACGCCAGGGCGACGGGCTGTCCAGCGCCCAGGTCGCAGGCGCCTGATCGGGCCCGAGGACCGCGCTGTGGGTCGTGGCGCCGCTGCGCAGGACCAGGAAGCCTCGATGCGCGGGGTTAATGTCGAACAGCAAGCGATAGTCGATGGACAGGGATTCCGGCATCTGCGGGCAGCGGCCGCTGAGCTCGAGCCAGGCATACCGACCGTCCAGGCGATCATTGATCAGCACATCGACGAGCGCCACAGGGCATTCCTGCGCAGCGCTGCGAATGCGGAGGGATTCGGCCAGCAGGGCGTCGAGGCGATGTCGCTGGCGGCGAATTTCTCCCCAGCTCAGGATCCGGTCGCCGTTGCTGTCCAGGCCGCTGACCACATCCAGATCGGTCAGGGCGATCTCCCAGTGACCGCTGAGATTCCGGCCGTCGGCCTGCAGGGTCAGGAAGGCTTCGCTGGAGCGATGTGCCCAGCTCGGGGCGCACAGCAGCAGCAGCAGCGCCATGGCCAGCATGCGTGCCAGGCCTGTCATGGCGCGAGCCGCCGGTCTTCCAGCCCGGTCTGGTTCAGCCAGCGCCGCACTTCGTTCAGCTGATCCGCGGACCCGGCGGCCAGCGCAGCCTGCTGCAGGAGCAGCAGGTCCTCCGGCTCCTTCTGGCTGGCCCAGTTCTGCTCGGCCAGCTGCAAGGCCCGGTCGGCATCATTCAGGATGTGCAGGGCGAAGCGGCTCTCCTCGCGAAGATGGATCGCCTCGCCCCGACGGCGGGCCGTGGCGTAGCCCTCGGCCAGCAGGCGGTCGAGTCGCGGACGGGGCTGGCCCATGGCATGCAGCGCCAGGGACTGGCGCAAACGCAGGATGTCCGCTCCGGGCGCCTCGCCGAGCAGATCCAGCGCGCGCCCCGGCTGTCCGACACGCAGCATCAGGTCTGCTGCCGCCGAGCGAATCCGCGGATCATCCGGAGTGGCTGTCAGGGCCTGCCGGTAGAGACGCTCGGCCAGTGCGTCCTGACCTGCGCGTTCTGCCATCGCGGCCCGTTCCGCAAGGTACCAGCCACGTACCGCGGCGGGCATGCGGTGGCTGCCTGCTTGCATTTCCGCCAGATCGGCCAGGGAGGTGTGCAAGGCGCCGGTCAGCGCGCCGATGCCCAGCGCGCAGACCTGGGCCACGAAGGCGGCCTGTGCCGCGCCGAGCCGGTCGCAGTCGGTCAGGGCCTCGGGATACCGGCCCAGAACGCGATGCAGGGTGGCGCGGGTCAGCAGGGCCTGCGCATCCGTGGGCTCGTCCTGCAGATACCGATCCAGGTCGTCCAGTGCCGCGGAGAAATTGTGCCGCGCCTGCAGCAGGGTGGCCCTCAGCAGCAGCAGTCGGCCCGGTGGTGCCGGGTCCGTCCGCCAGGGGCGCAGTTCGCCCTCGGCATAACCCAGAAACCGCGGGTCGCCATCCAGCCGGGCCCGCTGCAGATAGGCCTGCACCAGGACCGCGGCCAGCTCCGCATCGGCAGCACGTGGGGCCATGACACCGCTGGGAGCATGCCGGGGCAGCTGCGCCAGCTGGGCATCGTCCGAAGTCGGCAGATACGGCGCTGCCAGGACGCTGCCATGCGCCAGCAGCAGCGCAAGAGAAAACCCCCTCCTGGCGCGGGGGTTTGCGGAGCGCAGTGCCATCAGTCCAGCGGGACCGGCAGGGCGGTTTCGCTGCTGTCGCTGTCGCTGATGGGCAGATCGTTGAGTTCGATCGGTACGCTGGTTTCGGAGCTGTTGCCGGCAATCTCCTGCGCCGCGATGGTCGAGGTGGTCCGGCTCAGATCGTCATTGCCGTCGTGACAGGCCACCAGGATCGCCGCCGTTCCCAGCGCGGCGAGCAGACGCATGAAAGGGACCCGGAGACGGCCCATCACAGGTTGCCTGCTCTGGGCGTGCCCAGGTACGGGAAGCGGCGGAGGTAATCCTCGGCACGGGGGCGGGCGCCGTCATTGACCACCGCGCCCGGGTTGACCACCGTCGGCGATGGGCCGCTGACATCGCAGGTCTGCAGATCGTTGTGACCGGTCAGGGCGCCTTCGGCGACGGTAAGAGCGATGTCCACGACGTCATCCAGGGGCCGCCGCCCGTTCGGAAAGCCGGACAGGTCACAGTCCAGGAAGCCCAGATCGCGCTGGGCATCCGGCGCTGTGGGGGTGCCCGGGAACGCGGTGTTGATGCGCAGCATTTCCCCCGGCGTGCGCAGGTTCTCGGGTGCGGTGAACTTCACCTCTCCGCCGTTCACGTTGGCCGTGATGCCGGTCACGAAGACGGACAGCAGGTCGTTGCGTGGGGTCGCCGGCGGCGGCACCTCGAACAGCGCATTCACCAGGACCGGCAAGGTCGGGTACAGCACATATCGGCCGAAATTGGCGACGTCGTTGCGCGGTTCGCTGGCATTGAACCTGTCCTTGTCGGTGATGCCGATCACGACTTCGTTGACCAGCGGACTGCCCAGACGGGAGACCTGGGTCCAGGCGCCGCCTTCCTTCGCTGGGCCACGACCCGCACTGCCATCGGTCGGGCCGGTGGGCGTCGGATTCAGCAGTCGCGCCTGACGCTTGCTGGCCGTGGTCCAGGCCCCGATGACCGGATCCGAGCCGCTGGTGACGCAGGCGATGGGAAGCTCCAGGGCCAGCGAGGTCACATTGGCATCGGCAATGCGGTTGTCAACGGCATCCCGCGGGCCCAGCGGATTCAGGTTCACCAGATCGAAGACCTGGCCCAGGTTGACGACGAAGCCTTCGCTGCGCTGGCCCACGAACAGGCGGCCGCTGCTTGCGCAGCCCGGCAGGTTCACCGTGTAGATGAACTGCTCCGCATAGGCCGCGTAGTCCGGAATCGATTTGCTGCCGATATTGTCCACCGGCTTGGTGAACACGGCCGAGCCGTCGGTCACCCGGGTCACCGCTGCCGTGTTGCCCCCTCGACGCGGGCCGCTCACCAGCTCGACCGTGTAGGTCTGATCAAGATTCAGACTGGGTTGATTGCCGACCGGCGGCAGGTTGATCAGCGGTATCGCATTGTTGACCGCCTCGGCGGAACCGCTGGTCTCGCCATTCACCGTGATCCCGGCGTAGGCATTGACGAAGCGGAACTGGAAGGTCAGGTCCTCGATTGCATCGCCGTTGTTGTCGATGTGGATCTCATACAGCGCGTCCGGATCCATCGCGAAATAGTTCGGCCCTCCGTAAGCGTCCTGCAGCGGCTGGTAGTTGGCGATCAGCGTGACATAGGCTTCCCGGTCGGCTTCGTAACTGCGAAAAAGGTAGAGGTCGCTTGCGTCGACCTTGGGCATGGTGGTGATGAAAGGCGCTTCCCGGTGGCTGGACGCATGTGCGCTCCCGAGCAGCCCCAGCCCCAGGACGCAAAGGGCGGTGCTTCTGACGGATTCCCTGACGATCATTTTGTCTCCCGACGGATGATTGGCCGCAGCATTGCGGTCATGTCGTCTTACGCTGCATCGCGCGGAACGGATGAGTTGGCCTGCCATCAGCCTCGCCAAGGGCCGCCGGCCAGGGCCTGCCTGGTTCCGGCGGGCGTCCAGCGGGCGTCAGATCGAGCCTTGCCCGATCGGGCGACTGCAACTTCGGCGGGCTGCTGCGACGAGTGCGCCATCCGGGATGCCGCCATCCTGAGTCAGGTTCGGGTCGCTCATCGGCCGTCGTGCGGTTCCGGGGCGCGCGACAGGGCGACCCGCCCTGGCCTGGTGGCGTGGCCGCCCGATCCGGCCGCCTTGTCGCGCGCTGCCATTCTCCGGCGAGCCGGACCGCGCGCCCCGGTCGAGCCCGGTTTGAGTGTCCGGGGCGGGCTGGTACATTGGGCGTCTGTCTCCCCGCCCCCGGTCCGCTCCCGATGCACGTCCAGGTCCTGCAGCATGTCCCCTTCGAAGGTCTGGGCAGCATGCGGCCCTGGCTGGAGCGGCGCGGCGCCAAGATCCACTTCACCCACCTGTCCAGGGGCGAACTGCCGCCCGCGCATGAGGGCATTGATCTGCTGATCGCGATGGGCGGGCCGATGAGCGTCAACGATGATGCCCAGCACCCCTGGCTGACGGCGGAAAAGGACTGGCTGGGGGAGGCGATCGAGCGCGGCATCCCGACCCTGGGTGTCTGTCTCGGGGCGCAGTTGATCGCCACCGCGCTGGGCGCGGCCGTGAGGCCACAGGGGTACCGTGAGATCGGCTGGTTCGAATCCGAGGGCCTGCCGGCGCCCTCAGGCTGTTTCGCCTTCCCGCAGCGGTTTCCCGCCTTTCACTGGCATGGCGATACCTACGCGTTGCCGCCTGGTGCGGTGCATCTGGCGCGTAGCGAGGCCTGCGAGCAACAGGCCTTCGCGTACCGGCAGCATGTGATCGGCCTGCAGTTCCACCTGGAAACCACGCACGCCACGATGAACGGCCTGATCAGCCGGCTCGGTCACGAACTGACACCGGGACCCTGGGTGCAGGATGCCGCGCGGATGCAGGCCGAGCCTCCGGACAGCTTTCACCGCATTCACGAGCTGATCGGCCAGGTGCTGGCCCATCTGATCGACGAGCCGCCGGTCCGCGATCCGGACAAGCGCTGAGCGGTCCGGGCGGTCCGGCAGATCAGGCGCCGGGCCACGGCCGACGGCGGCTCCAGCCCTCAGGCCGGATGGGCCACCGGCTGGCCGGGCACCGCAAAGCGGAAGAACTTGCGCCACACCGTGCCGTACTGGCGGGCGAATGAGCCGCTGTTGTATTGCTGGCCATAGCGTTCGCAGATCTCGCGAACCCGCGGCGCGATCTGCGGATAACGGC
Organism: Oceanococcus sp.; assembly: GCA_041625325.1. Lineage (GTDB taxonomy): Bacteria > Pseudomonadota > Gammaproteobacteria > Nevskiales > Oceanococcaceae > Oceanococcus. The sequence goes on along the minus strand of JBFJTN010000049.1, from coordinate 5,313 downwards.
GGGCCGGCATGTCGGGGAACAGATGGTGCTCGATCTGGTGGGACAGGTGGCCGCTCAAGATGTGCAGCCACTTGCCACCCTCGATATTGGCCGAGCCATTCATCTGCCGGGCATACCAGTGGCCACGGCTTTCATTGCGGCACTCATCCCGGCTGTAGATGCGCACGCCCTCCGGGAAGTGCCCGCAGTGGATGATGCTGTAGGTCCAGACATTGCGGATGCCGTTGGCGATGAAGTTGCCGATGAACACGGCCAGGAAGTTCGGACCGGCGATCAGCGGAAAGAACAGGTAATCCTTGGCCAGCTGGAAGGCGGCCTTGTTGCTGACCGGACGAATCTTCGGCCAGGCTTTGCGCCAGGCGCGCTTGCCGCGGATGTAGCGGCCCAGCTTGAGGTCCTGGATCGCCACGCCCCACTGGAAGATCAGGGCGAAGATCACGTTGTACAGCGGCTGGAACAGGAACACCGGGTTCCACTTCTGGCGTTCCGTGATGCGGCTGACGTCATAGCCCAGGTCGCCATCCAGGCCCAGGATGTTGGTGTGGGTGTGGTGTTCGAAGTTGTGCGTCTTGCGCCAGTTGTCGGCGGTCCCGACGATGTCCCATTCGTAGGTCTTCGAGTTCAGCCGCGGATCGTTCATCCAGTCGTACTGGCCATGGATGACGTTGTGGCCGATCTCCATGTTCTCGAGAATCTTCGCCACGCCCAGGGCCAGGATGCCCAGCGGCCACAGCAGCGGGTGGAAGCCGAACATCAGCACGATGCGGCCGGCCAGCATGGTGTAGCGCTGAATGCGCACCATGCGGCGAATGTAGCGGGCGTCGGTCTCGCCGATGTCGCTCATCACCTCGTCGCGCAGGGCGTCGAGTTCGGCGGCCAGGGCGTCTTCTTCGGCCGCGCTGAGGTGGCGGCTGGCGGTCAGTGTGCTCATGGGTGGTTCAGTAATCGAGTACGAGATCGGTTTCGGCGGCGGAAATGCACAGCTGGATATCCTCTTCGGGTTCGCGGGACAGGGCACCGGTCACCAGATTGCGCACGGTGCCGCTGAGCTTGCGACACTTGCAGCTCTGGCAGATGCCCTGGCGGCAGCCGTAGGCAGGGGATTCGCCGGCGCCTTCCAGTGCCTGCAGCAGATTCTGGTTTTCGCCTGCGCGCAGATCGCGCTGGCGGCCGGCCAGGCGCACGCCCAGGGTGCCGGCGGCGGCAGGCTGCGGCTTGAGGTCCGGCACGCTGCCGAAGTATTCGAACTGCAGGGCATCGCTGCGGCCCAGGCTGTCCCAGTGCTCGCGCACCACGGCCATGAAGCCGGCCGGCCCGCAGAGCATGGCGTGATGTTCGGCGTAATCCGGCACCAGGGCGGCGATCTGCTCGGCGCTGAAGCGCTGGGGCGACGCCGGGCCGTCCTCTTCGCACCAGTGCACTTCCAGGTTCGGATGCTGACGGGCCAGGGCCTGCAATGTGTCGCCGAAAATGCGGTCCTGGGTGCTGCGGATGTAATGCAGCAGGCGAACCGGGCCTTCGTGACCGGCCGCCAGCAGGGCGCGCAACTGGGCCATGATCGGCGTGATGCCGCTGCCGCCGGCCAGCAGCAGCAGTTTGTCCGGGGCCGGCGAGGGCAGCACGAAGTCGCCGGCAGGCGGGGCCAGACGCAGGACGTCACCGACCCGGGCCTGGTCATGCAGATGGTTGGAGATGCGTCCGCCCGGCTCGCGCTTCACCGTGATGGTGATGGGATCGCGGGAACGGCGCACCGGCGCGCTGGAGATGGAGTAGCGGCGCCGGTACAGACGGCCGTCGATCTCCACCGCGACGCCGACATGCTGGCCGGGCGCGAAGCGGCGCCAGCCCCAGCCGGGCGAGAGCACGAAGGACTTGGTGTCGTGGGTCTCCTCGACGATGTCGAGGATGCGGCCGCGCGGCTCGACCAGCGACCACAGCGGATTGAGTTCCTCGAGGAAGAAGCTCAGGGCGTGGCCGTCCAGCCAGCGGCTGTGCAGCAGTTGTTGCGTCCACGGCTGGGCCGCGTGCGCGCCGGAGTTGGCAGTCATGTATTCGGCCGCGCAGCACGCAGCTTTGCAAATGTCACGATGCCATTGTGCCCGAGATGAGAACAGATGTAAATACACTTGTATAGACAGTTGTGCATCGTGCGTTCGCCAAGGCCGGCGTGGCGGCATTCACCGGCCATCGACAGCCGCGTTCGGCCGTGTCCCTCGGATCCGCGCCGCGCCGCGGCGCCTGGCCCGGGGCCGGTCCCGGATCGCTCAGAAGGGCGGAACCCAACCGCCGCAGCGGCGCTCCAGTTCCTGGGCGACGGCGATACACAGATGGTCGCCGCCCGGCGGGCCGACCACCTGAACCCCCAGCGGCAGTCCCTCGGCATTCAGGCCCATCGGCACCTGGGTGGAGGGCAGTTCCATCACATTGATGATGCCGCAGTAGGTCCAGTGGAAGGTGTGGCGCCAGATCGGTGCGCGATGACGCGGTGCCGCGCAGCTGTAGCTGGGGTAGAGCAGGACGCCATCGTCACCCAGCAGTTCCAGCAGTTCGGCGCGCAGGGCGGCGCCGGCCGCCTGCCATTTGGCCTGATTCAGCGGCAGCTTCTCGGTCAGGGCCAGGGCCAGTGCGGGCAGGGTGTGGTCGGAACGGCCCAGGCTCAGCTTGAGCAGTTCCCGGCCGGTGGCGATCGGGCGCCCCATGCCGAGCTGACTGGCGAAGGCCTCGCCATTGGCCGCGCCCATCATGCCGGCCCAGATTTCGAAGGAGGACCTCAGCCGGCGCAGGCGCCGCTCGTCCACCTGGCCGACCAGCGGGCGCAAGGCGGCGGCCGCCCGGGCCTGGGCATCACGCATGTCCGGGCTGACCCGGTGGCGCCCGTTGTCCGGCACGCAGATCACCCGCAGGCGGGACAGGTCCACGTCTGCCGGATCTGCCAGCGCCTCGGGTGCATCGGCCAGGATGCGCAGCAGCGGCATCAGATCCTCGGCCCGGCGAGCCAGCGGGCCGGTCACGCAGTAGCGGTCGATGTCGCCGGTGGGCAAGGGCACCTGGCCGGCATTGGGCACGATGCCGGGGCTGGGCTTGTGACCGAATACCCCATTGAAGAAGGCCGGCATGCGGATGGAGCCGCCGACATCGGCGCCCAGGCCGAAGGGCGAGCCGCCGGCGCCGATGATCGCCCCCTCGCCGCCGGAGGAGCCGCCGACGATGCGCGAGGGATCGTAGGGGTTGCGACTGCGGCCATAGACCCGGTTGTTGCTCTCCATCCACATGCACAGCTCGGAGGTGTTGGTCACCCCCAGCGGAATCGCCCCGGCGGCGCGGATCCGCGCCACGGTCGGGGCGTCGCGCTCGTTCACGATGTGGCGACGGGCGACCAGACCCGAGGCCTGGGGCGTGCCTTCGAATTCGAAATTCTCCTTGATCGTGCAGGGCACGCCGAGCAGGGGCGGCAGGCTGTCGCGATCGCCGGTGCTGGCGATCCGGGCATCGGCCGCGTCGGCCTCGGCGCGGGCCCGATCAAAGCGATCGAAGACCAGGGCGTTGAGCCCGGGATTCACGGCTTCGATATGGCGGATATGCGCCTCCACCACCTCGCGAGCGCTGAGCTGCGCATTGCGAATGGCCCCGGCCAATTGCCGGGCTGACTGTAGTCTCAGGTCTGCGCTCACAAGTTCGTTCCCGTGGAAAGTGTGAAGAGGATCACCGTGTTGCATGCAATGTGCAAAATTGGCATTGCACTGCCGGGCGAAAGGGGTATTGTGCTGGACAGTCGGGCGGAGCCCGATGTCTTGTTCTCCACAACAAAACCCAGGGGCATCAGAATGACATTGAAGTTTTCCAGCCTGGCCATCGCAGCGGCGGCCATGAGTCTTGCGGCGTGCAGTTCCAGTGACAGCGGTGGCGGCCCGACCACCGACCTCAGTTCCCCGACCGTGGTGGCCAAACAGGTGTCCAGCATCGTGGCGACCGCCTCCAGCGTGGGTAGCGCCACCGGCGCCAAGACCCTGCAGAACGGGCAGTGCGACAGCGGCAGCATGAGTGACATCAACGAGACCGGTGTCAATGTGGGTTCGCCCTACACCAGCCAGGGTTTCGACCTGTTCGGCACCAGCTACAGCAACTGCCGCCTGAACGACGAGCAGTCGAACGACTACTTCCAGTTCAATGGGGTCAGCAAGGGCGGTTTCGTGGAAACCAGCAACGGTTTCGTCGATTACTTCACGCTCGGACAGGGCGGCGCACCGCTGAGCTTCACCCTGCACAGCGAAGAAGGCGGCTTCACCAGTGATTCCACCTTCAATTTCACCCTCCGCCTGCACGAGCAGGACCTGAACTCCGGCGACTACGAGAGCCAGCTGTTCCTGATGTATGACGGCATGATCGGAACCGGTGGTGGCAACTTCGGCTTCAACATCCGTTTCGGCGAGGCCGACAGCAACGGCAGCCGTTTCGTGGTCGGCGAGACCGTCAGCGGGGTGACCCTGAACGGCAGTTACACCATCGATCTGGATGACCTGATCGACCAGCAGCTGCAGTGCTCCGGCACCGCCAGCATCGCCACGGGCAGTCCGCTGGTGGTGGGCAGCAGCACCCTGTTCGACGCCGGCCAGGTGACCCTGAGCAGCGGCGGCGCCTCTGCCACCGTGACCTTCAACGCCAATGACACGGTGACGATCCAGACCGCCAGCGGCACGACCACCATGTCGCAGTCGGAACTGCAGAGCGAAGGCGCAGAGTGCGCCGGCTTCTACGGCGCGGGTCTGCTCTACATCCAGTAGGCCGCAGGCATTGCCCAGGCACCGGGGTCGCCAAAGGCGGCCCCGGTTTTTTTGTGTCAGCCCTTGAAGGTGGACAGGCCAAAATCCCCGAAGGGCTCGTCGCGCTCGCGCACCGCGGCCTTGAATCCCTGGCGCATCGCGGATTGCTGGAAGGCATGGCCTTCGGCCGTGTGGCGGGTCATGCCATCGAACAGCGTGCCCAGCATCTGGGTCGATTGCAGGCCCTGATTGCCCAGGCTCTGGTTCAGCAGCAGCTTCATCATGATCAGCTGGTTTACCGGCATGCGGGCGATGCGGCCGAGCAGGATCTCGAAGCGCTCGTCGAGCTGCTCGGCCGGCGCGGATTCAATGGCCAGTCCCCATTCCACCGCTTCCCGGCCATTCAGGCAGTCGCCGGTGAACAGCAGACGCTTGGCCTTTTCGATGCCCAGACGATAGGCCCACAGCGCGGTGGTCGGTGAGCCCCAGACCCGGGCCGGCGGGTAGCCGATCTTGGCATCGTCGGCGATCACCAGCAGATCCGAGCACAGGG
>JBFJTN010000048.1:0-17985 GCA_041625325.1 Oceanococcus sp. | reverse complement strand
GGGCAGTGGTCGGTCAGCGGGCGCAGACGCTCGCCGCGGCCGGCGGCGAGCAGCATGGCGCTCAGCTCAGGCATGCGCCCACCAGCCGGTGCAGAGGGGCCAGTTCCGGATATTGCTCGCTGACCGCATGGACATAGCCCAGAGTGCGCGGAATGTCGGCCAGATAGCCGGGTTTGCCGTCCCGATGATTCAGGCGGGCGAAGATGCCGGCGGCCTTCAGATGTCGCTGCACGCCCATCCAGTCGAAATCGCGGCGGAAGCGCTGCAGGTCCGGCACCGGCAGGCCGGCGGCCCGCGCCGCGGCGTGATAGTCCGCGCACCAGGCCTCGACCTGATCGCCGGGCCAGGCGATGTAGCAATCGCGCAGCAGGGACACCAGGTCATAGCTGATCGGTCCGCAGACGGCGTCCTGAAAATCCAGCACGCCGATGCCGGACTCGCCATCCCACATCAGGTTGCGCGAGTGATAGTCGCGATGCACGAAGACGCGCGGCTGGGCCAGCGCCGCTGCGGTCAGCGCCTGGCAACAGGCGACCCAGCCGGCCTGCTCGGCCGGATCCAGCTGACGGCCCAGGTGACGCGCCAGGTACCAGTCGTGGAACAGGTCCATTTCCCGCTGCAGCAGGGCGGCATCGTAGGCCGGCAGGCCGCTGGCGGGCGCCGCCTGGATTCTCAGCAGGCTGTCGATGGCCAAGGCATAGGCCGCCTTGCCGTCGCCTTGCTGGATCCGGGACAGAAAGGTCTCCTGACCCAGGTCATCCAGCAGCAGGAAGCCCTGCACCAGGTCCCGGCCATGCACTTCGGGCACCCGCACACCGGCCTGCGCGAGCAGGCCGCTGACCTGCACGAAGGGGCCGCAGTCTTCCTGCGCCGGGGGCGCATCCATTACGATCCAGCTCCGGTCGCCGCAAAATACGCGAAAATAGCGCCGGAAGCTGGCGTCGCTCGAGGCGGGCACCGGCTCGCTGTGACCCGGCAGGACCTGGCCCAGCCAGGCCTTCAATTGTTGCAGGCGGTCATCCTGCGCGGTCTGGCGCTTCATTCACGACGGGGAATCAAGAGATTTGCGCGGATTCTACAGAATTAGCAGCGGCCTTCTGCTCAGCCTGACTTGCGGGCTGCTGCAGGCACAGGCGCTGTGCGAGGATCTGCGCGTGGGCAGCCGGCAGTACGTCGATGAACTGACCGGTGATGATGCCCTGCACGCCGATGCCGGCGAGGTGGATCTGCAGGCCTACGGCACCTCCCGCCTGCGCCAGGGCGTGCGGCTGCGTTTCGGTCGCCAGGTCCTGCGCGCGGATGATGTGGAATACGACCACGCCCAACGCCACCTGCGGGTCTCCGGCGAGACCTTTTTCGAGACCGACGAACTGCAGCTCACCGCGGCCAGCGCCGATATCCGTCTGGACGAGGACCAGGCCAGCTTCCGGGACGCGCGCTACGTCGCCTACGCCGCCGGTGCCCGTGGCAGCGCCGGTGAGCTGGCCATCGGCGGTCGCGGGCAGGCCACGCTCAGTCAGGTGCGCTACACCACCTGCCCCGAGGACCAGGAAGACTGGGTGCTGGAAGGCGACGAGATCCGCCTGGACAACGACCGGGGCCTGGGTTCGGCGCGCAACGCCCGCCTGCGCTTCAAGGGCGTGCCGCTGTTCTGGCTGCCCCGCTTCTGGTTCCCGGTCGGCGAGGCTCGACGCAGCGGGCTGCTGCCCCCGCGCCTGGGTGACGGGGCCGCGACCGGCCTGGATTTCAGCCTGCCCCTGTACATCAATCTGGCGAGCAACTACGACATGACCCTGACCGCCCGGCACATGGCCCGGCTGGGCGATCAGGCCCAGGGGGAACTGCGCTATCTGTGGTCGCACAGCCAGGGGCGCAGCCAGGTGGAATTTCTGGATGAGGACGAACGCAGCGGAGAGCGCCGCTACCTGGTCTCCTCGGAGCTGGTGGGCGGGACGGACCGACGCTGGATCTGGCAGGCCGGCTTTCTCCGGCTCAGCGACAAGGCCTACCTCAGCGAGCTGGGCAGCAGCGAGGCTGACGAGGCCCAGAGCCAGCTGCCGCGTTTCGCCAGCATCGGCTATTACGATCATGGCCGGGGCCTGCAGGCCAGCCTGTCCGCCCACGCCTATCAAAGCCTGCTGGACAGCCTGGCGGCGGATGAACACCCGCACCGGCGCGCGCCGGAACTGCGGCTGAACTGGGCCCCCCCCAGGGCCAACGGCCAGTGGCAGCCGCTGCTCGCCGCCGAACTGGTGGATTTTCGCCACGACGTGGCCGACGAGGGCTGGCGCGGCGACGCCCGCCTGGGCCTGGCCTGGCGCCTGGATCTGCCCCAGGCCTTCTTCACCGCCCGCGCCGACTATCGCCACACCGCCTATCGCCTGCGCCAGGACGGCGCCGAGGATCTGGCGCTGGATCGCAGCCTGCCCATCCTGCAGAGCGGCGTGGGCCTGCGCTTCCTGCGACTCGGCCAGAACGGCCGCCACCAGACCCTGACCCCGCAACTCAGCTATCTCTATGTACCGCATCGCGACCAGGATGAGCTGCCGCTGTTCGACACCAGCCCGCCCGACTTCTCCTTCGATCAGCTGTTTGCCAGCAACCGCTACACCGGCGCCGACCGGGTGGCCGATGCCAATCTGCTGATCACCGCGCTGCGCACCGACTGGTACCGGGACCACGGTCGCCATCGCGAACTCAGCGCCAAGCTGGGCCTGCAGCTGCGCCTGGAGGACTCGCTGGTCACCCTGCCGGGCGAATCGCCCCAGGTGGCCGGCAGCTCCGACTGGCTGGGCGAGCTGGATTATTCGCCCGATCCGCACTGGCGCGCCCAGTTGATCGGACAGTGGAACGCGGACGAGAACCAGATGAACCAGGGCTCGGCGGCGGTACGCTATCAGGGGGATGGCGGGCGCTTCGCCCAGGTGTCCTACCGCTTCCGGCGCGACAATTTCGAGCAGAGCGACGCGCTGATCTCCCTGCCGCTCAGTTCGCGCTGGCGCCTGGCCGGACGCTGGACCTACTCCCTGATGGATCAGCGCAGCCTGGAGTCGGTCGGCGGGCTGGAATACCGCAGTTGCTGCTGGGCGACCCAGGTCGCCTGGCGCCGCCACCTCAACGGCAATGGCGATGCCTTCGACTCCTCCATCTACCTGCAACTGGAACTAAACGGCCTCGGCCGGATCGGAGAAGGTCTGGATAGCCTGCTGGAGCGTGATATTCTGTAGAGATACCTCGCGCAAGCACGCTTGCGTTCACATCCGTTTGCCGAATTTCCCATGTCCATGACCCGTATGGCCTTCGTGGCCGCCTGCCTGTTGCTCAGCCATCTGCCTGCCCGCGCGGCTCAGGTCGTCGATTACATCGTTGCCGTGGTCAACGACGAGGTGGTCCTCAACAGCGAGCTCGAGCAGTCGCTGAAACAGATCAAGGAGCAGCTGGCCGGTCGCGGCGAGCTGCCGGATGACGAGGTGCTGCGGCGCCAGTTGCTGGAACGCATCGTGGTCACCAAGGCGCAGGTGCAGCGGGCGCTGCAGGGCGGCCTGCGCATCAGCGACCCCGATCTGAACCGTGCCCTGGAGGACATCGCGGCGCGCAATGGCATGAGCCTCAACCAGTTCGCCCTGGCCCTGCGCCGCCAGGGCGTGGACTACCTGCAGATCCGCCAGCAGGTCCGCGACGAGATGCTGGTCAGCCAGCTGCGCCAGGCCGAGGTGGACTCGCGCGTGATCGTCACCGACGAGGACATCGACCTCGCCCTGGAACGCCAGGGCGGCCAGGACCAGACCGAGTACCATCTCGCCCACATCCTGATCGCAGTGCCCTCCGGCGCCGATCCCGGGGTGCGCGAAGCCGCCGAAAAGAAGGCCCGCGAGGTGGTGCGCAAGGCGCGCGCCGGTGAAGATTTCACCCAGCTGGCGATCACCCATTCCGACAGCCCGCGGGCCCTGGAAGGCGGCGATCTGGGCTGGCGGCGCGGCAACGCCCTGCCCACCCTGTTCACCGACGTGGTGTCCAAGCTGTCCGCCGGTGGGGTCAGCGATCCGATCATCGGTGGCGGCGGCCTGCATATCGTCAAGCTGATCAGCAAGCGTGGCGCGGTGGCCAACGCCCAGGTGCGCGAAACCCAGGCGCGGCACGTGCTGCTGAAGCCCAATGTGCTGCGCAATCCGGAGCAGACCCGCAAGGAGATCGAAGCCCTGCGCCAGCGGGTGGCCGAGGGCGAGGACTTCGCCAAGATCGCGCGCAAGCATTCCGAGGACCCGGGCTCGGCCAACCAGGGCGGCGATCTGGGCTGGCAGGGCCCCGAGACCTTCGTGCCGGAGTTCCAGCGGGCCCTGGACGTCCTGGAGATCGGCGAGATCAGCCCGGTGTTCCAGTCGCCATTCGGATTCCACTTCGTCCAGGTGCTGGACCGTCGCGAACGTGACCGCAGCGCCGAGCTGCAGCGAGCCCAGGCCCGCGAGGCGATCTTCAAGCGCAAGGCCAGCGAGCAGTACGACGTCTGGGTCCGGCAGCTGCGCGACGAAGCCTACGTGGAATACCGCAACCCACCGGACGCGGGTTGAGCCAGCTGCTGCTGCACTGCCCGGGAGAACCCGCCGGCATCGGCCCCGAACTGCTGCTGCGACTGTCCCGTGAGCCCAGCCCGCATTGCCGGGTGGCGGTCGCGGATGCCGATCTGCTGCGCCGCACGGCGGCCCACTTCCAGCTGCCGCTGGAGCTGAGGCCGCGCCCGGCCCGGCCCCAGCCGACCCCGGCCGGCGTGCTCTGGCTGGAGCCTGTCGGACCCAGCGCCCCCGTGCCCTTCGGCACACCCGATCCGGCCAATGCCGGCTACCTGCTGGACTGTCTGCGACGTGCCTGCGACCTGGCCACCAGCGAGGGCGGCGCCATCGTGACCGGCCCGCTGCACAAGGCCAGCATCTGCGCCGCCGGCATCGCCTTCAGCGGACATACCGAATTTCTCGCCGAACGCTGCGGCGGAGCGCGCCCGGTGATGATGCTGGTGTCCGGCAGCCTGCGGGTGGCCCTGGTCACCACCCACCTGCCCCTGCGCGCCGTCCCCGACGCCATCACCCGCGAGGCGGTGCGTCACAGCCTGCAGGTGCTGCTCGAATCGCTGCGCCAGCGCTTCGGGCTGGCCCGGCCACGGGTGCAGGTCTGCGGCCTGAACCCGCATGCGGGGGAATCCGGCCACCTGGGCGAAGAGGATGAGGCGGTGATTGCGCCGGTGCTGCGCGAATTCGATCCGCAACAGGTCATCGGCCCTGTCCCCGCGGACACGGCCTTCACCCGCGAACGGCTGGCCCGCTGCGATGCGGTGCTCAGCATGTACCACGATCAGGGCTTGCCGGTGCTCAAGCACGCCGGCTTCGGCGCGGCGGTGAACGTCACCCTGGGCCTGCCCATCGTGCGCACCTCGGTGGATCACGGCACGGCCTTCGACATCGCCGGCCAGGGCCGGGCCGAACCGGGCAGCCTGCAGGCCGCCGAAGCCCTGGCCGCGGAGCTGCTGCGCCATGACGCATAGACCGCGCAAGCGCTTCGGCCAGAATTTCCTGACCGACCGCCGGGTGATCGATCGCATCGTCGCCGCGGTGGCGCCCGGTGCGCAGGATCATCTGGTCGAGATCGGCCCCGGCCAGGCTGCGCTGACCAGCGCGCTGCGCCCGCACTGCCAACGCCTCACCGCGGTTGAAATCGACCGCGACCTGGCCGCCAGCCTGCGCCAGCGCTTCGCCGGCGACGACCACTTCACCTTGATCGAGGCGGATGCGCTGAAGCTGGACTTCGCCAGCCTCGCTCCTGCCCCGCTGCGCCTGGTCGGCAACCTGCCCTACAACATTTCCACCCCGCTGATCTTCCATCTGCTGCAAAGCCGCGCCGCAATCACCGACTTCCACGTGATGCTGCAGAAAGAGGTGGCGGAGCGCATGACCGCCGCCCCCGGCGGCAAGACCTACGGCCGCCTCAGCGTGGCGGTGGCCTTGGCGGCGGACACGTCGCTGCTGTTTGAAGTGCCACCCGGCGCCTTCTTCCCGCCGCCGAAGGTCCAGTCCGCGGTGATCCGTCTGACGCCGCGCGGGCGCGAGCTGCCCTGGCCGGCGCTGGACAGGGTGTTGCAGGCGGCCTTCTCGGCCCGGCGCAAGACCCTGCGCAACGCGCTGGGGTCGCTGTTCACAGCGGAGCAATTGCAGGCGCAGGGCATCGACCCGGGCCTGCGCCCCGAGCGGCTCACCCCGGATCAGTTCCTGGCCCTGGCCACGGCGCTGAACGACCGCGCGGATTAGCTCGCCGGCGGGGCCGGCTCCGCCAGCCGGGTATCGCGCATCAGGCTTTCCTGCGCCAGCGAGGCGACCAGCCGGCCATCGCGGCTGTAGATGCGGCCGAAGCTCAGGCCGCGCGCGGCCTGCGCCGATGGACTGTCCATCACGTAGAGCAGCCAGTCATCCACCCGGGCCGGGCGGTGGAACCAGATCGCGTGGTCCAGGCTGGCCGCGTTCACGTGGCGTTGGAACCAGCTCATCGCATGCGGCCGCATCGCCGTGCCCAGAAAGTTGAAATCCGAGGCATAGGCCAGCACGGACTGATGCAGGCCGGGCGAGTCCGCCAGCCGGCCGCCGGCGCGAAACCAGATCTGCTGGGCCGGTTCGCCGGCCTGCGGCTTGAAGGGATTGCGCGGAGACACCGGCTTGAACTCGATGGCCAGCTGCTGCAGATAGCCGGCGCGCAGCGGCTCCGGGCAATCCGCCACCCACAGCTGACGCAGATCGGACTCCAGTTCCAGCGTGTCCGGGGCCGGCACCTCGGGCATGGGTGTCTGGTGCTCGTGGCCCGGCTCCTCGACCTGGAACGAGGCCATCATGGAGAAGATCGGCCGGCCGAACTGGATGGCATGCACCCGCCGCACGGCGAAGCTGCGTCCGTCACGGATACGCTCGACTTCGTAGACGATGGGACTCTCCATGTCTCCGGGACGCACGAAGTAGGCATGGACCGAATGCGCCTGCAGCCCGTCCACGGTGCGCCTGGCGGCCTCCAGCGCCTGACCCAGCACCTGCCCGCCGAACACGCTTTTGCCCCCCAGGTTGCGACTCTCGCCGCGGAACAGGTTGTGCTCCAGATTCTCCAGGTCAAGGATGTCGATCAGGTCCGCCAGGGCGGCGTTGCGTGCGCTGTCATTCATGGGGCTGTCAGAAAGAGCGGCGGTGACAGTGGTCGCCGCCGGCAAGGTTGTGGGATAGTTAAGTCTGGAGCTTGGCGATGCGGCGCATCGTCACTGGCAAAACGATTACACCGGCACCCGCGGCCGCCATCCGAGAAAACGAACATGCCACAAGCTGACGTACTTGTCGTCGATGACTCCATGTCCGCCCGCTTCGCCCTGACCCGCAGCCTGCAGCCGCATGGCCTGAACATCGAAACGGCCAATTCCGGGGAAGAGGCGCTGGAAACGGTTGGGCGCTCGCGCTACGACCTGATCTTCATGGACCATGTGCTGCCCGGGATCACCGGCCTGGATGCGGCCGAGAAGATCCGGGCCATGCCCGAATTCGCCAACACGCCGATCGTGATGTGCTCATCCAACGAAGGCGAGGATTATGTGCAGGAAGCCCTGCGCCGCGGCGCCTCCGAGGTGATAGGCAAGCCGCCGCAGGACGCCGCCCTGAGCCGGGTGATCGAGAAGTATCTGAGTACCCCGACGGAGGCAGCCCCGGCCGCGCCGGAAGCCGCCGCCCCGACGCCTGCCATCGAGACGCCCGCCGAAAGCCCCGCCCCAGCCCAGGAACCCGCCGTCATGCCCAGCCCCACCGCCACCGCTGCCGACGACGACCGGATGGCCGCCCTGGATGCCCGCATCGAAAAACTGGAAGGCATGCTGGAGCGTCTGGAGGCCAGCGTGGCCCAGCTCAATACCAAGAGCGAAGCGATGGCGCGCAGCATCGCGGATCAGGCCGGGCGCGACCTCGCCAACCGCCTGCTGCGGGCCGTGATCACGCTCAAGGGGAGCAAGTAAGCCCTTGAGTCCACCTGCCGGACGGCCGACGCCGGTCGTCGGCATCCTGCTGGGTAGCTGCCTGCTGGTCTACCTGCTGCAGATGAGCGGCGGTGACAGCCTGCTGCTGTGGTTCGCCCTGTGGCCGCCGCTGCCGGCCGAACTGCTGCGCCATCCCGAGCTGGCCGGCTGGCCCGCCTTCGGGCCCTGGCAGCTGATCAGCTACGCCTTCCTGCACGGCGGGCCACTGCACCTGATGCTCAACCTGTTCGGCCTGTGGATGTTCGGCATGCCGGTGGAACGGGTGCTGGGTCGCTGGCGTTTTCTGCTCTTCTTCGCCGTCTGCGTCGTCGGCGGGGCGCTGGCGCAGCTGCTGGTGGTGCAATTTGGCGGCCGCCCGGCGCCGACCATCGGCGCCTCTGGCGGGGTGCTCGGCCTGCTGCCCGCCTTCGCCCTGTTCTATCCGCGCGCCCGGGTGCAGCTGCTGTTTCCCCCGGTGAATCTCAGCGCGCCGGTTTTCGTACTGGTATTCGGCGCCGCGGAGCTGTTTTTCGGGGCCACCGGCACCCTGCCGGGCATCGCCCACTTTGCCCATCTGGGCGGCATGCTGGCTGGCGGGGTGCTGCTGGCGTACTGGCTGTTCACCCTGCCACGCGACCCGGATCGACGGCTGTGATCGCCCGCGCGGGCATCAATCGATCGCTTCGCGCCACTCGCGGAATTTCTGCTCCAGCGCCTTCCAGGAACTGGGCTGCCGGCTGGCCAGCGCCTTTTCGATCTCACGCAGCTTCAGGATGGCGGCGTGATAGCCCTCGGCCACCAGTTCGCGCACATCGGAGGCGTCGGTGCGGCTGTAGTCCGTCAGGTCCATGCCGATCAGCACGTCAGCCGCCTCCAGCTGTCCTCGCGTGGTGGTATCGATGGCGATATCCATCGCATTGAGGATGATGTCGATCACGCTCTCGGGCTTGTCGTAGCGGTGCGCCGCATTGAGGTTGACCGCGACCAGCACCTCCGCCCCCATGGCCTTGAGCGGCGACAGCGGCACGTTTTCGACCAGGCCGCCATCGACCAGCATGCGACCGTTCAGCTCCGCCGGCACGAAAATGCCCGGAATGGCCGTGCTGGCGAGTATCGCATCGGTCAGCCGCCCCTCCTTGAGGATCACCGGCTCACCGCTGTGAATATCGGTCGCCACGGCCGCAAACGGGATCGGCGCATCCTCCATCCGCCGATCACCCACGAAGCGCTCGACCAGCTTGCCCAGTTCCTGATTGCGCAACAGGCCGAAGCGCGACAGGGTGGCGCCGGCCAGATCCATCCAGCCGAGATCCTGCGCGGCCTTGCGCAGCTCATCCAGGGACACGCCGAAGGCATACAGGCCGCCCACCAGGGCGCCGATGCTGGTGCCCGCGATGTAGTCCGGCTTCAGGCCGTGCTCCTCCAGCGCACGCAGCACGCCGATATGCGCGGCGCCCCGCGCGGCGCCGCCGCCCAGGGCAAGGCCTATGGTCGGTCGCTCGCGCGATTCGCCGCGGGATGTGTCCGCTTTCTGAGCCACCGGGGCCTCCTAGGGCGTGAGATGACCGGCGCTGCCGATCCATTCGAATCGGCCCGCCAGCATACGGGCCATTTCGGCGGCCAGTTCCTGGCTGGCCAGGCCGGCAATCTGCAGCTTGTAGATGACGCCGCCGGCGGCGTCGCCATAGGCCTGCAGGCGCGCATTGAAACCATCCCGCTCCAGGATCTGTTCGGCCGCCAGGCCCTGCGCCTCGTCGAGGAAGTGCGAGACCGTGAGCACATAGCTGCGCTGCCTCTGCCGGCCGAAACCGCTGTTGCTGGCCGCGACCTGCAGGGTGGCGGGCTCCTCGGCCCGCGTCGGCTGCTCCTCGGGCAGGACCGGAGCCTGCAGGGAACGCAGCGCCAGCTCGCCGTGCGGACGGCGCAGGTAACGCGGGTTGAGCTTGATCAGGCCCACCTGGCCCAGTTCATTGACGACCCGCAGGAAGAATGGCCCCACCCCCTTGGCGTGCGCATAGCGGCGAGCGTCGATACCGATCACGGTCAGGCGCTGAGCATCGTGCAGGGGGTAGCTGCGGTAGCGATCGGCGGTGTACAGACGCTGGCGCGGTTCCAGGCCCTCGCCGCGGACGATCAGCTCCTGGCCCAGCAGCTCACGGGCATCGCGGTGCAGTTGCTCGAACACCACCTTGCCGAAGAACGCGAGGTGATCCAGCGGGTCGAAACTGGAGTTGCGGCTGGCATCCTCGGCATAGACCGGGCTGCAGTCGTCCAGCACGCCCTCGAACCAGGTGATGCCGTCGCGGATCACGGTGCGACCGGTCAGCTTGCCGCGCCGGCCGCTGACCATGGCATAGGCCAGTGGCTCACGGGCCAGCGAAGGCGCCTTCTTAAACAGCACGTACTCGAATTCGCGCAGATCGGCATCCGCGGGGCTGAAGCGAAACTCCAGGCCCTCAAGGGCGGCGAAATCACATTGATCGACCGGCGTCAGCGCCGCCGGCGCCACCATGGGAGCTGCCGGCAGAGCGAAACTGAGCCCGGCCATGCACGCCGCAATCAGGCACCGCCGAGCCATCCCCTGCATCATGGCGCAAGTGTAACGGCTGCAAGCCGTATAAAATAGATTTTCATTTCAGTCCTGTTCAGCATGCTCAACGCCGACACGGAAATCGTCAATCTGAAGCGCGAGGTGATCGGCATCCTGGTCCCCGAAGGCCAGAAGGTGCGCATCCCCGCCGACACCCAGTGCGGTATCACCCAGGCACTGGGCGGCTCGTTCACGATCTATATTGAGGGCCGCCTGTTCCGGATCAACGGGGAGGATGCCGATGCGCTGGGCAAACCCCGGCCGCCGAAGATCGCGCTGCCCGAGAACGCCGGGGACGAGGAAGTGGAATCCATCGTCTGGCAACAGCTGCGCACCTGCTACGACCCGGAAATCCCCATCGACATTGTCGAACTCGGGCTGGTCTATGAATGCGACATCGAAAGCATCGCCCAGGATGCGCGCAAGGTCAGCATCCGCATGACCCTGACCGCGCCGGGCTGCGGCATGGGCGACGTGCTGGTCGCGGATGTCAGGCACAAGCTGGAACAAATTCCCACCATAGAAGAAACCGATGTGGAGCTGGTCTTCGACCCGCCCTGGAATCAATCCATGATGAGCGAGGCGGCCAGGCTGCAGACGGGCATGTACTACTGAGCCCCGTCCTGCTCTGACACGAGCGGAGGGCCCGCGCGGTTCCCCGCCGGGCTCAACCCGAGCGCCGGGCGCGATGGACCGCGGCGGCGGTGCGCAGCTCGTTCAAAGTGTTCCACAGCAGGTGGCGCAGCAGGCGCGGCCGCGGCTCCACCGCCTCACCCCGGCTGATCCGGATCAGCTGGCGGTAGTAGTAACCCTGCATGCCCATCACATGGAGCATCTGGATCAGTTTCGAAGGGCTGGTCGGGCTGTACCATCCGCGGCGCCCGGTCACCGCCCGCTCGGGGCTGGGCACCTCGTCGATTTCGCCGGCCAGCAGCGGTCGCACGAAATCGTTGGCCACGCAGAAGGGCCGCCCCAGACCGATCACGTCGCAGGCGCCGGATTCGATGGCCTCTTCCATCGCCTGACGGCTGCGGAAGCCGCCGGTGACCATCAGCGGCATGCGGGCCAGATCCCTGACTTCGCTGGCGTACTTCAGGAAGTAGGCCTCACGGCTGGCGGTGCGCGCCAGCTGCTCCGCATCCGCCGATTTCGCGTCGGTGACCCCGAGCAGGCGGGGCTGTTCGTAGTTGCCGCCGGAGATCTCCAGCAGGTCGATGGACTCCTCGTTGAGCATGGCGATCACCGCCCGGCTGTCCTCCGGCCCGAAGCCGCCACGCTGGAAATCGGCCGAATTCAGCTTGACGCTGACCGCGAAATCCGCGCCCACCGCGGCACGCACCGCGCGCACGGTTTCGAGCAGGAAGCGCGCCCGGTTCTCGATGCTGCCGCCCCAGCGATCCTCGCGCCGGTTGGCCAGTGGCGACAGAAAGGAGCTGAGCAGATAACCATGGGCGGCATGGATCTGCACCCCGGTGAAGCCGGTCTCCCGGGCCCAGGCCGCGGCCCGCGCCCAGCGCCGGATGAAGTCCAGAATCTCGGATTCCTCCAGCGCCCGTGGCATCGCGATCTGCCCGAACAGCGCGACGGGAACCGCGGAAGGCCCCAGCGGCTCCCCGGTGATGTAGCGGAAGGACTGGCGGCCGGCATGCGATATCTGCATCCACAGATGCTGGCCCTGCTGGCGGCCGGCGGCGGCCCAGTCGCGAAGCGCGTCCAGACCCGCGGCGTCCTCCAGAGCCACATTGCCCGGCCGTTCCAGCACGCGATGATCGATCTGCACATTGCCGGTCAGCAGCATGCCCGCCCCGCTCTCGGCCCACCAGCGATAAAGGCGCTGGTGGGCGGCGGTGGCCCGCAGCCGGGGGTCGGCGATGCCTTCGGTCATCGCGGCCTTGGCGATACGGTTCTGCAATACCGCACCGCAAGGCAGTTGCAGCGGGCTGGCCAGCAGGCTCATGGTTCACTCCGGAATTTCGATTGCGCGTACACTGCCCCACCCCGAGTCGATTTGCCACCACGACCAAGAGCATGAGTCAGGCCATCCGTATCAGCGTGACCCCGGAATACCTGCCGGAACAGTCCGACCCCGCCGCCGAACGCTATCTGTTCGCCTACCACATCGAGATCGAGAACCGGGGTGACAAGCCGGTTCAGTTGCTGCGCCGTTACTGGCGCATCACCAATGGCCGCGGCGAAACCGAGGAGGTTCGCGGCGACGGCGTGGTCGGCCTGCAGCCCCTGATCCACCCGGGCGAGAGCTTTCGCTACAGCTCCGGCTGCCCGCTTGAAACACCGGTGGGCACCATGGAAGGCGAGTACACCATGCGGGATGCCGCCGGCGAGGAATTCATCGCGCCCATCGACGTGTTCCGCCTCGCGCTGCCCGGCAGCCTGCACTGAAGACACAGGACCCCTGCCCATGAGCCCCGAACAGCAGACCACCATTGAAGCCGCCGCTTTTCGCCGCCTGCTTCAGCACCTGGACAGCCGCAAGGATGTGCAGAACATCGAGCTGATGGAACTGGCCGGCTTCTGCCGCAACTGCCTGAGCCGCTGGTACCAGGAGGCCGCTGGCGAAGCCGGCATCGAAATGGATCAGGACACGGCCCGCGAGCGGGTCTACGGAATGCCCTACACTGAATGGAAGCGCCACCACCAGAAATAGGTGCAAGGACACGGCCGCAGGCCGGCGTTGCGACCGCGGCCGGACACAGGGGAGCCCCGGGGAAGGAGGACACCATGAAGAAACTGCCGATCACGGATGCGGCCTGGCTGATGCTGGAAAACCGCGAGCGGCCCATGCATGTGGGCGGGCTGCAGCTGTTCGAGTATCCGGATGACGCCTCGGCCGATTTTCTCAGCGAGATGGTGGCCGAGTTTCGCGCCGGCACCCTGGTCAAGAAGCCCTTCAATCAGCGCCTGGCCAGGCCGTACAGCCGCACCGGCAGCTTCCAGTGGATCGAGGACAGCCAGTTCGACCTGGAATACCACTTCCGCCACTCCGCCCTGCCCCACCCGGGCCGGGTGCGCGAGCTGCTGGCCCTGGTCTCGCGCCTGCACAGCACCCTGCTCGACCGCCATCGCCCGCTGTGGGAGACCCATCTGATCGAGGGTCTGGAAGGCAATCGCTTCGCCATCTACACCAAGATCCACCATTCGGTCGTCGATGGCGTCGCGGCGGTCAATCTGGCGATGAACTCCTTCACCACCGACCCCAAGGTGCGCGACCTGCCACCGCCCTGGGCGCGCAGCCGCAAGGAACTGAAGATCAGCCGTGAGCACGGCAACCGCGAGGCCATGGCCTCCGGCCTGGGCGCCCTGCGCCACCAGGTCAACACCATCCCCGGCGTGGTCCGGGCGCTGCGCGACCAGTATCGCCAGTCGCGTCGCAACGAGGCGGAGGTGATTCCCTACCAGGCGCCACAGTCGATCCTGAACCGGCCGATCACCGGCTCACGCCGATTCGCGGCCCAGTCCTATTCGCTGGCCCGGATCAAGACCGTGGCCAAGGCGCTGGACGGCACTCTCAACGATGTCGTGATGGCCATGTGCTCCAGCGCCCTGCGCACCTATCTGATCCAGCAGAACGCGCTGCCCGATGCGCCGCTGATTTCCATCGTGCCGGTCTCGGTGCGACCGGCCGGCGATGCCAACCACGGCAATGCGATCGGCTTCCTGCTGTGCAACCTGGCCACCAATCTGGGCGACCCGGCGGCCCGCTTTGCCCGCATCCAGGACTCCATGCGCTGCGGCAAGCAGCGCCTGTCCAGCATGTCGCGCGAACAGATCATCAACTACGCCCTGCTGCTGACCGGTCCGATGATCCTGGGCCAGCTGCTCGGCTTCAAGGGCGACCGCCGGCCCATGTACAACATCACCATCTCCAATGTGCCGGGGCCGCGTGAGCCGCTGTACTGGAACGGCTGCCGGATGACCGGGGTCTATCCCGCCTCGCTGATGCTGGATGGCCAGGCCCTGAACATCACCATGCTGAGTTATGGCGATTCCATGGAGTTCGGGATCACCGCCTGCCGCAAGTCCCTGCCCAGCGTGCAGCGCCTGCTGGACTACCTGGACGATGCCCTGGGCGAACTCGAGGACATCGCCGGCCTCTGACACCGCCGCCGGCCGATGCGCGTGTCCGGGCTGACGCCGGGCAGCATTTGACGCGCATGTACTATACTGCGCCGCTGTCCGTTTCGACCCTGGAAATCGCATCATGAGGAGACTTCTGGCGGCTGCCGTACTGGGCCTGACCATCACCGCGGCTGGCGCCGCCCCGCTGTCCGGTGTGGACAAGCAGTATTTCGACCCCTCGATCGCCCCCGGCGATGACTTCTACCGCCACGTCAACGGCAAATGGCTGGCCAGCACGGACATCCCGGCGGACAAGTCCAACTACAGCGCCTTCTCCGCCATTGCCGATGACACCCAGAAGAAGCTGCAGGCCCTGATCCAGGAATCCGCGGCCGCGCAGGCGCCGCAGGGCAGCCTGCCGCAGAAGATCGGCGACATGTACGCCAGCTTCATGGACGAGGCCACGGTCAACCGGCGGGGCCTGGAACCGCTGCAGGCGGATCTGCTGCAGATCGAGCGGCTGGCCGACGCCGGGCAGATTCCGGCCCTGATGGCCATGCTGCAACGCATCGGCGTGGACAGCCTCATCGGCGGCTGGATCGGCCGCGATGCCGGAGCGCCGGATGCCTACATTGTCTATCTCTACCAGTCCGGCCTGGGCCTGCCCGATCGCGAGTACTACCTCGCCGACGACAAGAAGTTCGCCAGCCTGCGTCGCGCCTACCGCGACTACGTGCGCGACCTGCTGCAGATGGCCGGCACGGTGGATGCCGCCGGCTACGCCCGTCAGATCCTCAAGCTGGAAACCGCGCTGGCCACCGCTCACTGGACCAAGGTCGCCAGCCGCGATGCGGAGAAGACCTACAACCGGCGCCCGCTGGCGCAGATCAATGACAGCACGCCGCAGTTCGACATGGCCAGCTACCTGCGCGCCGCCGGGGTGCACTCCATCGACGCGCTGGTCCTGTCCCAGCCCAGCTACTTCGAGGCCATCGGTCGCATCATCGGCGAATTCGGCATCGATGTCTGGCGTGAGTACTTCCGTCTGCGCCTGATCGACAGCTATGCGCCGGTGCTGAGCCAGGCCTTCGTCGACCGGCATTTCGATTTTCACGGCCGCAGCCTGCTGGGCATCGCCGAGAACAAGCCCCGCTGGAAACGCGGGGTGGACGCGGTCGAGGACAGCCTGGGCGAGTTGCTGGGACAGCTCTACGTCGAGCGGCACTTCGCGCCGGAGTCCAAGGCGCGCATGCAGATCCTGGTCGACAATCTGATCCGGGCCTATCGGCTGAGCATCCAGGAACTGGAATGGATGAGCCCCGAGACCAAAGACAAGGCCCTGGAAAAGCTCGCCGCCTTCCGGCCCAAGATCGGCTATCCGGACCGCTGGCGCGACTATTCCGCGCTGCGCATCGCGGCGGACGATCTGGCCGGCAATGTGCGCCGCGCGCGCCAGCACCAGCTGCAACTCGCCCTGGCCAAGCTGGGCGGACCGATTGATCCGCACGAGTGGCACATGACGCCGCAGACCGTCAATGCCTACTACAACCCGACGGCCAACGAAATCGTGTTCCCCGCCGCCATCCTGCAGCCGCCCTTCTTCAACCCCCAGGCGGATGACGCGGTGAACTACGGCGGCATCGGCGCGGTGATCGGCCACGAGATCGGCCATGGCTTTGATGACCAGGGCAGCCGATACGATGGCGACGGGCGCCTGCGCAACTGGTGGACCGACGAGGACCGCGCCCGCTTCGAGCAGCGCACCGGCCAGCTGATCCAGCAGTACGCCGGCTACGAGCCCCTGCCCGGCTATCACATCAACGGCGAGCTGACCATTGGCGAGAACATCGGGGACCTGGGCGGTCTGTCCATCGCGGCCAAGGCCTATCGCCTGTCACTCGATGGTCAGGCCGCGCCCGAACTGGACGGCTACACCGGCATGCAGCGCCTGCTCATCGGCTGGGCCCAGATCTGGCGCCGTCTGTATCGGGAGGAAGCCCTGATCAATCGCCTGAAGACCGACCCCCACTCCCCCGGCGAGTACCGCTGCAACGGCATCGTATCGAATGTGCCGGAATTCTATGAGGCCTTCGACGTGAAGCCG
The DNA here is from genome assembly GCA_041625325.1 of Oceanococcus sp. Classification (GTDB taxonomy): domain Bacteria; phylum Pseudomonadota; class Gammaproteobacteria; order Nevskiales; family Oceanococcaceae; genus Oceanococcus. Next base: position 1,194 of record JBFJTN010000048.1, on the reverse strand, counting down.
GGCAATGCCATGTACCTGCCGCCGGAGCAACGGGTCAAGATCTGGTAATTCGGAACCGCGGCCGGCTGCGCCAGGCAGCCGGCCACCCCTGGGGGCAGGCCTCCCCTGGGGCCAGGCTTTTCAGGGCCGCTTGCGACACAGGCTCAACCCGTCAGCCAGCGGCAACAGGCTGAGATCGATGCGGTCATCGTCCTTGAGCTTCAGGTTGAATGCCCGCAGTGCGCGGGTGCTCGGCTCGGTATCCGAGGGGTCCGCGACCCGGCCCGACCACAGGGTGTTGTCCACCGCGATCACCCCGCCGGGACGCAGCAGTTGCAGGCAGAGCTCGAAGTACTCGGCATAGGCCTGCTTGTCCGCATCGATGAAGGCGAAATCGTACTGACCGGCCTGTCCGTCATCCAGCCGCTGCTGCAGGGTCTGCGCGGCCGGCGCCAGGCACAGCTCGATCTTCGCCTCCACCCCGGCCTGGGCCCAGTAGCGACGTGCCACCGCGGTCCACTCCTCGCTGACATCGCAGGCCAGCAACCGGCCGTCCTCGGGCAGCGCCAGCGCCAGCGCCAGACTGCTGTAGCCGGTGAACACCCCCACCTCTATGCAGCGGCGAAAGCCGCCCAGCCGGGCCAGCCAGGCCATGAACTGGCCCTGCTCCGGCGCGATCTGCATCTGCGCCATGGGCAGCGCCGCGGTCTCCTCCCGCAGGGCCCGCAGCAGCGGGTGCTCCCGCAGGCTGACATCCAGCAGGTAATCGTTCAGCGCCTGCTGCAGCACGAAACTGCGATTCGACATGTGTTTTCACCTCCTGAAGGGCGGCTTCACGCGCCTGACATCAAAGCATGCCAGCCTATCGCAGACAGATTTTTCCTACAGCCCGACGCGGTCCACGCTTGTTGCTCCGGTGCCAGTGGGGACGTAACATGCCGCAATCCCAGGGAAGCGCTGCGCGAGTCCGGGAACACAGCACTGTCGCTCGCGTGGCGCAGGGAACAATGAACAAGACTTTCAGGAATCGGGAGTGACATAAAGATGGGCAAGATTGCATGGATCACCGCGGGCACGCTGGCTGCGACGCTGAGCGGTGCCGCTCTGGCGCAGGACGATGAAGATCGCGCCACCTATTTCACCGTGCTGGGGACCTATTCCCAGCTTGACGAAGACCGCAACATCCCCGGCACGACCGACATTGATGAAGGCGGC
>JBFJTN010000047.1:0-18393 GCA_041625325.1 Oceanococcus sp. | reverse complement strand
CTCCTCGCGCTGCTTGATCTCGTTCTCCATCTGCAGCTCGGCGGTGCGGTCCTTCCACTCCACCACCGTACCCAGGCGGCTGCCATCGGCATCCAGCACCGGGCTGGCGATCAGGCCGAAGGTGCGCCCGCCCAGACGGATTTCGGTGCGGTAGGCCGAGCGCAGCTCCCGCAGCATCTTGATCTGGTGTTCCGGGTTCTTGTGGAAGGCATCGATGTTGGCGTTGTCCAGTCCGTCGACCCTGAATTCCGGCAGCTCCTTGCGGATGTCGGCCTCGGCCTCGTGCAGCATCTCGCGCACGGCGTCGTTCATGTAGATGATGTTGCGCTCGTTGTCCGCGATCATCACATTGGTGGTGACCCCATCCAGGGCATTCTTGATCCGCAGGTTCTCCTGCGCCTGGTGGGCGCCGCGTTCTTCCAGCTTGCGCTTGCGCTGCATCTCGTCGGTGACGTCAATCGCGTACTTGACCACCTTGACCGGCCTGCCGCTGCTGTCCAGCACCGGGTTGTAGGTGGCCTGGATCCAGATCTCCTTGCCGCCCTTGCCGAAGCGCCGATACTGACCGGCATCGAACTGGCCGCTGCCCAGACGCTGCCAGAAGGCGCGATAGGCCTCGCCTTCCCGCTCCTCGGGACCGACGAAGATCCGGTGGTGCTGGCCTTTCACTTCGTCCAGGCTGTAGCCCACCGCATGCAGGAAGTTGTCATTGGCCGTGCGTATCGTGCCGTCCATGTTGAACTCGATCACCGCCTGCGAGCGGTTGATCGCATCGATCTGGCCACGGTAGTTCTCGAACTCCTCCTCGGAGATCTGCGGCCGGGCGCTGGCCGCATTGGCCTGTTCCAGGGCGCTGGCCGCGGCCTCCAGGGCATTGCGCAGGCGCTGACCGAGTTCGTTCAGGGCCCGCCAGGCAGTGACGCTGCCGGCGGCCGCCGCGATCAGCATCAGGGCGGACCAGACCAGATAGCCGGACAGGGGCATCTGGCCACTGCCGTAAAGTCCGCCGCCGACCGCCAGGGCCAGGGCGGCGCCGGTGGGCAGGAAAGCCCAGAGCCCGGCCTGCGTATCTTGCGTATTCATTGCTCTCTCCATTGCTCCAGCTCCCGGCTATGCGGCCTGTTCGAGAATGTCCATGTCCGATGCGCTCATCAGCTGGTCGATGTCGACCAGGATCAGCATCCGTTCCTCTATCGCGCCCAGACCCGTGATGTATCGGGTATCCAGCACGCCGGCGAACTCGGGTGGCGGTCGCACCTGGGAGGCCGCGAGGGTGATCACGTCGGAGACCCCATCCACCACCATGCCGATGACCTTGTCGCCGACATTGAGGATGATCATCACCGTGTGCTTGTCGTACTGGGCCTCGCCCAGCTTCAGCTTCAGCCGCATGTCCACCACCGGCACGATCGTGCCGCGCAGGTTGATCACGCCCTTGATATAGGCGGGCGACTCGGGCAGACGGGTCACCGTGTCGTAGCTGCGGATCTCCTGCACCTTGAGGATGTCGACGCCGTATTCCTCGCCGCCGAGCCGGAAGGTCAGGTATTCCTGGGTCGGCCCTTCGGCCACCGCTTCGGATGTCTGTTCGGCTTCGTCATTGCTGCTCATGTTGGCTTCTCCTTGCACGGCCTCAGGCCGCGGATGCGAGGTTGCGGGTCCGCACCAGGTCACCGACGTCGACGATCAGCGCCACCCGACCGTCGCCCAGGATGGTGGCGCCGGACACCCCGGCCACCCGCTTGTAGTTCTGCTCCAGGGACTTGATCACCACCTGCTGCTGGCCGACCAGTTCGTCGACGATCAGCGCCACCTGGCGCCCCTCGGCCTCGACGATGACGATGATCGACTCCTCAAGCGGCACACCGCTGTCCGGCAGGCCGAAGAAGCGGCGCACCGAGAGCAGGGGCAGGAACTCGCCGCGCACCCGCAGCACGCAGGTTTCGCCGGCCATGGACTTCAGCTCCCGGCTGCCCGGCTGCAGTGACTCGATCACGCTGGACAGCGGCAGGATGTAGATCTCCTCGTCCACCCGCACGGACATGCCGTCCAGGATGGCCAGGGTCAGCGGCAGGCGGATGGTCACCTTGGTGCCCTCGCCGGCCACCGACTCGATATCCACGTTGCCGCCCAGCGACTGGATGTTCTTGCGCACCACATCCATGCCCACCCCGCGGCCCGAGATATCGGTGACTTCGGCGGCAGTGGACAGACCGGGCGCGAAAATCAGCGGCCAGACTTCGGCATCCGGCATCGCATCGGACACGTTCATGCCCGCCTCGCGGGCCTTGTGCAGGATCTTTTCCCGATTCAGGCCACGGCCATCGTCGCTGACCTGGATGGCGATGTAACCGCCCTGGTGCCAGGCGCTGAGCCGGATGGTGGCGGTCTGCGGCTTGCCGGAGGCCTTGCGGTCGGCCGCCGACTCGATGCCATGATCGATCGCATTGCGCACGATGTGATTGAGCGGGTCGGTGATCTTCTCGATCAGGCTCTTGTCCAGCTCGGCCCCTTCGCCGGACATTTCCAGGTTCACCTTCTTGCCCAGCCGGGTCGCGGTGTCGCGGACCACCCGGGGGAAGCGGCTGAACACGAAATCCACCGGCAGCATCCGGGTGGACATGACCGCTTCCTGCAGGTGGCGGGTGTTGCGGTCCAGCTCGGCCAGACCGTTGAGCAGCTTCTCGTTGATCACCGGATCAAGGCCGGCGGCGGTCTGCTCCAGCATGGACTGGGTGATGACCAGCTCGCCCACCAGGTTGATCAGGGTGTCGATCTTTTCCACTGCCACCCGCACGGAACTGCTTTCACGGGCGGGGCTGCGTGCCGGCGACGCCGCAGCTTTGGGCGTCTCTGCCTGCGGGGCTGCCGCGGCCTGTGCGCCGGGGGCGGCCGCCTGCGGCGGGAGTGCGGCGGCCTGATCGCGCGCCGCAGCAGCGCCCGGCTCGTCCGCCACGACCGCGGGCGAAGGCTCCGCGGCCTGCCCCTGTCGCCTGATGATGAGGTCGCAGTCATCCTCGACCCAGGCAAACAGATCGCGAATCTCGTGCTCGGCAGCGTCGGTGCTCAGCTCCACCTGCCAGGCCAGATGGCACTTCTCCGGGTCGAGCTCGGCAAAACCGGGCAGGCCATCGCTGAGCAGCCTTACCCGGGTCTCGCCCAGCCGGCCCAGTTCCTTGAGGATGCGCAGCGGATCGTTGCCGTAGAGCATCATGTCCGGCTTGGGCCGGAAGTCGATATGCCAGCAGGCCCGGCCATCTGCCGGCAGCGACGCCTCCGCAGCCGCCGGCGCAGCCTCCTCGGCCGGGCCGGAATCGCCCAGCAGCATGGCCTGCAGTGCATCATGCACCGGCCCGGCGCTGGATACGGTCTGACCGTCGCGCGCGGCCTCGAGCATGTCGCGCAGCACGTCGACCGAGCGCAGCACCAGATCGATCAGCTCCTGGCTGGGATCACGCTCTCCCGAGCGCACCTCGTCCAGCAGGGTTTCCAGCACGTGGGTGAACTCGGCGATGGCCGAAAAGCCAAACGTGCCGGCACCGCCCTTGATGGAATGCGCCGCCCGGAAGATGGTGTTGATGGTTTCGGCATCGGGCGCGCCCGGGTCCAGGCCCAGCAGCGCGGCCTCCATGGCCTGCAGACCCTCGAAGCTTTCCTCGAAGAAGGTCTGGTGAAATCGTTCCAGATCGATACTCACGTTGCCCCCGCTCTGTGGACCGATCAGCTCAGCACGCGCTGTACAGTGGCCACCAGTTGTTCAGGGTTGAAAGGCTTGACCAGCCAGCCGGTCGCCCCGGCCTGCTTGCCTTCCAGTTTCTTGTCCTGGCCCGCCTCGGTGGTCAGGATCAGCAAAGGCGTGAAACGGTATTCGGGCAACGCCCGCAGTTCCCGCACCAGGGTGATGCCGTCCATGTTCGGCATGTTCACGTCGGCCAGCACCAGATTGAAGCTGGCACTCTTGGCCTTTTCCAGCGCGATCGCGCCATCTTCCGCCTCGGTGACGTCAAAGCCGGCGGACTTCAATGTATAGGCCACCATCTGCCGCATCGACGGCGAATCGTCCACGGCCAGAATGCTTGTCACTGTGTGCCCCCTTGCGCTTGCGGGTTGATTGCCAGCTCGCTTGCAAGTCCCAGGCCAGCGACATCCTGACACAGCAGATCGGACGCCCTGTTCCAGCGCAACTCACGCCCCTGCGACCGACAATGCCGGGTGAACGCCAGCAGCAGCTGCAGGCCGGCCGCATCGCAGCGGGCCACATCCCCGGCATCCAGGCACAGGGCGCCCTCCTGTTGCAGCAACTGCTGCAATGCCGTCCGAATCTCGCCGGCATGGGCGATATCCAGGTTCGGACCCAGCGTCAAAGTGTTGTCCTGCACGACGGCGGCGGCATCCATGGCGGCGACCTAGTGGCCCAGGCTGCGTCGCTGCACGCGTTGCAGCAGTTCGACTTCCGCCAGCGGCATGCCACAGCGGCTGGCGATCTCGTCCGTCGATTTTCCGTCACGCACCAGCGTCACGGCCTCGTCAAAACCCCGCCGGCGCAGCAGTTGGGCGGACTGTTCGTCCAGCTTGCGCTGGCGCGCATCGACCGTGCGCAGGCGCAGTTCCAGATTGGCCAGACAGGTGGCCAGACCCTCGACGCTGGATTTCAGGTCCAGCATGGCCTTTTCCGTGGCCATGGCGAATTCGGCCTGGGCCTCCCGGCGGGCCTTGAGGCGCTGCTGTATCTCGCCCTCGCGCCGGGAATGCTGCCGATGTCGCTTGAGCAGGCGGGCCAGGCCCAGGCTCAGTGCGGCGACGACGGCGAAGATGCCGAGGATATGGGGATCGATCATGATCATGCAGCCACCTGCGTTGTGGTCTTGGTGATCAGCTGCCCGGGATCAAGCAGAAACAGGGGACCCGACGGTCGGCTGACGATGCCGCTGACCGGCACCGGCCCGGCGTTGACGGCCGGCGTGGGCTCGATGAGCGCATCGGCCACGGTGAACAGATCCATGACCCGGTCGACCTGTAGCGCCAGCGCGCCTTCAGGATGATCGACCACGAGCAGTCGGCTTTGCGGGGTCTCCTGCGCCGGCTTCAGACCCAGCATCCGTCGCAGGTCCAGCACGGAGACGATCTGACCGCGCAGGTTGATGACGCCGCGGCAGGCCGCGGGCGCGCCGGGAACCGAGGCGATGTCGGTCATGCGCAGCACCTCGCGCACCTGATCGACGCCGATACCGTAGCTCTGGCCGGCGAGCACGAAGCAGACGAAGCGCGAGCTGGGCTCAGCCCTCTCGGGACGCTCCGGCGGATCCGCCGCGGGAAAGATCAGTTCGTTCATGTCGCGGCTCCTGCAGGTTTCGGGCCACGGGCGGCTGCCCGCTGTACGCCGCTTCGATGCTGCTGCGGGTGTCAACCACGATGGCCACCCGGCGATTGGTTCTGCGCCCTTCCGGGGTGGCGTTGCTGACCGCCGGGCGGTATTCGCCGAATCCCTGCATGGTCAGGCGTTCCGGCCGGACGCCGCTTTCCGCCATGCGCCGCACGATCCAGGCGGCCCGCGCGGCGGACAATTCCCAGTTCGACGGAAACTGTGCGGTGCGGATCGGCACGTTGTCGGTATGGCCTTCGACCCGGATGCCATGCTCTAGCGAGGCCAGCGAGGCCGCGATCTGGCGCAGGATCGCATCGGCGGCGGCTTCCACCCGGGCGGACCCGCTGGCGAACAGGAAATCACTGCCCACCGCGATCTCGATGCCATCCTCGACCAGGCTGATCTGCGCCTTGCCCTCGTCCACCAGGCCCTGCAGGGCCTGGCTCACATCCCCCAGCACGACGGCATTCTCCGCCTCCAGGGCCAGCAGCTTGCGACGCTGCACGGGGTCAGGCAGACGCAGTCGGGGGCGGATGTCGATGGTCAGTTCCGGACGGCCTTCCGCCGCCGGCGCCACTTCGGTCCGGACCGGGCTCAGCGTGCGGGCAGGCCCCTTGAAGGCGAGTGAGAGGGAATCGGACAGGACCCGGTACTTGCCCTCGTTCACCGTCGAGATGGCATACATCACCACGAAGAATGCGAGCAGCAAGGTGATCAGATCACCGTAGGGAATGGCCCAGGCTTCATGGTTGAGGTGATCCTCGTGCCGCTTCCGACGGGCCATCAGTGCACGAACCCCTGCAACTTGGCCTCGATGTTGCGGGGGTTTTCGCCCTCGGCAATCGCAATCAGCCCTTCGATCAGCATCTCCCGCGACTGCACTTCCAGCGCAATGGCGCTCTTCAGCTTGGCCGCCACCGGCAGGAAGAACAGGTTGGCCGAGGCGATGCCATAGATGGTCGCCACGAAGGCGGCGGCAATGCCGGGGCCCAACTTGGACGGGTCCGCCAGATTCTGCATCACCGCCATCAGGCCCATCACCGCGCCGATGATGCCCAGGGTCGGCGCGTAGATGCCCATGCCCTCGAAAACTTTCGCCGCCGCGATATCGCTGTGTTCCCTGGTCGACAGTTCGACCTCCAGCACGCTGCGGATCACTTCCGGCTCCGCGCCGTCGACCAGCATCTGCAGCCCCTTGCGCACGAAGGGGTCGCCCTGCTTCTCGATCATCGGTTCCAGGGCCAGCAGGCCTTTCTGTCGGGCGCTGTGGCTCCACTGCACGATGTTCTGGATCAGGCCGGGCAGATTGCGCGGCGGCGGCTTGAGGCACCACTTGAAGATCTGCATCGCCCGTCGCATCGTCGCCGGCGGCGTGTGGATCATGATCGCGGCCACCGTCCCCACCACCACGATCATGAAGGCCGCAGGCGACAGAAGAGCCTGGACGCCGCTGCCCTTGAGCACGCTGCCGCCGAGTATGGCGGCCAGCGCGAATGTGATGCCGGTAACGGTGAGCTTGTCCACCTCAACCCCTGAATGCGCCAGATGCTGGCCTGTTGCTTGTGAGGGACATCGGCCCGCCCGGGGAAATCTGAAGTCGCGGCCGCCGCGAGCCGCGGCGCGGGAGGCCATCAGGGCTTGGCGCGGACCTGTCGGGATGCCTGTGCATGCCCGAAGGATGCAATCGTGATGCCGTTAGACCCCGGCCAGGGCATCACCGGACAGGATGCGCCGAAGGCCGCGTACCGGCCGCCGGTACCAGTAGACCCAGGCCATGACGCACAGCTGCCGTGGCCCGGTGACCAGGGCGCGCTCGCGCTGATAGGGATGGGGCCGGGGCGAATCCGCGGCGCAGCCCTCGTATCGATCCAGCCGCTGCCAGAGCCGGCGATCACGGATCTGCCAGAGCTCACCCCGCAGCCGTTCGCCAGCTTCGACGGCCGGCAGTGCCGCCGGATAGGGCCCGCGGCCATAGAGGCGCCCGGCCAGACTGGCCGGCCCCAGGCAACGGGCCCGGCGCTGCAGCTGCCGGCGCATCGGATGAAGCCGGGCAGCGGAACGCAGGCTGCCGTAGACGAACAGAAATTCGTCAGCGCGACAGGATATCGACGATCTCCAGGCTGTGATGCAGCAGATGCAGCACCTCATCGTCGACCCGGACCTCGATGATGCCGGCCTCATTGACCGGGCGCAGGATCACCCCGTGGCGCTCGAACAGATCGCGATCCAGGGGCTGACCGATCTGCAGCTTGTCCTTCCAGCCCGGCGGCAGCTCACCGCCACGCTGCACCTTCTTCTGCAGGCCGGGCGGCAGCTCGCCCTTGTCTTTCGGGCCGGCCAGCGCCGCTCCCCCCAGACACAGGCTGCCGATCAGCAGCACCATCATTCCGCTTGAATTTCGCATCGCACACCCTCCTGGCCTCAGGGCCGGTCGCACGCCGGCCTCGGACCCTCATTATGCCGGCGCGGAGCCTGAGCTGCGCAACAGCCACCAGCTCCACAAGGCCGCCAGCCCGAGATCGCCGCTGGCCCCGAGCAGGCAGGCTGGCGGGGCCGCCCCGCCCAGCCACAGGCCCAGCGCGAGCACGAAAACCCCGGCCTTGGCCAGGCTGGCAAAGGCCAGCAGGGAACGGTCTGGCCACGGCCGGCTGGCCATCCAGGCGTAGAGCAGGCCGAAGGCGGCGATCAGATAGGCGGCCAGCGCCGCGTACAGCAGAGGCACGTCGGGCGGCAGGCCCAGCCAGGCCCCCGGCGCCGAGGCCGGCAGCAGAACCAGCCCGGCCGCCAGCAGGTTGAAGGGGCAGCTCAGGCCCAGCGTGACGCGCACCAGGCGCCGGGCCTTCTGTTCATCCACGGACACTGTTCCTCCCATGCCGGCGGGCGGCGACCGCCTGCGCCTCAACGATCCGTGCGCCGCCTTCCCTTGTTGCGCTCGGGAAAGGCCTTCTGCGCGAATTCCTGATCCAGGGCGCTCATCCGGCTGCGCCGATCACCCGGCGTGCGGCGATCATCATAGGCCTGGAATTCGCAGCTGCAGCTGGGCGCATCGCAGTCCGGCAGCGGCAGGCGGGGGGCCTTGCGAATCAAGAACCGCTGCCCCTGGATTTCCCAGGCCGCCATGCAGGCATTGGCACAGGGCGCAATGGACACGGCCGCGTAGGGCTGTGCCGCGGAACTGGCCTGCCGCCGCGCCGAACGATGCTCCCCCACCTTGTATTGCTGCGGCCGCGGCCGCGCATGTCCTTTCCAGTAGATGAACAGGCCCGCCACGACCACCAACAGCACCAGCAGCTCCATGCCGCCCCCTCGATACCTTGCCCCGGGCGGAGTATAACGCGGCTCAGCCCGGGAGCAGGTCGGAGGGCCCCCAGTAGGCCTGCATCGAGGCGAAGCGCCCGGCCTCGTTGAATGTCATGACGTCGATCACCCGGATCAGGGCCGGGCCCTGCTCGAGCCGCAGCCGGACTTCGAAGGCCATCGCCGCGGCATTGCCATGCGAGCAGCGGATCGGCGCCGACAGGCTCAGCTTCGCGCCGGTCCGGATGGCCATGTGATAGAACTCGCTGATCGCCGCGATGCCGCGCTTCGGCTCGCTGCCCACCGGATCCTCCACCGTGGCATCCTCCGCATAGAGGGCGATGATCGCGTCCACATCATCCCGGTTGAAGGCGTCGATGTATTCCTGCATCGCCGCGCGCATCGTCTCTTCACTGAGCATGCCTGCCCCACCCTGCACCAAGTCGAGTCAGCTAGTCTGTGACCGTCTTGTGTGCGTAGAATCACCCGACTGGACGACATCCCCCGAGGTGCGGGGGCGACAGGACAGGCAGACCATGACGATGACATTCCGTCGCCGACCCGGAGCGACCCGCCGCTGACCCATGCAGACCTTGGCATCCGCACAGGCCTTTCAGTCCCGACGTTCCAGCTTTGATGCGCTGGAGCTGAGCGACGATGAATACCCGCTGGGCCAGGCCCGGCTGGATCAGTTGCTGGCGGCCATCTACGAGGGGGTCAACGAATCACCGCCCTGGTCCAGCGCCCTGGAACTGATGCGCGAAACCCTCGCGGCTGCCCATGTCACCCTGATGCTGCGCCCGCCGTCGGCTGAATCCACCGGGGTGATGATCAACACCGGCGAGGTGGATGATCGCGCCACCGAATCCTACGAGACCCGCTTCTTTGCCGTGGACCCCTTTGTCGGCCTGCCGCCGGGCGAGGTGATCAGCGCCGAGGAACTGATGGGCAAGGCCCAGTGGCACAAGAGCGCGATGTATCGCGAGTACCTCAAGCCGCTGGACATCGGGCACCTGCTGGGCGCCGACATCACGACCAAGGACGGCATCGAATGCCGCCTGCGGGCGACCCGCAGCCAGGAGGCGGAAGCCTTCTCGGAACAGGACAAGATGATCTGCCGCGTTCTGCTGCCGCACCTGGAGCGCTCGATTCGCCTGCACGCCCGTCTGGACACCCTGGAGTGCCAGCGACAGCTGTATTCCGGCACCATCAATCGCCTGCTGCTGGGCATCATCCACTTCAGCCACGAAGGCAGCATCATCGATCTCAACGACGAGGCCCAGCGCATCCTCGGCGAGAAGGACGGCATCAGCCGCAGCGGCAAGGGCCTGGCAGCCTCCAGCCGCAGCGAGAATCAGGAACTGCAGAAGCTGATCAGCGAGGCGATCAGCGGCAGCGATCGCGACGAGGCGCCGGGACTGGCCCAGGCCATGTCCATCACCCGGCCCTCCGGGCGCGGCCAGATCGGCATCGTGGTCCGCGCCATTCCCTTTGCCGAATATTCCGAGTCCAAGCAGCGACCGGCGGCCGCGGTGTTCCTGCGCGACCCGGATGGCGCCTCCGCCCAGCCTTCCCAGGAAGTCGTGCGCCGGGTGTTCGGCCTCACCCGCATGGAAGCCGCCCTCGCCATACTCCTGGCCGAGGGCAACACCCTGGATGAGGCGGCCGAGAAGCTCAACGTGCGCCGCAACACCGCCCGCACCCACCTGCGCTCCATCTTCGGCAAGACCGGGGTGACCCGCCAGACCATGCTGGTGCGCATGCTGCTGAACAGCGTGATCACGCTGGCCTGATCCCGGCCCGGCGAACTCATTGCCGCCGATCGGGTCATATCCCGGCCAGGGGGAGGCGGCGGGGTTCCTGCTGCATTGTTCAAAGCTGAATCATTCCCTGGAATGCGCATTCGGCAGGATACCGACCGACTGGTATCTGTCACGTTCAGGCCGGATAATGCGCGCTTCGCTCGGACGGCATGAGGCCTGTTCGAACCCGGGGGACAATCTGCTGTGGGATCGTATCAATGACGAAAAAACGCATGCTCATCATGCTGCTGGCCTGCTTCGTGGTCTTTGGCGGCGTCTTCTTCATGAAGTACATGGGCAAGAAAGGCATGGAAGCCTATTTCAACAACATGCCGACCCCGCCGGTCAGCATCCTCAGCGCGGTGGCCCAGCCGATGCAGTGGTCGCAGGACCTGCCCTCGGTCGGCTCGCTGGTGCCGGTGCAGGGCACCAACATCACCACCCAGGCCGAAGGCATCGTCGAAGCCATTCACTTCAGCCCCGGCGGCATGGTCGAGGCCGGCACCCTGCTGCTCACCCTGGATGCCGCCACCGAGCGCGCCGAACTCAAACGGCTGCAGGCCCAGGCCGAGATCGCCGCGATCAATGCGCGGCGGGCGGATGACCTGTACCAGCGCAAGGCCCTGTCCAAGGCCGAATACGATCAGGCCCGGGCCGAGGCCGCTGCGGCGCGGGCTGCCGCCGATGCCCAGTCCGCCCGCCTGGCGCAGAAGGAAATCCGCGCCCCCTTCGCCGGCCGGCTCGGCATCCGCCAGGTCAATGTCGGTCAGTTCGTCAGCAAGGGCACGCCCATCGTGGGCCTGCAGGCCCTGGATCCGATGGAGATCGAGTTCGCCCTGCCCGAAGCCCAGCTGTCGCTGGTGGAAACTGGCCTGCCGATCGTGGTCACGGTCGACGCCTGGCCCGGTCAGCAGTTTCCCGGCGAGATCAGCGTGATCGAGCCGCGCATCGAAGCGGCCACCCGCAACTTCCGCCTGCGCGGACGCGTCGCCAACCCGGACGGCAAGCTGCGCGCCGGCATGTTCGGCCGGGTATCGATCCAGCGCCCCGGCACCCTGGACGTGGTCGCGATTCCGCGCACCGCCATCAGCTACGACTCCTACGGCCGCTCGGTCTTCCTAATTCAGCCCTCCGAAGAGGCACCGGATCAGCTCGTGGCCCGCCAACGCTTCATCCGTATCGGCCAGGCCCGGGGCGACTTCGTCCAGGTCCTGGAAGGCCTTGAGCCGGGTGATCAGGTCGCCGCCGGCGGCCTGCTCAAGCTGCGCAACGGCGCACCGGTCATCATTGACGACTCGAAACCGATCGACCCGCAGATCGATCCGAGCGTGGCGGACAGCTGATGAAATTCACCGACATCTTCATCCAAAGACCGGTGCTGGCCTCGGTGGTCAGCCTGGTCATCCTGCTGCTCGGCGCCCGGGCCGGCATGGACCTCACCGTGCGCGAGTTCCCGGAACTGCAGAACGCGCAGATCAATGTGTCGGTCGCCTACCCGGGCGCCGATGCGGAACTCACCCAGGGCTTCGTCACCACCCCGCTGGAACGGGAGATCGCGACCGCCGACGGCATCGACTTCCTGACCTCCAGCACCGGCCAGGGCACGGCCACGATCACCGCCAACCTGCGCCTGGACAAGGACCCGAACGAGGCCATGACCGAGATTTCGGCCAAGGTCAATGCCCTGCGCAACCAGTTGCCCGAAGGCTCGGAAGACCCGGTCATCGCCATCGCGGAAGGCGGCGGCACCGCGGCCATGTACCTGTCCTTCTATTCGGAGGTGCTGAACGAGGCGCAGATCACCGACTATCTCGTGCGTGTGATCGAACCGCAGCTGTCCTCCATCGCCGGGGTCGAGAAGGCCCGCATCCTGGGCGCCCGGACCTACGCCATGCGCCTGTGGCTGCGCCCGGACCGGCTGGTGGCCCACAACGTGACCGCCTCCGAGGTGCTGGCCCGGGTGCGCGAACAGAACGTGCTGTCCGCCGTGGGCGAAACCAAAGGCGCCTATGTGCGCATCGGCCTGAAGGCCAACACCGATCTGCGCAGCGAGGACGAGTTCCGCCAGCTGGTGATCCGCAGCGACGGCGAGAGCGTGGTCCGACTCGGCGACGTGGCCCGGGTCGAACTGGGCTCGGAAACCTACGACTACGGCGCCGGATGGGATGGCGACCCGGCCACCTTCATCGGCATCGAGGTGCGCCCCGAAGCCAATGTGCTGGAGGTGATCGACGAGGTGAATGCGATCTGGCCATCGATTCTGGCCGCGCTGCCGGAAGGCCTGGAAGGCCAGATCGGCTATGACAGCACGATCTACATCCGCGACGCCATCGCCGAGGTGCGCTCCACCCTGCTGGAAGCGGTTGCCATCGTCATCGTGGTCATCTTCCTGTTCCTGGGCTCGGTGCGCAGCTCGCTGATCCCCGCGGTGACCGTGCCCCTGTCCCTGGTCGGCGCCCTGTTTCTGATGTTCCTGATGGGCTTCACCATCAATCTGCTGACCCTGCTGGCCATGGTGCTGGCCATCGGCATGGTGGTGGACGATGCCATCATCGTGCTGGAGAACATCCACCGCCACATCGAGGAGGGCATGAAACCCCATGATGCGGCGATCCAGGGCGCGCGCGAGCTGGTCGGCCCGGTCATCGCGATGACCCTGACCCTGATGGCGGTCTACGCCCCGATCGGCTTCCTTACCGGCATCACCGGCAAGCTGTTCACCGAGTTCGCCTTCACCCTGGCCGGCGCGGTGCTGATCTCCGGCCTCGTCGCCCTGACCCTGACTCCGATGATGTGCGCGCGCATCCTCAAGCCCACGCATGGCGCGGAAGCCGAAGGTGGTCTGGCGGCCTGGCTGGACGAGCATTTCGACACCTGGCGCATGGCCTACAAGGGCCGCCTGCATGGCGCCCTGAACACGCCCTGGGTGATCGCCGTGTTCGGCACCATCGTCTTCGTGTCCTGCGGCTTTCTCTACCTGGCCTCGCCGGGTGAGCTGGCCCCGGCCGAGGACGTCGGCTTCGCCTTCTCGATCAACGAGACCGATGGCTACTCCACCCGCGAGTACCTCGACCACTACTTCGAGGAGGCGCAGAAAACCGCGCTGGCCCACCCGCAGATCGAGCACCTGTTCACCTTCGCCTCGAACCAGGGTGGCAGCACCAACACGGGCTTCATGGGCATGATCATGTCGCCCTGGGGCGAACGCGAGAAGACCACCCAGCAGGTGATCGACGAGGTCACCCCCGAGCTGAAGAAGATCGGTGGCATCCGCCCGGCGGTGATCCTGCCGCCCGCCTTGCCCACCCCCGGCCAGGGCTATCCGGTGGAATTCGTGCTCAAGTCCACGGCCTCGCCGGAAGACCTCTACGAGATGGGCAACGAAGTCATCGGCCGGGCCATGACCTCGAACAAGTTCATCTTCCTGGCCCCGCGCCTGCGCATCGACCGGCCCGAGGCGGTGATCGACATCGACCGCGACAAGGCCGCCCTGCTCGGCATCGACATGCGCCAGCTGTCCGCCGATCTGTCGGCGCTGCTGGCCAGCGGCGAGGTCGGCCGCTTCGCCTACGAGGGCCGCTCCTACAAGATCATTCCACAGCTGCAGCGCTGGGCGCGGATCAATCCGGAACAGCTGAACTACTACTACACCCGCACCAATGACGGCGATCTGGTGCTGCTGTCCTCGGTGGTCAGCATCAGCGAGCGTGCGGCGCCACGCAGCATCGAGCACGCCCAGCAGTTGAACTCCAACATCCTCATCGGGGTGCCGCGCCCGGGCGTGCCCCAGGGCGAGGCCCTGCAGATCCTGGACGACATCGCCGCCCAGGTGCTGCCGGCGCATTTCCAGGTCGACTATGCCGGGCCGTCCCGCCAGTTCAAGCAGGAAGGTTCCGCCCTGCTGGCCACCTTCGGCTTCGCCCTGGTCATCATCTATCTGGTGCTGGCGGCGCAGTTCGAGTCCTGGCGCGACCCGCTGATCATGCTGGTCACCGTGCCCATGTCGATCTGCGGCGCGCTGCTGTTCCTGAACATCTTCGGCATGACCAACGGCATGGGACTGACTCAGTTCCCGGGCATGACCCTGAACATCTACACCCAGGTCGGCCTGGTCACCCTGATCGGGGTCATCTCCAAGCACGGCATCCTGATCGTGGAGTTCGCCAACAAGCTGCAGGAGCAGGGCCTGAGCAAGCGGGAGGCCATCGAGGAAGCGGCTTCCATCCGCATGCGTCCGGTGCTGATGACCACCGCCGCCCTGGTGGTGGCCATGTTCCCGCTGCTGATCGCGGATGGCCCGGGCGCCGCCGCCCGCTTCTCCATGGGCATGATCATTGCCGCCGGCATGACCATCGGCACCCTGTTCACCCTGTATGTGGTGCCGGCAGCCTATCTGTTCATCGGCCGCGACCACGGCGCCCGGCACAGCCAGGCCGCAGAGGACCCCGCCCCCGCCCACGCCTAGGAGCGCCCGGATGCGCGACAATCTGACCCGGCTGTACTTCGCCCTCACCCTGCAGCGGGCCTGGCCGGCCGCGCTGCTGCTGATCGCCCTGGCCACCGCGGCGGCCTGGTTCGCCCAGGATTTCCGCCTGGACGCTTCGGCCGATTCGCTGATCCTGGAGAATGACGCCGACCTGCGTTACTACCGGGAAATCTCGCAGCGCTACGGCGAGTCCGAGTTCGTGATCGTGGCGGTCACCCCGCAGGGCGATCTGTTCAGCGACCCGGTGCTGCAGCGGATCAAGGCCCTGCGCGATGACCTGGAGGCGCTGGCGCCGGTGGCCTCGGTGACCAGCCTGCTCGACGTGCCGCTGATCGACAGCCCGCGCCAGAGCCTGTCCCAGGTGCAGGACGGGGTGCACACCCTGCTCGATGCGGAGGTCGACCGCGAACTGGCCCGGCGCGAGTTCGCGACCAGCCCGATCTACCGCAATCTGCTCACCGACCCGGCCGGCGAGACCACCGCCATGCTGGTCACCCTGGCCGGCGACCCGGAAGCCCAGGCCCTGCTGCAGCGGCGCGAGGACCTGCGCCTGAAGGCCCTGGACGGCGCCCTGAGCGCCGGTGAGGAGGCCGAACTGGAGCAGGTCAGCGCAGCCTACAGCCGGATCAGCGGCCAGCGCCAGGCGGCCCAGCAACAGACCATCGCGGATATCCGTGCGGTGCTGGCCCGGCATGAGCAGCACGCCGACATCGTGCTCGGCGGCGTGCCGATGATCGCCTCCGACATGATCGATTTCGTGCGCAGCGACATCCGCCTGTTCAGCCTGCTGGTGGGCGGCTTCCTGCTCCTGCTGCTGGCCTTCGCCTTCCGCCAGCCGCGCTGGGTGGCGATTCCGGCCGGCATCTGCCTGATCGTCAGCCTGTCCATGGTCGGCCTGCTCGGCCTGATGCAGTGGCCGGTGACCGTGGTCTCCTCCAACTTCACCTCGCTGACCCTGATCATCACCCTGTCCCTGGTGGTGCATCTGGTGGTGCGCTATCGCGAACTGCAGGCCACCCAGCCGGACTGGGACCAGGCCGCGCTGGTGCGTGAAACGGTGCGCAGCAAGTTCGCGCCATCGGTGTTCACCACCGCCACCACCATCGTCTCCTTCGGCTCGCTGGTCATCGCCGACATCCGCCCGGTGATCGACTTCGGCCAGATGATGCTGTGCAGCGTGGCCCTGGCCTTCGCCCTCACCTTCATCGTCTTTCCCTGGGTACTCGGCCGCATGCAGCCGCGCGGCGCCGGTGCCAGCACGGTGGACGTCAGCGCCCGCATCACCCAGGGGCTGGCCGGCGCGGTGCAGCAGCATGGCCCGCTGGTGTTGATCGGCTTCGCCAGCCTGGCCGTTGCGGCCGCCATCGGCGTGACCCGCATCGGGGTGGAAAACCGCTTCATCGACTACTTCAAGGACAGCACCGAGATCTACCAGGGCATGGTGCTGATCGACAAGAAGCTGGGCGGCACCACTCCGCTGGACATCATCCTTGATGCGCCGGCCTCCCACTTCGAGCAGCAGGACGACTTCGCCGACGACTTCCTGGATGACTTCAGCGAGGACGCCGGCCTGTCCGGTTCCAGCTACTGGTACAACGTGTTCGCGCTGGAGAAGGTGAAGCGCATCCACGACTATCTGGAATCCCTGCCCGAGACCGGCAAGGTGCTGTCCATGGCCTCGACCATGGACATGATCACCATGCTGAACAAGGACGAGGCGCCGGACAATTTCACCCTGGCGATCATGCACGGCCGCCTGCCGCCGGCGATCAAGGAACAGCTGTTCGACCCCTACATGTCGGAGGATGGCAACCAGCTGCGCTTCTCCATCCGGGTGATCGACTCGGATGCGAACCTGCGCCGCGATGCCCTGCTGAAGAAGATCCGCAGCGATCTGATCACGCAGTTCGAGCTGCAGCCGGAGCAGGTGCATCTGGCCGGCGCCCTGGTGCTCTACAACAACGTGCTGCAGAGCCTGTTCGAATCCCAGATCCTGACCCTGTCTGCCGTCTTCATCGCCATCGCGCTCATGCTGTGGATGCTGTTCGGCTCGCTGCGCCTGGCCCTGATCGGGGTGCTGCCCACGGTGTTCGCGGCCAGCATGATCCTGGGCCTGATGGGCTGGCTGAACATCCCGCTGGACATCATGACCATCACCATCGCCGCGATCACCATCGGCATCGGGGTGGACAACACCATCCACTACACCCACCGCTTCCAGGACGAGATCCGGGCCGGCGCCGAGCGCTGGACGGCGATGCGCAGCACGCACGGCAGCGTGGGTCGTGCGATCTATCTCACCTCGATCATCGTGACCCTGGGCTTTTCCATCCTGGCCCTGTCGAATTTCGTGCCCATCGTGCTGTTCGGCCTGTTCACCGGCCTGGCCATGCTGCTGGCGCTGATCGCCAATCTCACCCTGCTGCCGCTGTTGCTGGTTAAACTGGGGCCCCGGGCCTGAGGGCCTTGCCAGCGCGCCCGAACATTCCTTCTGGCGCGACGCGGTTCCGGCTGATCCGACTGCCGACGGGGCCGGCCGACGGGACATCCCTGTCCCGTTGGCCGGAGCGCGCATCCATGCGCGCTCCCTTCGGGCCTCATCCGTCGCCAGTCGGGCCTCCACCCATGTCGCGCCAGAAGGAATGTCCGGACGCTTTGCCGGTGTCGTGCGTCATCGTGCGCGCCACTCGTCCAGTCACCCGATCAGCCAACAATCCGAACGCATGAACATCTCCCCCGCCCTCGCCAGCGCCATCGACAACTTCCCGCTTCCCGAGCCCCTGGGCTTCGGCACTGTGACCGGTCCGGTGCAGTTCGTCGCCGACCATGTCGACGGCGCCTGGCAGGACGGGGAACTGAAGATCTACGAACCGATCGCCCTGAACCCGGCCGCGACCTCGCTGCAGTTCGGCCAGCAGTGCTTCGAGGGCCTCAAGGCCTTCTGGGTGGAGCAGGAGCAGCCCGCCCTGTTCCGCCCCGACCAGAATCGCCTGCGCATGGCCCGTTCCGCACAGCGCCTGTGCATGGCCGAGGTGCCGGAAGCGCTGTTCTGGCGCGGGGTGAGCGAGGTGACCCGGGCGATGCGTCCGCTGATTCCCCGGCAGACGGGACACTCGCTGTACCTGCGCCCGATGCTCTACGGCATGGACACCCAGTACCCGCTGGCCAGCTCGGAGAATTTCCGTTTCGCCATCGTCTGCAGCCCTTCGGCGGCCTACTTCGCCCAGCCGATCCGGGTGCTCGTGGAGCGGCAGGCCTGCCGCGCCGCGGTGGGCGGCACCGGTGACGTCAAGGCTGGCGGCAACTACGCCGGATCCATACAAGCCACCCGTGCCTGCATCGCCCGCGGCTATCACCAGCCGCTCTGGCTCGACCCGGTGGAGCGTCGCTACGTGGAGGAACTGTCCGCCATGAACATCTGCGCCATCGTCGACGGGCACCTG
>JBFJTN010000046.1:0-18780 GCA_041625325.1 Oceanococcus sp. | reverse complement strand
GGCGGATTTCAGGACCCTGGATCCGCAGCGACGTCAGCCGGCCAGCTACGCCGCTGCGCTGGATGCGCGCGCGCTGCAGGGGGCGCGTATCGGTGTGCTGCGCAGCTACGGCGGCAGCGACGCCTTTGGTGGTGACGTCCAGGTCAATACGCTGATGGATCAGGCCATCGCCGATCTCGCTGCCGCCGGCGCGGTGATCGTTGATCCGGTGGAACTGGCCGACTTCGACAGCGTCTCGGTGATCGTGCAGGAGTTTGCCGATCACCTGGACGAATATCTGGCCAGTTTCGATGCACCCCGCGCGAACACCGAGGAGGTGTTCGCGAGCGGGCTGGTGCATCCGGTGATCGAGGCCCTGATCGGCGCCTCGCTGGCGGCCCGCGACACCGAGTCCGACAGCTACCTCGCAGCGCTGCAGCGGCGGGAAGAGATGCGCGTCTATGTCGAGGCCGAAATGGATCGCCTGGACCTGGACGCCCTGATCTACCCGCCGGTGACCGATCCGCCGCAGGAAACCGGCAGCCTGCAGGGCAGCAACTGCGGTTTCAGCGCCACCACCGGCATGCCCTCCATCGTGGTGCCGGCTGGCTTCACCGACGGGGCCCGTCCGCTGCCGGTCGGCATCGAATTCTTTGGCCGCAAATGGGATGAGGCGCGACTGTTCGCTTACGCCTACGCCTACGAACAGGCCACCCATCACCGCCGACCGCCGGCAGGCTACTGACGGCGGCCCCCGGTGCGACACGCACCGCGGGCAGAGAGGGTGCGCGAATGCCGAGTTGATGGGCCCGGGGCGCCGGCAGGCGCCTGTCAGGCCCTGCTGTCGGCCACGGACTCCGTCGGCAGCTCGTGGTTCTCCGGCTTGCGGCAGTGCGCGCAGCCGACGACGACCAGGGCCGGCCAGAACAGGTAGGAGAGAATCTCCAGGTTCTCGCCGAAGGTGTACAGGAACAGGATCAGCATGATGGCCAGGCCAGCCCTGGCCACCGGGGTGGACTGCGCCTTGACGATCAGATCCAGGAAGCCCCAGGCCATGGGAATGGCCAGGGCGAAGAAGCCGACGATCCCCTTGACGAAGAGCAGACCGTACCAGCTGTGATGCGAGCCGATGGGCATGTATTCCACCAGGTGGGGGCCGCGCTCGACGATGCCATGGCCCCAGATCGGCGCCTCGTTGCGCCAGCGTTCCACCGCGATGCGACCCAGTGCCTCGCGCACCCGGGTGGAGCCGGCGCGTGCCGACCGGAAGGCCTCCCAGAAGTTGCTCACGAAGTTCACGATCCAGACCCCGGCAATGCCCGCGGCGGTGGACGCGCCGCTGGCCAGGAACAGCACCCAGGGCCGGCTGATGCGGGACAGGAAAAAGGTGATCATTCCCACCGTGACCAGGGCCACCAGGGCCAGACGCGATTGCGACATCAGCACCATCAGGATGCAGCCGATGATGCCGATGGCCTTCCAGCGGGCATCCCGCTCGCGCAGGGCGAATACGAAGTAGACATTGGCCACGAAGCCCACCGCGGGCGCCCAGGGGGTGAACAGGCGCCAGCGCGGCGTTCCACTGCCCGGGTCGATCTCGTACAGATTCAGCGAGAAGAACTCGGGGCCTGGACCGCCGATGGCCTTCAGCGGTGAGACATAGACCTGTTGCGGCAGGCCGGCGGCCCAGGCGAAGACAAATACCGGCAGCAGCAGGATGGTGTGCAGGCAGACCACCATGGCCGCGCGGTAGATCAGGGCCGGGCGGATGTTCAGGCAGCCGATCAGCGGAAAGATGGCCAGCAGGGCCCAGCCCTTGGCCCAGCCTATGGTCGACTTGATCAGCTTGCCGACGCCCAGGCCGTAGCTGACATGGCCGACGATCAGGGCCAGCAGCATGACCAGCATGGCGATGATCCAGACCCAGATGGCGACCGGGATCTGCGGGCGCTCCTCCGGGTTTTCGGAGAACGCGCGCATCACGACCACCGCGAACAGGATCCACGCGATCACCGGCGCCACCACGTAGAGCGCCCCGAAGAGATAGAACAGATAGGTTCGCGTGATCGCGAACCAGACTACCCGCTCTTCAAAATTTTCTGGAGAAAGGGTTTGCGGAACCATAGGACCAGCAGGCCCATGACGCAGAACAGGGTGCCGGCGATCCCGCCGGCCAGGGCCAGTGTCGTGCCCAGGGTATCCGGCTTGTAGGGCAGGGTCGGTGGCGCCAGGATCTGCAGCATGGGGTAGGAGGCGAAGTTGTCCGAGCGACCCAGGTCGACCTTGGCCAGCGCGGTGGTGAACACGGCCAGGGCCACCTGGCGCTTGCGCTCCAGATCCTCCAGCGCGGTGGCGTCGCTGATGCCTTCGCGCAGGCGCAGCTCGTCGCTTTGAATCTGGGCCTGGCGGGTGGCCAGTTCGGCCCGCAGGCCGCTGGCTTCCGCGTTCAGACGGGCCAGGGACTCGATGATGTCGCCGGACAGGCTGTCGCGGCCCAGTGCCTCCAGCATGGCGGTGCTGCTGTCCGGTGTGGCGCCCAGGGCGGCCGCGCGCGCGTGCAGCTGCCGGCGCAGGCCGTCTTCGACCTCGCGGGCGTCGCGCAGTTTGAAATTGTTGCTGCCATAGCGCGCGCGATGCTCGGCCAGCAGCGCCGCGGCCTCGGCATGCCGCTGCAGCAGCTGCTGGAACTGGGCATCCTGCTGCAGCGCCAGCAGGCCGCGCGACTGCGACTGGCTGATGCCCAGCGATGCAAGCAGGCTGCCGATCTGTGCCTCCACGCTGTCCAGTCGCGCCCGGGCCAGGGACGCCTGGCGCCGGCTGTCCTCCAGGCCCATCGTGATGTCCTGGAACTGCTCGATGGACACGACCCGCGCGCTCTTCTGGAATTCCACGATACGCAGCTGGGCATCGCTGAGCTTGGTGCTGAAGGCCTCCAGCGAGGCACTGGTGTAGCGTTCGCGCTCCTCGACCTCATTGCGCCGCAGCTGCTCCAGGCGTTGCTGCAAGGCGCTGTGCAGCGCCTCGGCCTTGGCCTGGGCCTGCTCGGCGCTGCTGCCCTGCAGCTCGAAATTCATCAGCGCGGTCTGGTCGACCAGCTTGATCTTGGGCTTGCCGAATTCGGATTCCTTCAGTTCCACCGCCGCCGCGGCGGCCTTGAGCACCGGCTTGCTCATCGCGATGGCCCGGTAGTTCACCTTCGGATCGACCGCGTTCTGGGAAAAAGGCGAGGTCACCGAGGAGGTGGCCTGGCCGATGCTTTCCAGATTCACCGACTGGCCGGCGCCGGTCACCGGCATGATCAGCGAGAACTTGCTGGTGTAGGTCTGCGGGGAGAGGATCAAGAAGGACAGCACGGGCAGCCAGATCAGGGTCAGCGCGCCGAACAGGGTCAGGGCATAGACGCGGCGGCGCACCACCGGGTCCATGCTGGAGCCATGGGCGGCCAGATAGGACAGCCAGCTGCCCAGGCCGTCATGATGGGCGCCGCCGTCGTCCTGTGCTTGCGGGTTCATGTCAGCGGAAGGGCGAGATGATGTCGGCGATGGTGCGGCCGATGTCGCGCAGATTGGTGACCCCGGAGTCGTAGCAGGCGATGCCATCATTTGGCATCAGGTGCGGGTTGAGTCCTTCCTTTTCGGGCTCGTTGAGCAGCTGGTGGATCTGCCGCTGGATCACCTCGGTCTCCCCGGTGATCGGGTTGCGGGTGACCAGCACGCCGAAGCGTCGGCTGTTGGTGGCCGAGCTGCCGCCGACGCAGTTGGCCGAAATCAGGCCGGACAGAAAGCGGGTGCCGTAGGGCAGTCCGGAGGAGAAGTTGTTCACCGCGGACTTGCTGTTGTCGGTGGCGGGTACGGTCAGATTGGACAGGAACACGCGGATGCCCGGCGGGGTGACGGCGCTGGGCCGGACCAGGCCTTCATCGAAGCGCCCGGTGCTGGGCACGATGAGCTGGTCACCCGCGATCAGGGCCTGGCGGTCGGCGCCCAGGCCGGCCGGGATGCCACTGAGGTCGATCTGCCGGGTCTGGCCCTGGCGGATCAGGAGCACGCGGCGCAGGTCGGCGTCCGGGCGGACCCCGCCGGCAGCGCGCAGCGCCGCGGAAACGAAGCGTTCCGAAGGGAAATCGCCGCTGACCTGATCGGCCTTCAGGGCGCGGTCCTCCGGGCGCCGGACGTTGATGCTGACCATGCCGGGCGAAAACACGGCGCCGCCGACATTGACCTGGATGGTCGACCACTGCTGGACCAGGAGGCTGACCGCGAGCAGGTCCTGACGGAAGTAGCCGGCATTGACGAGGGCATCCGCGATCAGCTGCCGGGCCTGAAACAGGCTGCGGCCGGCCACCTGAATCGGCGGCAGGAAAGGCAGGTTCACGCTGCCGTCGACATCGACCTCGTAGTAGCCGCTGAACTCCTCGCCGTTCTCTATGCGCAGCTGCAGGCGGTCACCCGGCGACAGCGCCGGCTTGTTGGCCGGCCAGGCCGGCGCCTCGGCGCTGGCCGGTGGCAGGACCATGCCGCCGCGGGACTCGCCCAGCTGGCGGCTGAAGCGCAAGCCGACGCCCGGCTCGCCACCTGGCCGCAGGGCGATCGCGTTGACCGCTTCCGCCTGTGCGGAGCGTTCCCTGAAATAGGCTTCGTCCTCGTGATAGAAGACGAGGTCGTAAGCGGATGGGGAAGGGTCGTCCTCCTGCACCCAGCGCCCCGGCTCCGGCAGGATCAGGCGTTCGGCCGGCAGGTGACCGCAAGCGGCCAGCAGCAGGGGACAGAACGCGAGCAGTCGGCCTGTCAGTGTCAATACCGTGGCGGAATCAGAAGGCTGCCGCCGCGGCATCGGCATCCTCGAAGATCTGGAACACGTGGTGCAGGCGCGTCAGTTCCAGCAGCGAGCGGATCGGCGGCGTGGGATTGAGCAGGACCACGTCGCCGCCGGCCGCCTTGGCGGCATTGAGCGCGGAAATCAGTACGGACAGCCCGCTGGAATCCGCGAATTCCGTGGCGCCCATGTCGAGGACCAGCTGCTTCTGCCCGTCACCGATCAGGCGCTTGAGCGTGTCACGCACGCCCGGTGCGTCCGCCTTGACCAGGCGCGGTGGCAGCGTGACGAGCAGCGCGCTCCCCAAGGTGCGGTGTTCCAGTGTCATGTTGTTTCCACTCCCCGTCGTAGGTGATGTGCCCGGCGGGCCATCAGACTGGCCGCCCGGCGCCGGTGAACTTGACCATGCGCAGCCGGTTGCCGGCAGCCACCGGCAGGTACTCCACACGATCCATCCAGGACCGCAGGATAAACCAACCGCGGCCGTCTTCCACATCGCCCGCGCTCAGGCTGGTCTCGGGCGCGGTCTCGATCCGGGTGGCCTGATCGTGCACTTCACAGGCCACCGCGTCCGGCTGCAGCCGGCAGCTGATCGCGATCGGGCCGGGCTGGTCCTCGCCATAGCCGTGTTCCTCGATGTTGTTCAGGGCCTCGGCCAGGCAGACGCTGAACTGGAAGGCCAGATCCGCGGCCAGACCCTGGGCGGCCAGCCAGTCGCGCAGCTGGTCCACCGCCTCGGCGATCTCGTCACTGCGCGAACTCAGGCTCAGTTCCAGCGCCGGTTCCTCCTCGACGCCGCGCCGCGCCAGAACCAGGATCGACAGGTCGTCCTCGAACTGCTCGCCGTCCTGCCAGGCGCCTAGAGCGGTCTGCAAGGTCTGCAGCAGGTGCTCGGGGCCATGTCCGCGCTGGGCCGACAGCAGGTCGGCCAGGCGCTGGGGGCCAAACTGCTCGCCGGCCGGGTTTTCGCATTCGGTCAGGCCGTCGGAATACATCATCAGCAGCTCACCGTCCGCGAGGGTGATCTCGGTGCTGGCGTATTCGGCCTGTTCGAAGACGCCGACCGGCAGGCCGCCGCCGGTGACCTCTTCAACGGTGCCGGTCTGGCGCAACAGCAGCGGCGGCGGGTGGGCCGCCTGGCTGATCCGGGTGAGACCGCTGTCCAGATCGATCAGGCCCAGCACGATGGTGAAGAAGCGGCCATTGCCGGAGCGGTCGAAAAAGCGCCGATTGAGGCCTTGCAGCAGGGTCTCGGGCCGGACTCCGGCCCCGGTCTCGGCGAACATTTCGCCCAGGGCATGGGCCACCGCGAAGGACAGCAGGGCCGGGGCCACCCCGTGGCCGCAGACGTCGAGCAGGAAGAAGCCCACCGTGCGCTCGTCCAGCGCCACATGATTGAGCATGTCGCCACCCAGCCCGGCGGCGGGCCGGAACAGGTGGGCCACGTCCAGGCCCGGCCGGCGCAGGAAGCGGGCCGGCAACAGCTCCTGCTGCAGCAGGCTGGCGGCGCTCAGGTCGGCGTCCACCAGGGCGCGCGCCTGGCGTTCGCTGTCCAGGGCCTGGCGCACCTGTTCGTACTGACGGCTCAGGTCCGCCTGCAGCCGGTGCAGGCGCTGGCCGACCCGCAGGCGGGCGAGCAGTTCGTCACGGTCCACCGGCTTGGTCAGGAAATCGTCGGTGCCGGCGGCGAAGGCCTCCAGCAGGTCCTGGCGCGCATCCCGGCCGGTCAGCATCAGGAAATAGCAGTTGTCCCGGCCCAGCTCGTCGCGGATCCGGCGGCACAGCTCCAGACCGCTGAGCCGGGGCATCTGCCAGTCGCTGACCACCAGGGGAAAGGCCTGTTCGCGCAGCAGATCCAGCGCGGCCTGGCCATCCTCCGCCTCCTGCACCCGGTAGCCCTCCTGCTCCAGAATCAGTTTCAGGCGCAGACGCTCGGGTGTCGAATCCTCTGCCAGCAGCACCGGCCCCAGCGCCTGCGCGCTCATGTCAGCTCGCCCGGGCGCCAGGCCCTCCGACCGAACAGGCAGGCGACAGCCCGCAGCAACAGCAGCAGGTCGCCGCGCAGGCTGCGCTGGCGGGCGAAGAAAGCGTCGCTCAGCAGCCGCTCTTCCAGCGGATCCGTGGGACGGAGCAGCAACTGGGTGGGGCCGAACAGCCCGGCCGGGACTTCATCCGCCACCTTCTGCCAATCCGCGTCACGGGACTCGGCCTCGGCCACCGGCAGTGGAGACGGGCCGATCAGCTTGAGCTGTCCGCGCAGCAGGCAGAGCAGCAAGGGCAGGCCGCGCAGCACCGGAATATCGGTATTCCACAGTCGGGTCCGGAAAGCCTGGCGGCGCTGGGCGCCGGCCAGCTCCGCCGGCGGATTGCCCATCAGCTGGACGGCCGGCAGCGGATTGCGCGGGTCGCGCAGCAGGGCGGCCAGCGCGGCCAGCGGCCACAGCGGCGCGGACAGCAGCAACAGCAGCAGGCCCGCCAGCCGGTGCAGCGGGCTGCCCAGGCGTTCGGACAGTTCCGCGCGCTTCAGATCGGAGAGCAGGAAGGCATCGACGACGGTCAGCTCGGCGCCGCTGTCCGGGTGGATCAGGGTGTTGCCGCTGACGATCATCCCGAGCAGCTCCACATCCGCGCCCACATAGGAGTGGGGCAGCAGCACCGTATCCTCCACCTGGCTGTCCCGGTCAATCAGAACCCCGTCGCCGACGGCGACGGCCCCGCCCAGCCTGACCCCCGCCATCACCCGGGCAGATCGGCCCAGCACGGCCCTGGTGGCGCCCGGGAGCCTCGCGGCGCAGCGTGCGCCGCGGCCAAGCCAGAGGTCTTCGGAGACCTTGCGGCCAGGCAGGCTCAGGCCGGGGCAACGGCCGCGCACCGCGGCGAGGTTGACGCGGTGAAAGGCGCCCAGGCTGTCCAGCGGGTCGCAGACCCCGGCCAGTTCCACGCCGGCCTGTCCGGACGGGGCCAGAGGCCAGCCCGGCACCGCGCTGATGCCGGCGCCGCCGCGGCAGTACCACAGCCCGGCCGGGCGGCCTTCGATCCGGCCCTCGATGCAGTCGCCGGCCTCCGCGCGCGCGGCTTTCAGGAAGTCCGTCAGCGAGCTGACCCGGAACATGTCGGCGCGCAGGATGAGCAGGTCCTCCGCAGCGTTCATGCCGACGCGCTGCAGCACCGCGGCGGGTGTTTCATCCCCCCGGCCCAGATGAACGCGCAGATCCAGACCGCGCGCGGCGCTGGTCGCCAGATGGCGGCGTAGCTGATCACTGTGGGCGCTGATGACGATGTCCAGCTGCTGCGGCTTGAGGGTCAGGACGCTGTCCAGGGCCAGGTCCAGCAGCGGGCGGGTGGCCACCGTGAGCAGGGCCATGGGCATCCGGCGGGTCAATCCGCCCAGTTCCTGGCCGCCGCGGTCGGCCAGCAGCAGGATGCGCGGCAGTGTCGCCGTGCTCATGCGGCGGCTCCGGCATCGCGCCGTGCCTGACGCAGCACCCGCCACAGGAACAGCGGATTGCCGATGATGTAGCGGCGCCACATGCGGCCGGGCTCCTGCAGCAGGCGCCAGGTCCACTCCAGGCCCAGTTCGCGAAGCCACTGAGGGGCCCGGGAAATGCGCCCGGAGTAGAAATCGAACAGGCCTCCCACTCCCATGACCACGCCGGGCTTCAGGCGCTGCCGATGGCGCGCCAGCCACAGTTCCTGGCGCGGCGCGCCGAAGGCGACCAGCAGGACGCCGGCGCCCGAGGCATTGATGCGCTCGATCACCGCGTCCTCTTCTTCCGGTTTGAAATAGCCGTGCTGGGTGCCGGCGATACGCAGGTCGGGAAAGCGCTCCTGCATGTTGCGGGCGGTCAGTTCGGCCACCCCCGGCTGGGCGCCGAGCAGAAACAGGGAAGGGCCGCCGGGCGCCTCGGCCGCCGCGCACAGACGCGGAAACAGGTCGGTGCCGTTGACATTGGCGCGCAGGCTGGTGCCGAGCATGCGGCAGCCCACATGGATGCCGATGCCGTCCGGCAGGACCCGACTGGCCTGCTGCAGCACGCTGCGGTACTCGGCGTGAGCGTAGGCGATATTCAGGCAGTCGGGATTGACGAAAGCCATCAGTTGCGCCGCGTCGCCGTCGGCCCGGTCCAGAATCCAGGCCACCGCCTCCTCCATCGTGGTGTTCACGATGTCGATGCCGAAGAAATCCAGCATGGGCGGCGCCGGCCGCTCGGCGCCCTTCAGCGCGCTGACCGCGGTGCCGCGCAGCAACAGGCCCAGATTGCCCTTCAGGCTTTCGGCGTAAGCGAACTCGACATCGCTGACATGCTCGGCCTCGTAGGCGATGCCGGTGCCGCGCTGCACCCGGTAGGCGGAGACCAGGCCGGGGCGGACCTCGAAGCGCGGCAGGGCCCTGGGCGGCAACTGAGCGGATTCGCGGGGCATCATCGGGCGCGGGCCGGCAAAGGCCATATCACCGCGCAGCACATTGATCAGCAGGGCGGTGCTGCCGCCGGGCAGGCTGCCGGAAAAGCGCAGCTGTTCGAACAGGGTGCGGTAGCGACCGACCCGCAACTGCCGATCCAGAACCCGGCCGGATTGCAGTCGCCCGGCCAGCGCCCGCAGCAACAGCAGCGGCGACAGCCCCAGCAGCAGGCTGAAGGACAGCGCGATATCGAACAGGCGCGGCAGGGCCAGGCCCAGCAGGGCCCCTGCCGGGCGCAGATTGCGCACCCAGAAGCTGCGCCAGGGTCTGAGTCGGCCCAGCGGGCCGGGAATCTGCGCGGCCAGTGTCCTGTCCTCCAAGCGGGTGATTTCCCACGCCCACGATAGGCAAAGCGCGGGCGGAAGGCCAGCGCTCAGGCGTCGCGCAGCAATTCGTGGGTGGTCACCTCGGGGGGGCAGTTGAAGCGCACATCCACCATGGAGGACCCCGAGCCCACCGAGGTATAGCCCTGCAGGTCACGGTATCGCCAGGCGCCGGAGCAGAAGCGGCGCGGGCAGTTGGCGTTGGTGATCAGCGGCAGGCCGCCGGGCAGGCAGATCTGACCGCCGTGGGTATGCCCGCAGAGCAGCAGGTCGAAACCCAGATGGGCCGCCCGGCGATAGGTCTCCGGCGAATGTGACAGCAGGATGGCAAGCTCGTCCGAGGGAATCGCATCGGCGGCTTTTTCGAAGTTGTCGCAGCGGAAATAATGCGGGTCGTCGATGCCGCTGAGATGAATGCGCGCGCCGTCCCGTTCCAGCGTTGCCGATTCGTTCAGCAGCACCCGGATGTTCAGCGCCTCGATCAGGGGCAGGCTGTGCACCGAATCGTGGTTGCCGAGAATCGCGAAGATCGGCCCGCGCAGATGCGGGCGCACCTGGGCCAGGGCCTCGATCGCGGGCTCCGAGGGTCCCGAGGTGCGCGCGCGGAAGTCACCGGTGATCACGCAGGCGTCGTACTCCAGATCGCGCACCGCCCGGATCAGGGCCTGCGGATAATCCGGGTTGATGTCCAGGTGCAGGTCGCTGAGCTGCAGCAGGCGGTAGCCCGCGAAGGGCTGCGGCAGGCGGGCCAGACGCACCGGATTGTGCCGGTGGCGGATCGCCATGGAATTGCGCACGCCGCGCTGGTAGAGACCTAGCGCCTTGAGCAGGCCGCGGATCAGCCGGTGCGAGGAGTACCAGTTTTCCAGGTGGAAAACATTGGCGCCCACATGGAATACGTCGGCGCTGTGTTCCTGTTCTATGCCGAGGCGCTGCTGCAGGTGCACCCGACCCACGCGCTGCTCCAGCGACTGCACTGACATCTGTGGCCTCCCTGTAACGGGGGTATCAGCTTAGCGCTTGTGTCGCGGTCCCGCCTCGCGCGGGCGGTCTGATAGTCTATTCGACCGCAGGCGTGTCCCCGGGGTGGAGGCGCGCGGTGCGGGGAGTGGGAGAGTCAGAGATGCCGAAGGTGTCCGTCATCATGCCGGTCTACGGCGTGGAAAAATTCGTCGCCGATGCGGTGGAGTCGGTGCTGGCCCAGCGCTACACCGATTTCGAGCTGCTGATCATCGACGACTGCTCGCCTGATCGCAGCATCGAGATCTGCCAGGGCTACGACGATCCACGTATCCGTATCGTCCGGCATGAGTTCAACCGGGGCCTGGCCGGGGCGCGCAATACCGGGGTGCGCAACGCGCAGGGCGAGTATCTGGGCTTCCTGGATTCCGACGATCTGTGGACCCCGGACAAACTGGAGCGGCATGTCGCCCATCTGGATGCCAACCCGCAGGTGGGCGTGTCCTTCAGCCGCTCCGCCTTCGTCGACGAGGACGGGCGCGAAACCGGCTACTTCCAGATGCCGAAGCTGCGCGACATCGAGCCCGGCTATTACCTGTGCCGCAATCCGATCGGCAACGGCTCGGCGCCGGTGATCCGCCGCGAGGTCATGGCCGCGATCCGCTACGACGACGATCTGCACGGCCAGCCGGAGGATTTCTACTTCGACGAGCGCTTCCGCCGCTCCGAAGACATCGAATGCTGGATCCGCATCGCCCTGACCACCGACTGGAAGATCGAGGGTCTGCCCGAGGCCCTGACCCTGTACCGGCTCAACGCCGGCGGGCTGTCCGCCAGCCTGCTCAAGCAGCTGGAATCCTGGGAACAGATGGTGGAGAAGATCCGCAGCTACGACCCCGAATTCCTCAAGCAGTGGGAGGCGCTGGCCCGGGCCTATCAGCTGCGCTATCTGTCCCGCCAGGCCATCCGCCTGAAGGATGGCCGCATGGCCGTGCAGCTGCTGCACCGGGCGCTGGCCTCCAGCCCGCGCATCCTGGTGCAGGAGCCCGCCCGCAGCCTGCTCACCGCCGGGGCGGCCTATGCCCTGCGCCTGCTGCCGCTGTCCTGGTACAACGGCATCGAGCGCCTGGCCAATCACTGGGTCGGCCAGTTCCAGTCACGGGTGGTGCGGCGGCAGATTGAAGCCGCCGGCCAGGAGCGTGGCGCATGAGCAGCGGGCCGGATTCGGGCCAGGGGCCCGAGCGCCTGGAGCAACGGCCACCCTCGCCCAGTGTCACCGGCGCCCGCGGCGGCGGCATGAGCGCCGCCCGCCGGGCACGCTGGCGCCTGCGCATCGCCTTCCACGCGGTGCTCAAGCGGCTGGTCGATGTGAGTGCCTCGGGCCTGCTGCTGATCCTGCTGGCGCCGCTGTTCGGTTTCGTCGCCCTGCTGATCAGGCTGGAATCTCCCGGTCCCGTGTTCTTCAGCCAGAAGCGGGTGGGCCGGGCCGGGCGCCCCTTCGATTTCTTCAAGTTCCGCTCGATGTACATCGACGCCGAGGCGCGCAAGCAGGAACTGATGGACCAGAACGAGATGGCCGGCGGGGTGCTGTTCAAGATGAAGCATGACCCGCGGGTGACCCGCATCGGCCGCTTCATCCGGCGCTATTCCATCGATGAGCTGCCGCAGCTGTGGAACGTGCTGCGCGGGGACATGTCCCTGGTCGGGCCGCGCCCGCCGGTACCCGGCGAGGTCGAGCAGTACACCCCCAGCGACCGGCGCCGCCTCGACGCCATTCCCGGCATCACCGGCCTGTGGCAGGTCTCGGGCCGTTCCGATATTCCCTTTGATCAGCAGGTGGAGCTGGACGTGCAGTACATCCACAGCGCCACCCTGTGGGAGAACATCAAGCTGCTGCTCAAGACCATTCCCGCGGTGCTCAGCGGGCGGGGGGCCTACTGATGGCCGCAGACATCAGCGATGCGCTGATCTTCGCCGACCGGCTGGGCCGGGAACTCAGCCCGCTGTTCCAGGAGACCGGGCCGGCGCTGCTGCCGCTGGCCCAGCGCACGCCGCTGCACTACTGCCTGGACGATCTGTCGGCGGCCGGCGTGCGCCGCGCGGTGGTGGTGGTTTCGCATGCCGCCGAGCGGGTGCAGGAACTGCTGTCCGGTGGCGAGCCCTGGGGCGTGGAGCTGGAATGCGTGCTGTCACGCGGAGAGGAGGCGCCGGCCAGCCTGCTGCGCCGTTTCCGCACCCTGCTGGGCGAGCGCTTCCTGGCCGTGCGCGGCGATGTGCTGCGCACCCCGATGGTGCGCGAGCTGCAGGCCGCCTGCGCCGGCGGCGATCACGCCATCGCCTGTCTGGACGGGATCAGCGTCGGCGCGGTGGTGACCAACGGTGCGGACGCCGATCTGGCGGCCCTGGCCTGGCCGCTGCCGGCCTGCGAGGGCCTGGACATGGCCGGTCATCGCTGCAACCGGCTGGACAGTCTGGAAGAAGTATTGCAGGCCAATCTGGATCTGGCCGGTGGACGCTTCCTCGGCCTGGTGCCGGCCGGCCTGAAGCAGGCCGAAGGCATCATGTCCGGGCGCCTGAGCCATCTGGACCCGGCCAGCGTGGTGGACCCGCCGGTGTCCCTGGGGGATCACAGCAGCGTGCACCGCAGCGCCCGCCTGTACGGCCCGGTGGTGATCGGCAGCAACTGTTTCATCGACCGGGATACCCAGATCCGCGACAGCCTGGTCCTGCCGGACACCTATATCGGCGCCGGTCTCGATGTGAAGGACGCGATCATCGGCGAGGGCATGCTGGTGCAGCCGCGCAACGCGCTGAGCCTGGCCATCGACGATCCGCTGTGGGTGGCGCCGATGGCGCGGCGCTGGCGCGCCTCCGATGCCTCCCTGATGGACCGACTGCTGGCCCTGCTGCTGTTGCTGCTGAGCCTGCCCCTGTGGCCGCTGGCGGTCCTGCTGTCCGTGGCTGCTGGCGGGCCCATGTGGCGGCGCCGGGCGGTGCAGGGCAATCGCCGCGACCTGCGCGGCCATCGGCATGAATTCGGCCTGCTGCAGTTCGGCGCCGGTCCGGCGGTGCTGAGTGGCCTGCCCGGCCTGCTGGCGGTGCTGTCGGGGGACCTGCGCATGTTCGGTGCCCGGCCGGCGCCCCTCAATTACGCGCAGCAGCTGCCGGTGCACATGGAGGCGCCGCCGGCGGGGCTGATCCGCCCCTCGGCCCTGGAACTGGATCCTGCGGCGCCGGAGGAGGAAGTCGAACTGTTCGAGGTCTGCTTCGCCGCCGAGCGCTCGCTGGCCAGCGAACTGCGCTGCTGGGGCCTGGCGCTGCGCGCCCTGTTCAGCGGGCGGGCCTGGTCACGGGCGGTGGCGCCGGCGCAGTAGGCAGTATTTCGGAAGCGGCAAGCAAGGGAGAGGCGGATGGCGAGAGTGCTGGTGGTCGGGGGCGGTGGCTACATCGGTTCCCACATGGTGGACATGCTCAAGGGCAAGGGTTTCGCGGTCACGGTCCTGGACAATTTCTCCACCGGCTATCGCGATGCGATCAGCGGGGTGGAGCTGGTGGAGGGCAGCCTCGGTGACGCGGCCCTGCTGGACCGCGTGTTCAGCGAGCAGTCCATCGACGCCGTCATGCACTTCGCCGCCTTCATTGAAGTGGGCGAGTCGGTGCGCGAGCCGGGCAAGTACTACGACAACAACTTCGCCCGCACCCAGGTGCTGCTGGAGGCCATGCGCCGCCACGGCGTCGGCTGTTTCATCTTCTCCTCCACCGCCGCGGTCTACGGCATGCCCGTGCAGGTGCCGATCCCCGAGGATCACCCGCTGTCGCCGATCAATCCCTACGGCCGCAGCAAGCTGGCGGTGGAGTGGATGATGCAGGACTATGCCACCGCACATGGCCTGCGCTATGCCACCCTGCGCTACTTCAATGCGGCCGGCGCCGATCCGGCGGGTCGCTTCGGCGAGCGTCACGAACCCGAATCCCACCTGATCCCGCTGATCCTGCAGGCCGCCTCCGGGCGGCGCGAGGCGATCAGTGTCTTCGGCCGCGACTACGACACCCCGGATGGCACCTGCATCCGCGATTACGTGCATGTGGTCGACCTGTGCGCCGCCCATGAGCTGGCCCTGGAGCAGCTGCTTGATGGCGGCGCTGGCGGGGTCTACAACCTGGGCAACGGTCAGGGCTTCTCGGTGCAGGAAGTGATCGACACCGTGAAGCAGGTCACCGGAAGGGAGTTCGAGGTGCGCGATGGCGACCGGCGGCCGGGCGATCCGGCAAGGCTGGTCGCGGACAGCCGCCGGGCCATGGCCGAGCTGG
This sequence comes from Oceanococcus sp., assembly GCA_041625325.1. Taxonomy (GTDB): domain Bacteria; phylum Pseudomonadota; class Gammaproteobacteria; order Nevskiales; family Oceanococcaceae; genus Oceanococcus. The sequence continues at coordinate 3,930 of JBFJTN010000046.1, read as the reverse complement.
GCTGGCAACCGGCCTATGCCGACCTGGCCACCATGGTGGCACACGCCTGGAACTGGGAGTGCCGTCCGCGCGGCTGATGCCGCCGGCGCCGCACGCATGACGGCCGCCAGTCCACGCGCCGAACTTTACCGCCTGCTGCGCCTGGTCAGTTCCAGTTTTGCCGTGCGCGGCATCGGGGTGGTCTGCGGCTTCGCCATGCACGTGATTCTGTCCCGTGCCCTGGGGCCGGAGGGTGCGGGCCTGTTCTATCTCGGCCTGACCCTGATGATGGCGGGCGCCGCCATCGGCAAGTTCGGCCTGGATACGGCACTGATGCGCTTCGCCGGCAGCGCCGCCAAGGATGGTGACATGGCCACGGTGCGCGGGCTGTACGTCCAGGCCAGCCTGCTCTCCGCCGCGATCGCCCTGGCGGTGAGCGCCCTGCTGCTGACGGCAGCCGGCTGGCTGGCCGAGGCCCTGTTCGACAATCCCGCGCTGGAGCCGGTGCTGGCCCTGCTGGCGCTGGGGCTGACACCCTACAGCCTGATCTGGGTGCAGTCCGGCACGCTCAAGGCGGTCGACCGGGCGGTAGCCGCCACCTGGGTGGAATCCGCCCTGCTGCCTCTGCTGATGGCACTGGCCGCCGGCGCGATGGCCTGGCAGGGCCTGCTCAGCCCGGGCCGCGCCGCCGCCTGCTATGCGGGCTTCAGCCTGCTGGTCTGGCTGGCCGGGATACTGATCTTTCGCCGTGGTGCCGGCGCGCGCGGCGCGGGGCGACGCCGGCCCTGGCCCGAACTGTTCGCCGCCGCGCTGCCGCTGGCCCTGATCGACGGCATGAACTTCCTGCTGGCCTGGGCGATCATTCCGATCCTGGGGGCGGTGGCGCCCGAGTCCGAGGTCGGCATTTTCAACGCCGCCCACCGGCTCAGCATCCAGCTGAGCATCGTGCTGGTGGTCTTCGGCGGCATCATGGCGCCGCGCTTCGCCGCCAGCCACGCGCGCGGCGATCTGGCCGCCCTGGAGGCGCAGGCCGCCCGCACCACCACACTGATGGCCCTGGCCGCGGTGCCGGCCGGGCTGCTGTTCCTGGCCTGGCCCGGGGTGGTCGGCCTGATCTTCGGCGCCGATTTCGCCGCCGGCGGGACCATCCTGCAGATTCTCGCCATCGGCCAGCTTTACAACCTGCTCAGCGGCCCGGCCGGCTACGTGCTGGTGATGAGCGGTCACCAGCGCAGCATGCGCAACATCCTGGCCGGCACCCTGCTGATCAGCCTGCCCCTGATCTGGTTGCTGGCCGCCCGCCATGGCGGCGCCGGCGCAGCGGTGGGCGTCAGTTTCGGCCTGGTGCTGCAGAATACCCTGGCCCTGTGGGCCGTCCACCGCCATCTCGGCATCATCGGCCTGCCCGGCCTGCGCCGCCTGCGTGGCGGCCCCGCACAGGAGACGGCATGACTTACAGACCTCTGTTCATCGGCGGCTGCGATCGCAGCGGCACCACCATGCTGGGTGACATCCTGGGTGCCAGCGCGCAATCCTTCGCCACCCCGGAGTCGCAGTGGGTGCATCAGCTGGCGCCCCGCCTGCACCTGCAAGCTTTCGATGCGCCCGGCGCCCTGCTGGACTGGCTCTGCGGCGAATTCCGCTTTGCCGTCTGGGACATGGATCGGGTCCGCGACCTTGATGACCTCGACCTGCCACTGGATCATGCGCGCGCCTGCGTCGAGGCCATCCTGCGGCGCTACCTGGAACGCAACCTGCCCGAAAAGGCCGGAGCAGCGGTGTGGGTCGATCACACCCCGGACAACGTGCGCTACTACCCGCTGCTGCGCGCCCTGTTTCCCGATGCCCGCTACGTCCACATCGTGCGCGACGGCCGGGCCATGTTCCAGTCCGTGCGCGACCTGGACTGGGGGCCCAACAACGCCTACATGGGCACCCGCTTCTGGGCCGAGCGCCTGGAGCAGGCCCTGGGTGTGGAGATGGCCGAGGGCGGGCGCTGCCTGCGGGTGCGCTACGAGGACATCCTGCGCCAGCCGGCGGCGGAGATCGAACGCGTCTGCGCCTTTGCCGAACTGCCCTATGACGAGGGCATGCTGAATGGCGGCGGGCTGATCCTGCCGGAATTCACCCGCGGCCAGCACCAGCTGGTCGGCAAGCCACCGGACGCCAGCCGGCTGGATGCCTGGCGCAAGAAGCTGAGCCGGGCGGAGATCGAGGATTTCGAAGCCTGGCCGCCCAGCCGGCTGTTCCTGCAGCGCTTCGGCTACGCGCTGGACACGCCGGAGCCGGTGCAGCGCGGTGGCCTGCACACCCTGTGGTGCTATCTGCAGGACTTCGGCCAGTACCTGCGCCACCGCCTGAAACACCGGCGCATGGAGCAGGCCAAGCTGGCAGTTTCCGTGCGTGCGGACTAGATCCATGCGCCCTGCGCTGGTGACGGGCCTGCTGGCGCTGCTGGTCGTGGATGCCCTGCTGATCGGCCTGGACATGCTGTCACAGCTGCAGGACTGGCCCGACCCGCGCTGGTCCATCGAGCAGGAGGGCGGCTTCGCCGAGCGCTGGCAGTACCTGAAGGAGGCACTGGCGGCGGCCCTGCTGCTGCAGCTGGCCTGGCGCGGGGAGGGCGTGTCGCGTCAGGCCTGCCTGGCCTGGGCGCTGCTGTTTCTCTGGGTCCTGCTCGACGATGTGCTGGCCATGCACGAGAGCCTCGGCCAGCGCCTGATGCCGGAGGCTCCGGCCGTCGGCGAGCTGCTGTTCATGCTCGCCGTGGGCCTGCTGCTGCTGTACGGCATTCTGCGTGCCCACTGGCGGGCGGGACCCGAGTGGCGGCCCTGGTCATACCGGCTGGAGCTCGGCTTGCTGGCTTTCGCCTTCTTTGCGGTCGGGGTCGACCTGCTGCATGCGCTGGTTCAATCGCCCTTGTGGCATCCCATCCTCGGCCTGATCGAGGACGGCGGCGAAATGCTGTGCATGAGCGCGCTGCTCTGGATCGTGCTGAGCCTGTGGCGCGCGCGGCGGCCGGGCACGGCGTACCCGGCGGCGGGCTAGGGCGTCGCCGACGGCGAAACGCCAGCTCAGTCCTGTGACATCTGCTGCATGAAGGCCTGGAAACGCGCCGGAATGTCCTCGTCCGGCACATCCTCGACATGGGTGGCCAGGCTCCACTGCTGGCCGAAGGGGTCGGTGAGCGTGCCCATGCGATCGCCCCAGAACTGGTCCTCGACCGGCCGCTTTTCGGTGGCGCCGGCGGCCAGGGCGCGGGCGAAGGCGGCGTCCACGTCGTCGACATAGAGCATCAGGCTGCCGCTGATGCCGCCCAGCGCCTGGGGGCTCATGCTGCCGAACTCGGGCATCTCGTCGGCCAGCATGATGTGCGAATCACCGATGCGGATTTCCGCATGCATCAGCTTGCCGTCGGGACCGGGCAGGCGCATGAGCTCGACCGCAGCGAAGGCCTTCTCGTAGAAGGCGATGGCCTCGGCCGCACCGCGCACGAAGAGGTAGGGCGTGACGCTGTGGTAGCCGGCGGGAATCGGTGACACGGACATGGCAGGTCTCCTGTGCTCGCTCAAGGGCGGGGGGCGTTGATCTTACGCCCGCATGGGGGCTGGTGTGTGACAGCGCGCTCAGCTGACGAACAGCTCGTGGGCGCCCAGCACGATGCCGGCCAGGGCCAGGGCCCACAGGCTGCAGGCGCCGATGTCGAGCAGGCTGTAGCGCAGGCGCGGAAAGCCGGAAAAACCCATCAGGGCGGGGACCAGGCTGCGAATGGCGGGCAGGAAGCGGCCGATGAAGATGGCCCAGGGGCCGAAGCGGCGCACCAGCGCCTCGCTGCGCTCCCACTTGTCGCGGTGGCGCTGGATCAGCCGGCTGTGGTGGACTCCGGGGCCGATCAGGCGGCCGGTGTAGTAGCCGGCGTGATCGCCCAGCGAGGAGCCGATCATCGCCAGC
>JBFJTN010000045.1:0-18852 GCA_041625325.1 Oceanococcus sp. | reverse complement strand
GCAGGTGACGTTTGACCCGCCACCCACTTTTGCTGCCGCAAAAGCGGGCGTCGCCTCAAACGCACCTGAGCTCAGGCGTTGGGCGACAGAAAGCGGAGTCCTTCTTAGGCTTATCTCAGATCCGGCCTGAGAGCACTAAACGGCACCTTCGAACAGGTGCTATCATCAGGTCTCCCATCTCCGCCTAGGACCGATCATGGCGATCAAATTCTCAGAAGACGTGGTTCCGCTGACAGACCTGAAGGTCAACCCTGGCAAGGTCGTAAAACACGTTGCAAAAGCGCACCGTCCAACCCTCCTAACCAGCCGAGGCCGCGGGGTGGCAGTAGTTCAATCAATCAGTGATTTCGAGGCGGCGGAGGAAGAGCGTGCCTTCATGCGTGCTGTCGTAGCGGGCCTTAATGATCTCGATTCAGGGCAAGAAGTATCCCTCAAAGAAGCTAAAGCGCGTCTGGGGCTATAAGCCTGTGGCAAATGCTTCCCTCACGTTTGCTGAATCCGCCGTTCAGGACCTTCAGGAAATCCGGGCCTGGTATGAAAGCGAGTTGGTGCCGGAAGTGGGCCAGCGTTTGGTTGCCGAAATTCTTGAACGGGTTGAAGCACTTCAGAAAAACCCTGACATGGGCAGAATGGTTCCTGAGTTCGGCCAAAAGTATCTTCGGGAACTCATTCATCCACCGTTTCGTATCGTGTACAAGCGCGAGGACAAGAAGGTCCGCATTGTCAGGGTTTGGAGGAGTGAGCGCTTGCTCAAGCTATCGGGTGACGCCGGTGCTTAAGGCGGACTTCAGCAGCAGCGTGCCACTGTCGCCCAACAAAGTGTTGCAGCGGACGTTTGACCCGCCGCCCATTTTTGCTGCCGCAAAAACGGCCGTCGCCTCAAACGCCGCTGAACTCAGGCGTTGAGCGACAGAAAGAGGTGCCATTGCATAGCGGTCGCTGCAGTATGATAAAGTCATACTCCCTTATTTAACGGAGCATCGACAATGAGCATGCACCGGAAAACCATCACGCTGACTGAGCAGCAGGAAAGCTGGGTGAAGGGCCAGATCGAAACTGGTCACTTCGGAAACGACAGCGAATACATCCGCCATCTCATCCGGCGAGACCAACAGGCCCAAGAGCGCCTTGCTTCTCTGCGCCAGGCCCTCTCCGAAGGGGAGGCGAGCGGCAAGTCCAAGCCTTTGGACATGTCCGCTATAAAGGCAACTGGTCGGAAGCGGGTCAAGGCGGCAAATTAGTGCTCCAGCTGCGCGTTACGCCGAAGGCCGAGTCAGACCTCGTGGACATTTGGGTATACACCTGCGACGAATGGGGTGTAGACCAAACGGACAAATACCTTGATCAATTTGAAGATGGAATGAATCAGCTCATTCATCATCCGTCACTCGGGGCTGACTACTCGCACGTCCTTCCCGGATATCGCAGATTACAGGTCGATCACCACGCTGTTTTTTACAAAGTGCTCGAACCAGAACTGCTGGTTGTCCGTGTGCTTCATGAAGACATGGATGCTCCTGCAAGGCTGCTAGATTAGGGGTGGCTATGGATACGGCGCAGCTTCAAGAGACCTATCGAGGCGCCGTGCCGCTGTCGCCCAACAAGTGGTTGCAGGCGACATGGAGCTTCCTACGGTTTAGTGGACACCCTGAACTAACCCTTCAGGAGATGTCCCGATGCCCAAACCCGGTCCCAGAACGACATACCGCTACAGTGATCACTTCAAGGCGACTGCGGTTCGCCTGAGCCAGTTGCCAGGTTTGGCGGTCCAGGATGTTGCCGAGTCGCTTTACATCCATCCCTTCATGTTGTCTCGTTGGCGCAAACAGGCGCGAGAGGGGGAGATAGTGACCAAAGGCGTAGAAGTCGACAAGGCAGTGGCGGCCGAGCTCAAAGAGCTCAGGAAGATCAAGCAGCAGGACGAGCAGCTCAAGCTCGAACATGAGCTTTTGAAAAAAGCCATCGCGTTCACTTCGGAACGAAAGGCGACATCTTCGCTTTCATCGACCGCTGCAAAGAAGCAGTCGCGGTGAGGATGATGTGCCGGCTACTGGGTGTGAGTGCCTCGGGTTACTACGCTTGGCGAAACCGACCGCGAAGCAAGCGTGCGGCCAGCGATGAGGATTTGGATCACAGGATCCGCGAAGTCCATCGCCGCAGCCGGCAAACCTATGGCAGCCCTCGAGTCCACGCCGCACTGGCGGCTCAAGGTGTCGTGGTCGGGCGGCGACGCGTGGAGCGCCTGATGAGGGGGCGTGGCATTCGTGCCTGCTCAGCGACGATGTATCGGCGCGCCCCGGGCCTCGACCGATTCTTCTGCAGCGTCCCAAGTCGTGCCCACGGCGTGGAAGTGGAACGGACGGATCAGGTCTGGGTGGGCGACATCACGTATCTGAAGGTGGCTGGTCGGTTGCGGTACCTGGCATCGGTGATGGACCGGTACTCACGCCGCCTGCTGGGCTGGGCGCTGGGGCCGGAGAGGACGGCGGCTTTGACCCAAAGGGCGCTGCGGGCGGCACTTCGGACACGCCAGCCCTCGTCGGACACCCTGTTCCATAGCGATCGAGGCTCAGAATATCTGGCTGGCTGCTTCAAGGATGGCGTAAAACGGGCTGGCCTGACGCAATCCGTGAATCGACCGAGGCGAATGAACGACGACGCTCACATGGAGTCATGGAACAAATCGATGAAGTCGGACATGTACCACCGCCGTCGTTTCGACGACAACGGCCAGCTGCGTCGGGCCGTCAAAGACTATGTCGATTTCTACAACAACGAAAGACTACACTCGGCACTTGGCTATCAATCACCCAGGGAGTTCGAACGCCAATGTGCATAACCAGTGGGTGTCCACTTTTCCGTAGGAACTCCCCGTTTGACCCGCCACCCACTTTTGCTGCCGAGACAACATCCGTCGCCTCAACTGCCGCTGGACCCAGGTGTTGGGCGACGGAGCATCGGGGTTACCATCAGCGAGATATCATGTGAAGACCGTCATCGCAGTTATTACGTCTGTAGCCCTGATTTTCTCGCAAGCGGCCTGCACGACTACACAGCATCTGTCCGTCCCATCAAGCGAGATCAGTTCGTTGCCCGTCGGCACGCAGATCACGGTTCATTTGAAGGACGGAACGAAAAGGCGAACAAGGTTCCAGGATTTGACGGACCGCGAACTGGTGACTTCCGGCGGCGCATATTTGCGAAGCGAGATTTCGAAAGTCACGCAGGCAAGGGAACGGGGCGGGGCCGAAGCTGCGGCAAAAAGCTTTGGTCTGCTGGCCTTGGTAATGATGGCAGGAGGGGTTCTGGTGATAAGGGCCATCGCGGATGGCTTCGGGGATGACAATGACGACTGAGAATCCGTCGGGTTCTCCAGAGTCACGGCACCATCGCCCAACAGACCGTTGCAGCGGGGGTTTGACCCGCAGCCCCTTTTGGCTGTCGCACAATGGCCCGCGCCGCAAACTCCGCTGAGTTCAGGCGCCGGGCGTCCGGGCAATGCAGTACAAGACTGAGGCATTGTGATGGCTGAAGATTTGAGGATCGACGAGGTATTGTCGTCGTGGTTTGGGCGAATCCCAACTCGGCATTTCGGTTTTCGAGAGCTCGCAGCGACCGTCTCAAGGTTTCCTTTCTGGTATGGAAAGCTATTTTCCTTCCTGAACGTCGACAAGGCGCTTTCGTCGAGGTACGCGACACTGGTCCAGTCTGCTCGAGAGGGCGAACTCAGCGAGTGGGAGGAAAGCCGCGCTGGTCGTCTCGCCCTGATCATCCTTCTCGACCAGATTCCACGGAACATATACAGGCATCAAAGCCAGGCTTTCGAATCGGACGCTGCTGCGCTCCGGATAGCCGAAAGGGCCATTGAACTCGGGGACGATAAGCTGGTGCACTCCCTCGCGCGAACGTTCTATTACTTTCCGTTCATGCACCAGGAGAGTGCATGCCGCCAGGACCGCTCCGTGGAACTGAACAAGAGCGCCCTGTTTGAGGCGAACTGTCTCAACTTGTGCAACGTGATAGGCGTGTACGTATCGTCCTTGCGCCATCAAAGCATCATCCGAAAATTCGCCAGATACCCTCACCGCAATCATGCGCTAGGCAGAGTGAACACTCCGGAGGAAGAACGCTTTCTCAAAATGCCATTCTCTTCCTTTTGAGGTGACGCCATCGATGTGTCGCGGACTCAGTGCGCTGACGCCCGGCAAATCGCGGCAGGTGACGTTTGAGCCGCCACCCACTTCTGCGTCCGCAATGCTGATCATCGCCTCAAACGCCCCTGCACGTGGGCAATCGGCATCAGGTCGGCGCACCTAGATGGGTGGCGCGCACCACGCCAATCTTCTCGCATGATCAGCTCAGTTCGGCGCGAAGGCTGCAAAGGTTCTACGACACTGGAAAGCCGTCCGGACGCCAGCCCAGGCACGCGCAGCCGCTGAGGATGCGGCTTGCGACACCGCAAGCACCGCGAAGATATGGAGCCCCCGGGCTTCAAGCCGCACGAGCGGAATGGCGCAGGTCAGGGGCGGTGGTCCAGCTGGGCCATCACAACTTGCCGATTGATGGGCCTCGCAGCCCAGGCTGCGCCATCAGCGCAAGATTGCCGCCCCTGTATCAAAACTGAGATGCCCGCGCGGCCAGGAACTGGCTGGCGTGCAAGAAGCTATTCCAGCGGCCAGGATCCATTGGTGAAACCCAGCGTCATGAAACCGTTGTCCTGGCAGCTCAGCCACAACTCTCCGCGCTCCGCCACAAAGCGTGGTGGCGAGCTACACCAGTCGGCCGTCAATTCGTTGGCCGGATTGCTGTTGGCGTGCTCCGAACCCGCAAGCTCCAGATTCTTGCCGGTTTGGGCCGGCGGATTGAAGTAGGCGATCTCGCGGGGTTTCATCGGATCTCGGATGTCAAAGACACGCACCCCAGAATGAAAGAATGCACAGGCAAGGGCTGTCGTCTCTTCCTCCCGGTCGACACCGCAGTAGTGCGCCTGGTAGCCGAAAATGCCCGTGTTGGCGACATCCGCAGCCGCCAACTCGGCGTTTTCTGGCATGTGAATTTCCAGCTTCAGTTTCGAGATCACAAGCGGACGCGTTTCGTCGCTGATGTCGATAATGCGCGCCGCACCAGCTGGCGCAGTAAAATCAACCGGCGATGGCTGCGTTGGTCTGCCGCCCTCGTCGAAAAAGATGATGTAGGGTTTTCCGCCAATCGTCACTGGAATGGTTGCCTGAGCCGCGGATCCGTCTGACCAGCAAACTTCACCGATGATGGTTGCTGCCGGGTTGTCCGCTCGCGCCTGAATCTGGCTGGTGTCGAGTATCGCCAGACCATTTCCGCACGGCGCGGCGCTGAGGTATGCCCGGTTGCCATCCTTGCTGAGGCTCAAACCGTGAGTTGAGATCGCGTACTCGCCTATCAGCGCCGGGTTGATCGGGTCGGACACATCAATGGCGGCGACGCGTTGCGCCAGGGTGGAACTCGCATAGTAGGTGTTGCCGTCAGGCGCCCATGCGCCTTCATGGCCGACGATCGGAAACGGCGTGGACGACATCAGCTCCGGCGCGGCGCAGTCGTTCGAGATGTCGTAGACATCGAAAAATAAAGGCCCGTTACCGCCCGGACTCAAGGCCGAGGTCGCTGCCAGCAGCCCACGTGCATGGTTAACCTTCAGGGACTCCCAGGTCCCAAGCATCCCGGGCGTGGTGAGGTTTGTGGCCAGTCGCGGAAGTGCGGAATCTGATACGTCGATGACCTGGGTGCCAGGGACGTCGGCAAGGCTGGGGGAATGTGTCGACATGTAGGCACAGCTGCCGTATGACTGGCTTACCCAACTGCTGCCCTGACCTTGATGCTGCCCCACCAGCTTCAAGTTACAGCTGTACCCCAGCGTGGATCGGCCGCTCACTCTGTCTTCCACCGAAACCCGACCCTGGATGTCGGTTTCCGGCATTGATTCTGGGCCACAGCTGGCGCGGGGCACCGGGCCCTCGAACACGGCGATCTGGCTGGCTGGCGGCACGCTGTCAGGGCCTGCACCGTTGTCGGCAGCGGCTATCCCGACCTCGCGACCCGCGTTGCAGGCAGACACCACAACACACAGCAGCGCCACGAGCGAATTGCAGTTTCTGGAGCGGAAGGTCATCGGTCGGATTGCCCGGAAGCCTGGATGTATGCGTACCTGCACGGCAGTCTTCGGGAATTCGTTCCTTCGCACCACCTAGACTATGGTCTAGTCTGAAATAAGTGATTTGCGAACAGGTACTTAGGAATGCCCTACTTTGGTATCGCCGGGCCGCCCGATCGGGGTCTAAGGCTTGAAGAGACAAGCCACGATGCATTGCGGCGAATGATGCGAAGAAGGGTTTTCATCCCGATCCGGCGGACACTGCAGGGAAGCCCGATGCGGGGCGAAAGGCGCAAGGGAAGATTGAGCGCCGAGGATCCGTCCAGCCCCTTGCCCAGCTTTTCATTGCACCGGGCAGTTGAGGCGCCACCCACGCCGGCTTCCGCAAAGTCAGGTGTCGCCGCAACTGCCGCTGAGCCCAATCAGCAGGTGAGCGCGGAGTTCGATGACCTGGGACGCGTCCGTGTATTCTTTCGGAATCGGTGCTTGGCCACGCACTGAGAATGAGCGCTTGAATCTGGTGTGGGGGAATCATGGAAAGCGAAAACCTTGAATACGTAGGGTTCTGGGCAAGAACCGGAGCCGCCATTCTTGACACGATCTTGCTGATCCTGATCACAGCTCCCCTGTTGCTCGCAATCTATGGCACGGACTACTACGTTTCGGATCAATTGATCGCAGGCCCGGCGGACATGCTGATTTCATGGGTCTTCCCTGCCGTCGCGATCATCTGGTTCTGGGTGGCAAAACAGGCGACTCCAGGGAAGATGGTCATCAGCGCGAGGCTTGTCGACGCCAGAACCGGGCAGCCTGTTACCACCGGCCAGGCGATCGGCAGATACCTTGGTTATTTCCTGGCATCCCTTCCCTTGTTCCTGGGTCTGCTGTGGGTCGCGTTCGACTCCAGGAAACAGGGCTGGCACGACAAGCTTGCCGGAACCGTTGTGGTGCGGCCTAAAGCCAGAACGCGCAAAAGCGTCGTGTTCGAGTGACACTGCGATTGCGTGTTTCGTGGCCCGCAAATCGCTGAGCGGATCCTGAAACCTGTGCTCAGGCCGAAGACGTCGAAAAAGCGAGCTAAGCAGCCGATGGGCAGGCCTTGGAAATGGAGACTAGCCATCTGCTGCGTGCTTGGGCATGCCGCTCAGGCGGGGGATCGATTAGATGCTGGACCCGAGGCGCCGGACTTTCTCCTGCCGGGCTCGTATCACGCCGATGAAGTGAAGGCCGTGGCAGGGCCTGGATGGCTTGCGCTGCTAGTCCTGCCCACCAGTGCACTGGTTCCGGGCGATCTGACAATCACCACGGAATACGATGCTGTCCTCGACCAGGACGGGGGGCCGTTCACCGGCAAGCATGTCAGCTTCGCATCGAGCCCCGGTGCCGTTGTGCTACTCAAGGGCCGCATGTTCGTGGCCGGTCCTCTGGCGGCCGCCTCAGTCACCGGAGAGTATGCCGGCCTTTCCCCGAAAATCATCATGTTCAATGAGCAGCGCTACGTTCTGCAGCTTGACCAGGATTGCGTAGACGGCGCATCCCATTGCGAGTGGATTCTTAGCGATGGCAGAAGGCGACAGGTGATCGGCAGATTGGGCGGATGGGTTCAGAATGGGGCGTTTGTCACTGAGGGCAGCCATACGGGTTTACTCTGGGCAGGCGATCTGGATCGTGATGGCCGGCTGGATCTGGCCATCGATGTTTCAGATCACTACAACGCTGTCGCTCAGGTTCGGCTGCTGCTTTCATCAGGCGCATCAGACGAGGCCTTGCTTGGTGAAGTGGCGTCGTTCTCGGCGGTGGGCTGTTGACCACGCCCGATGCATCGCTGCAGCGGACGTGTGTCCCGTTGCCCATTCCGGCTTTGGCTGCGGCTGGCGTCGCTTCGGGCGCCTCTGCATCCAGGCGCCGGACCTATGAAGAGAGCTTGCGGCGGAGCGCTCGCGTAACAGATGAAGGGGAGACCAAACCGTGTCCATTCGCATTCTGAAGATCGTTTTGATCGTATTTGTCGGCTTGCAGGCCTGGTTCTACGTCGCCGGCAATATCACAAACTGGAGCACGGCGCATTGGGCTGTTGGCTACGTGCTCGGGATGGAGGGCCATGAAGTCTATGGTTCTCATATCTTTCCCCCGATCACACATCCTGCTTTGGTCAGCGTCGCCCTGCTCGCCATCATCACAGGCGAGTTCCTGATCGGGGCCCTGTCGTTGAAGGGGGCCTGGGACCTGATCCGCGTCCGGAAAGGGCCAGCGGATGTGTTCCATGCATCCAAGACCTACGCCATTCTTGGCTGCGGCATGGCCATGGTGGTCTGGTTCGGCGGCTTCATCGTCATTGGCGGCGGACTGTTCCAGATGTGGCAGACCGAACTCGGTTCCGGTTCCTTCGAGGGGGCGTTCATTTACGGGGCTTCAAGCTTCCTGGTGCTGCTGTTCGTGAACAGTCCGGAGACAGAGATCCGGCAGGCTCCGCGCCAGCCCTGAACCGTCGCGCCAGCATGCGCGCCGAGGACGCGGGAGCCGACGCCCGATCCCTCCACCGCATGGCCGCAGCCAGGTTGCCGGCCTGATCGGACTCAGGGCCTGGGCGACAGGCGCGCAATGCTTCTGGTCATGGGCTGGCCGGCGCCGGGCGAAGGGGCCGGATTCATCGAGGCAGGATCACGCCCCTGGATCGGGGGAAGCGCCTGCAGGATTCCCGCTTGCTGGGCTCAGCCCCGCACCAGATAGTGATCCAGCAGCAGCAGCGCGAAGATCAGCATCAGATAGACAATGGAGTAGTTGAACAGCGTGCGCGGCAGGGTCGGGGTGCCGGCCTGATACAGGCGCCAGGCCCACCACAGGTAGAGCACCCCGAGCGGCACCGCGCCGGCCAGATACAGCCAGCCACTCATCTGCGCCATGTAGGGCATCAGCGAGACGGCGAACAGCACGGCGGTGTAGAGCAGGATCTGCAGGCTGGTGAAGCGCACGCCGTGGGTCACCGGCAGCATCGGGATGCCGGCCTGGGCGTATTCGTCCTTGCGGTCGATGGCCAGGGCCCAGAAATGCGGCGGGGTCCAGGCGAAGATGATCAGGAACAGGATCAGGGCGTGGGCGTGGATCTCGCCGGTCACGGCGGTCCAGCCCAGCAGCGGCGGCGCGGCGCCGGCGGCCCCGCCGATGACGATGTTCTGCGGGGTCAGGCGCTTGAGGAACAGGGTGTAGATCACCGCATAGCCGACCAGCGAGAGCAGGGTCAGCCACATGGTCAGCAGATTGGTGGTCCAGTACAGCAGGCCGGCTCCCAGCAGGCAGAGCAACGCGGCGAAGCCGATCGCTTCGGCGTCGCTGAGCTGGCCGGTGGGCAGGGGCCGGCGGCGGGTCCGGGCCATGCGGGCGTCGGCTTCGCGGTCGGCCCACTGATTGAGCACCGCGGCGCTGGCCGAACACAGCCAGATGCCGGCGCCGCCCCCGATCAGCACCGCCCAGGGCACGATGCCGGGAGTGGCCAGGAACATGCCGATCACCGCGGTGAAGACCAGCAGGAACACGACCCGCGGCTTGGTCAGTTCGTAGTATTCGCGCAGGCGCGAATCGGGACTGGCTGAGGCAGCACTCATCATCTGCTGACCGCTCCGGGGTCGGGTGTCTCGCGCCAGGCCTGGACATTGATCCAGACCAGGATCAGCACCAGCAGCGCAGCCCCCGCATTGTGCGCGGCGGCGACCGGCAGGGGCAAGCCGAACTTGACGCTGGCGATGCCCAGGGAGATCTGCAGCAGCAGGCCCGCACCCAGGGCGGCGGCCATCGGCCGCAGCGGGCGGCGGCGCCACAGACGCCAGGCCAGCAGGCCCAGCACGGCCGTGGTGATCAGCGCGCCGATGCGGTGGGTCAGGTGGATGGCGGTGCGGGCCGGGCTCTCCAGGATGCCGTATTCGTAGTTGATGCCCAGACCGTGCCAGAGCACGAAGGCCTGATCAAAATCCGCGTCCGCCGGCCACCATTGCGCATGGCAGGTCGGGAAATCGGGGCAGGCCAGGGCCGCGTAATTGCTGCTGGTCCAGCCGCCCAGGAAGATCTGCCCCACCAGCACCAGCAGGGCGGCGACCGCGAAGCCGCGCAGCGCGACCAACCCGCGGGGTGGTGCCGGCCTGAGCAGCAGATTCAGCCACAGCAGCAGGCCCAGGGTGCTCATGCCACCCAGCAGGTGGGCGGTCACCGCCAGCGGCTTGAGCTGCCAGGTCACCGTCCACATGCCGAGAATGCCCTGAAAGCAGACCACGGCGACCAGGCCGGCCAGCAGGCTGCGCGGCAGACCGCGGCGCCAGCCGAACACGGCCAGGGCGATGATCAGCAGGCCCAGGCTGGAGGCGAAATAGCGATGGACCATCTCCTTCCAGGCCTTGGGCGCTTCCAGCGGTCGCTGCTCATGCCCTTCATGGGCCTGCGCGACGCTGGCCTCGGGCACCAGCAGGCGGCCGTAGCAGCCCGGCCAGTCGGGGCAGCCCAGGCCGGCATCCGAGAGGCGGACATAGGCGCCCAGGATGACGATGCCCAGGCACAGCAGCAGGGTCAGCAGGGCGATTTTTCGATAGATGGAATCGGGCACGGTTGCTCGCGAGATCGGTCGGTCGGCGCGGGGCGGCCATCAGGCCTCCCGGCAAGCCGGTCACAAAATCCGGGTATTTTACCGGCTTAGCGGGGTTCAGCCTATGTTGGACAGCTTGAGCAGACGTTTGATGTCCTTGAACATGCCCTCCATGGGCAGCTCGTCACCATAGACCATCAGGTAGTTGCCCAGCGGGTCGATCAGCAGCACCGGATCGGCCACCCCCGGGTCACCGATCCAGGCCTCGAACTGCGCCCGCAGGGCCGGATCCACCGCCAGCACCTTCAGGCGCGGATGCTCGGCGGCCAGCTCGGCGGCCAGCGGCGCGGCCTCGGCCGGGTCGGCCACCACGTAGGCCCGCTGCACCCGGCCACGCCGGCGATGCAGCAGGGTGCGCATCTGCCGGGTCTGCCACAGGCGGTGCCGGCAGGCTTCGGTGCAGGGCGCGCTGCCGATGTGCAGCACGGTCCAGAGCTCGCCCAGACGCTCGCTGGCGCCTTCTGCGGTGGTGAAGTGGAAACCTTCCGGCATCGGCCGGGCGGGGTCGATCAGCTGGCCGACCGCGGTGTGGCCGGACGGCTTCCAGTCCGCCGGCCCGAAATAGACCAGCCAGGCGATGAAGAAGGGTCCGAAGAACAGGGCGGCCAGGGCCAGCAGCTTGATCCGGTTGACTTGAGTCGGGGTCATGAGCGTTTCAGGTTGAGTACGAGGTAGAGCACCAGGGCGGTCAGGGCCAGCGCGGCCCATTGCACCGCATAGCCGTAGTGGCGCTCGGGGGGCAGGCCAAGATCAGCCCACTCGCGGATGAAGCCGTCCGGCAGCTGCGGATCCAGCAGCAGCAGGCCGTCGGCCAGGGGCTCGTCATACAGGCAGGCCAGCTGCGCATGATCGGGGTAATTGAGGCGCTGCGGCCAGCCCTGCGCCGGCAGGCAGTCGCCGGCCGGCGGGGCCAGGCCGGCGCGCGGCAGCTCGCGCCACAGGCCGGCCAGCCGCACCTCGCCACCGGGCAGCTCGCCGGTGTCGGGCAACTGCTCCCGGTAGGGCGAAGCCTCCAGCCAGCCCCGGTTCACCAGCAGCAATGGGCCGCCATCGGCCAGGCGCAGGGGGGTCCAGGCATGCACGCCGATGCGACCCTGACGGGTCTGGTTGTCCAGCAGCACCTCACGCCCGCCCTGCCAGCGACCGCTGACCCGGATGCGCTGCCCGTGCGCCGGCAGCTCCGCGCCACGGCGCACGTCGATCAGGGCGGACTCGGAGAAATCCCCGCGACGGTCTATGATGTGCGCCTTGTCCTGGCCACGCTGTGCCTGCCAGCCCGCCAGGCTGGCAAACAGACACACGGCAGCCGCGGTCAGCAGGCTGGCCCACAGCGGCGGACGAAAGCTCAAACCGGATGCCCCATGAATGTCATCATCGCCCTCTTCCTGATCGCCATCGTCGCGTCGCTCGGCTTCGCCATGTATTTCCTGCTGAACGACACCGGGCCGAAAAAGCGCACCGTCAATGCCCTGATCGTGCGGATCAGCCTGTCGGTGGGGCTGGTGCTCTTCCTGGTCATTGGCTATCTGATGGGCTGGATCGAACCGCACGGCCTGCGCCCCTGAGGGACGCGGACATGAAAAAGGGCGCTCGCGGCGCCCTTTTTGCGTATCGCAGGGCCGTGCTCAGACGATGTACACGAAGATGAACAGGCCGATCCAGACCACGTCGACGAAGTGCCAGTACCAGGCCACGCCTTCGAAGCCGAAGTGGGATTCCGGCTTGAAGTGACCGAAGGCCAGGCGGCCGGTGATCACGATCAGCATGATGGTGCCCAGGGTCACGTGGGCCCCGTGGAAGCCGGTCAGCATGAAGAAGGTCGAACCGTAGATGCCCGATTCCAGGGTCAGGTTCAGGTGGCTGTAGGCCTCGACGTACTCGTAGGCCTGGAAGTACAGGAAGGTCGAGCCCAGGGCCACGGTGGCGACCATCCAGGCCAGGATATTGCGACGCGGCTTGTTCTCGCGCAGGCCGTGATGGGCGAAGGTCAGGGTCACGCCCGAGGCCATCAGCAGCAGGGTGTTCAGGAAGGGGATGCCCCAGGGCGGAATGGTCTGGAAATCGCCACCCAGAGCGGCCGGGCCGTTGGTCGGCCAGTCCATCTCGAATTCCGGCCAGATCACCGCATTGGTCATCAGTTCGGCGCCGGCGCCGCTCAGCCACGGCAGGGACAGGTTGCGGGCGTACCACAGGGCGCCGAAGAAGGCGGCGAAGAACATGACCTCGGAGAAGATGAACCAGCTCATGCCCCAGCGGTAGGTCAGGTCAACCTGGTGGTTGTACTGACCGCTTTCGGATTCGCGGATGACCCCGCCGAACCACATCCAGACCACGGCCAGCACCACGGCCAGGCCGATCCAGGTCAGCGGCGAGCCGCCATGGCCATTCAGATAGGTCGCCACGCCCTGCACCATCAGGAACAGGCCCACGGTCAGGGCGAAAGGCCAGGCGCTGGGCGCCGGGACGAAGTAACCGCCTGTATTGCTGGACATCGTTCTCGTTACTCCAAAATCTGGCTGGCATCGGCCAGCCCGGTTGCGTCAAACATGGTGTAGGACAGGGTCACGGTCTTCACCTCGTCCGGCAGGGCCGGATCGAGCATGAAGCGCATGGGCATGTCCTTGCGCTCCCCCGCAGCCAGGGGCTGCTGCGAGAAGCAGAAACATTCGGTCTTGCGCACGAACTTGGCGGCGTTCCAGGGCACGATGCTGGGCGTGGCCTGGGCCACGTAGTCCCTGGCGCTGCGGTTCTCGGCGAAGAAATTCACCGTGTACAGCTGGCCCGGGTGAACCTGGATCGAGCTGCGCTCGGCGCCGAAGTCCCAGTTCAGGCTGTTGTTCACCGTGGTCAGAAACTCCACCGTCACCAGCCGGTCCGGGTCCGGCGCCTCGGTGACATCGGCCACCAGGGTGATGCCGCTGTTCTTGCCATTCAGGCCGGTGATGTCACAGATCACCTCGTACAGCGGCACCAGGGCGAAGCCGAAGCCGAACATGCCCAGCACCAGCGCGGACAGCCGCACCAGCTGCCAGCGGCGACTGCTCTTGCCCGGCTCCGGATTCATCGCGACATCACCACGAAGAAGGCGAGATAGAACGCCAGAGCAACCGCGCCCAGCATCAGGGCCAGACGCAGGTTGCTCGGTCGCTTGTTCTGCGGCTCGCTCATGCCTTGGCAGGCTCCGCCGCAGGCTCGTCATGCACCGCGGTGATTTCGCTTTCGTCGATCACCGGCGGGGTCTCGAAGGTGTGATACGGGGCCGGCGACGGCACCGTCCACTCCAGACCATGGGCGCCTTCCCAGACCCGCGCGGTGGCGGCCTCACCCTTCTTCATGACGCAGTTCACGATCCAGTTGTAGACCATGAGGAACTGGGCGATGAAGAACATGAAGGCGCCGATGGAGGAGATCACGTTCCAGTCGGTGAACTGCACCGCGTAGTCCGGGATACGCCGCGGCATGCCGGCCAGACCGGAGAAATGCTGCGGGAAGAAGGTCAGGTTGATGGCAATGGCGGAAAGCCAGAAGTGCCACTTACCCATGGCCTCGTTGTACATGTGACCGGTCCACTTCGGCAGCCAGTAGTACATGGCGGCGATGATGGAGAACACCGCGCCCGGCACCAGCACGTAGTGGAAGTGGGCCACCACGAAGTAGCTGTCGTGGTACTGGAAGTCGGCCGGGGCGATGGCCAGCATCAGGCCGGAGAAGCCACCGATGGTGAACAGGAACACGAAGCCCAGGGCGAACAGCATGGGCGTCTCGAAGGTCATCGAGCCGCGCCACATGGTCGCGATCCAGTTGAAGACCTTCACCCCGGTGGGTACGGCGATCAACATGGTGGCGAACATGAAGAACAGTTCGCCGGCCAGCGGCATGCCCACGGTGAACATGTGGTGGGCCCACACGATGAAGCTCAGGAAGGCGATGGAGGCCATGGCGTAGACCATGGAGTCATAGCCGAACAGGGTCTTGCGGGCGAAGGTCGGGATGATGGTCGAGACGATGCCGAAGGCCGGCAGGATCAGGATGTACACCTCGGGGTGACCGAAGAACCAGAACACATGCTGGAACATGACCGGGTCGCCACCGCCGGCGGCGCTGAAGAAGCTGGTGCCGAAGTACTTGTCGGTCAGCAGCATGGTCACGGCACCGGCCAGCACCGGCATGGTGGCGATCAGCAGGTAGGCGGTGATCAGCCAGGACCAGGCGAACAGCGGCATTTTCAGCAGGGTCATGCCCGGCGCGCGCATGTTCAGGATGGTCACGATCACGTTGATCGCGCCGGTGATGGAGGAGATCCCCATCAGGTGGATGGCGAAGATCAGATACGGGAAGGCGTCACCGGTCTGCAGCACCAGCGGCGGGTACATGGTCCAGCCGCCCGCCGGTGCGCCGCCGTCCATGAACAGGGTCGACAGCAGCAGGGCGAAGGCGAAGGGCAGGATCCAGAAGCCCCAGTTGTTGACGCGCGGCAGGGCCAGGTCGCCGGCGCCGACCATCATCGGCACCATCCAGTTGGCCAGGCCGGTAAAGGCCGGCATGACCCCGCCGAAGATCATGATCAGCGCGTGCATGGTGGTCATGGAGTTGAAGAACTCCGGATTGACCCACTGCAGGCCCGGCGAGAACAGTTCCAGGCGGATGATCAGCGACATCACGCCGCCGATGAAGAACATGATGAAGGCAAACCACAGGTACAGGGTGCCCAGGTCCTTGTGGTTCGTGGTCTTGATCCACCGCATGATCCCCGGCTCCGGGCCGTGATCGTGATGCTCGTCGTGATGGGCGGCGTGAGATTCGCTCATGGATGTCGGCTCCAATGCTTAGCGGCGGGCAGCAACCTGGGCGGGCTGGACGACATCGCCAGCCGCATTGCCCAGGGCATTGCGTTCATAGGTCACGACCGCGGCGATTTCGCGGTCCTTGAGGTAGGCGAAGGCGGCCATCGCGTTCTTGCCCTTGAGCACCATGTCGATGTGGCCATCGACCGGGCCATTGGCCACGGCGCTGCCGGTCAGGGCCGGGAAGTTGGCCGCGGCCATGCCGGAACCGTCCGGCTGGTGGCAGGCGGCGCAATAGTTCCTGTAGACCTTCTCGCCTTCGGCCATCAGCGTGTCCTTGCTCAGTTCGGCCGGCGCTTCGGCGGCAGCGGCGGGAGCGGCGCTGGCCACTTCCACCGGCTGGGCGGCAGCGGGGGTATCGGCGCTCTGGGCCTTGCCGCCGCGTTCGGCCAGCCACTGTTCGTAGACCGCGGGCTGCACCGCCCGCACCACGATGGGCATGAAGCCGTGGTCGCGGCCGCACAGCTCGGCGCACTGGCCGCGGTAGATGCCCGGCTCGTCGATGCGGGTCCACATCTCGTTGATGTAACCCGGCACGGCGTCTTTCTTGGTCGCCAGATCCGGCACCCACCAGGCGTGGATCACGTCATTGGCGGTCAGCAGCAGGCGGATCTTCTTGCCGATGGGCAGGACCAGCGGCTCATCCACCTCGAGCAGGTAGTTGGGCACGTCGGCCGGGTTGATGCCCGAGCCCAGCTGCCGTGCGCGATTGCTCTTGGCGTCCAGGTTGGAGAAGAAGTCCACCCCTTCGCCCATGTATTCGTAATGCCACTTCCACTGATAGCCGGTGATCTTGATCGTGATGTCGGCATCGGAGGTGTCTTCCATCTTGATCAGGGTGCCGGCAGCCGGAATGGCCATGGCGATCAGGATGAAGAAAGGCACCACGGTCCAGGCGATCTCGACCTTGATGCTTTCGTGGAAGTCCGCCGGCTTCGGATGCACCGATTTGCGGTGGGCGATGATCGAATAGATCATCGCGCCGAAGACCACCACGCCGATGGCGCAGCAGACGTAAAAAATCAGCATGTGCAGGTCGTGCACTTCACGGCTGATTTCGGTCACTCCCACGGGCATGTTGTACTCGGAGGCGAGCGCCGGCCCCGTCAGCAGCAGGCCCGCAAGGCCCCAAATCAATCGTCCCATTCGCCAATTCTCCATTTGTTCGTGGCGTCTTTCGGCCGGCCACATCAGGTGGCCTGGTCGCTCCCGGCAAAGGCAGGCGGCACGGCGCCCCGGCGGACCAGGATGCCCCGCAGGACTGCACCTGGACACGACGGCCGGGTGCCGGCGCCCCGCGCCGATCGGTCGTCACCCCGGGCTGCATGCCCTTGCTTCGGGATATGTCCCCGGTTCCCGCGGAATCGCTGTGCTGCGGCAGACTGAGGTCAGCCGCGAATTTTAGTCGATCGGAACAATGCAGGCCACTCCTGTGTGCCGAAATCGGCCGAACGGCTGCTTTACCACCCCACGGGGAGGCAGTAGGCTGCGCCGAGCATCCGGAGACAGCCATGAGTCAGGAACACGTCCACTACCGCACCTGCAACCTCTGCGAAGCCATGTGCGGCATCGCGATCACGGTCCGCGACAAGCAGATCCAGTCGATCAAGGGCGATGCCGACGACCCCTTCAGCCGGGGCCATATCTGCCCCAAGGCGGTGGCCCTGAAGGATCTGTATGAAGATCCCGACCGTCTGCGCTCGCCGATGGAAAAGCGCGACGGCCAGTGGCACCCGCTGGACTGGGACACGGCACTGGACAAGGTGGCCGCACGCCTGCAGGCCATCCAGGACCGCTACGGCAACGACGCGCTGGGCGTCTATCTGGGCAACCCCAATGTGCACAACAGCGGCGCCCTGCTCACCTCCGGTCCGGTGCTGCGCGCGCTGCAGACCCGCAACAAGTTCTCCGCCACCTCGGTGGATCAGCTGCCCCACCACATCGTGGCCTGGAAGCTGTTCGGCCACCAGCTGCGCATTCCGGTACCGGACATCGACCGCTGTGATCATTTCGTCATCTTCGGCGGCAACCCGCTGGCCTCCAACGGCAGCATCATGAGCGTGCCGGACGTGAAGAAGCGCCTGCAGGCGGTGAAGGAACGTGGCGCCCTCGTCGTGCTGGACCCGCGCCGCAGCGAAACCGCCCGGCTGGCCAGCCGGCATCATTTCGTGCGACCGGGCAGCGACGTGCTGGTGCTGCTGGCCATGCTGCACACCCTGTATGCCGAGAATCGGGTGACGCCGGGCGCCGCCGGGGCCCTGCTGGATACCGACCCCGCCAGCCTGGCCGAGGCCTTCGCGCCCTACAGCCCGGAGGCGGTGGCGCCGCATACCGGGCTGGAGCCAGCCGACATCCGCGCGCTGGTCGCCGACTTCTGCGCCGCGCAGGCGCCGGCGCTGTACGGCCGCATGGGGGTCTCGACCCAGGCCTTCGGCGCGCTGTGCCAGTACCTGATCATGCTGTTCAACATCCTCACCGGCCGGCTGGATGCACCGGGGGGGCTGATGTTCACCCGGCCGGCCGCCGACATCCTGGCCCAGAGCGGCCGCGGCCACATGGGGCGCGCGCACAGCCGGGTGCGCGGCCTGCCGGAGTTCAATGGCGAGTTCCCCGTCGCCACCCTGGCCGAGGAAATCCTCACCCCGGGCGAGGGCCAGATCCGCGCCATGCTGCTGATGGCCGGCAATCCGGTGCTGTCGACCCCGAATGGCGCGCAGCTGGACCAGGCCTTCGGCGGCCTGGAGTTCATGGTCGCGATCGACTTCTACCTGAACGAGTCCAACCGTCACGCCGACATCATCCTGCCGCCGGTCAGCCCGCTGGAACGGGAGCACTACGACGTGATCTTCCATCTGCTGGCGGTGCGCAACACCGCCAAGTACGCGCCGGCGCTGTTTCCGCGCCCGGCCGATGGCCGCCACGACTGGGAAATCCTGCAGGGCCTGGTCGAACGCCTGGTGCCGGCCCGCGGCCTGACGGCCAGAGCCCGCCGCTTCGTCAGCCACCGCCTGCTGCCGCCACACCGCCTGCTCGACATCCTGCTGCGCACCGGCCCCTACGGCAGCGGCTTCTCGCCGCTGGGCAAGGGCCTGAACCTGCGCCGGCTCAGGGCCCAGCCGCACGGGGTGGATCTGGGGCCGCTGCAGCCGGCGCTGCCGGGCGCCCTGTATCACCGCGACCGCAAGATCCATCTGGAGCCGGATTTCTTCCTGGCCGACCTCGCCCGGGTCCGGGCCAGCTTCTTCGACAAGCCG
>JBFJTN010000044.1:0-18956 GCA_041625325.1 Oceanococcus sp. | reverse complement strand
GCCGCCAGCGCGCCTTCCCAGTAGGGCGGGCGGCGGATGTAGGTGCTCTGCGGCCGCCAGTCGTACAGCGGGCCGGTGTCGTCGTCGACGATCTCGAACCTGAACATGGGATCGTAGACGGCGCGGAACTGCTCCGGCTTGACCGAGCTGGCCACCACCGCGTCGATTTCCTCGTCGGTGGGCCAGATATCCTTCAGCGTGACGGGATTGCCGTCGGCATCCTGCCCCAGCACATCCTTTTCGATGTCGAAGCGTACGGTGCCGGCGATGGCATAGGCCACCACCAGGGGCGGCGAGGCCAGGAAGGCCTGCTTGGCGTAGGGGTGGATGCGCCCGTCGAAGTTGCGGTTGCCGGACAGCACGGCCGTGGCGTAGAGATCGCGGTCGATCACTTCCTGCTGAATCTTCGGGTCCAGCGCGCCGCTCATGCCGTTGCAGGTGGTGCAGGCGAAGGCGACGATGCCGAAGCCCAGCTGGTCCAGTTCCTTCTGCAGGCCGGCCTCCTCCATGTACAGCTGCACGGTTTTGGAGCCGGGGGCGAAGGAGGACTTGACCCAGGGCTTGCGGGCGAGGCCCAGGCGGTTGGCATTGCGCGCCAGCAGGCCGGCGGCCACCACGTTGCGCGGGTTGGAGGTATTGGTGCAGGAGGTGATGGCGGCGATGATCACCGCGCCATCGGGCATCTGGCCCGGGCTGTCCTCCCAGGCGCCGGCGATGCCGCGCTCGGCCAGGGCCGAGGTGGGCAGCTTGCGATGCGGATTGGAGGGGCCGGCCATGGTGCGGCCGACCTGGGACAGGTCGAATTGCAGGGTCCGTTCGTACTGCGCCTGAGCGAGATCATCCGACCACAGGCCGGCCGTCTTGGCGTAGTTCTCGACCAGCTGCACCTGCTGCTCCTCGCGGCCGGTCAGGCGCAGATAGTCCAGGGTCATGTCGTCGATCGAGAACAGCGCGGCGGTGGCGCCGTACTCGGGGGTCATGTTGGAGATCGAGGCCCGATCGCCCAGGGTCAGGCTGGCGGCGCCCTCGCCGTAGAACTCCAGATAGGCGCCGACCACCTTCTGCGCGCGCAGGTATTCGGTCAGGGCGAGCACGATGTCGGTGGCGGTGATGCCGGGCTGGCGCCGGCCGGTGAGCTCCACCCCGATGATCTCGGGCAGGCGCATCCAGGAGGCGCGGCCCAGCATCACGGATTCGGCCTCCAGGCCGCCGACCCCGACCGCGATCACGCCCAGGGCGTCGACATGCGGGGTATGCGAATCGGTGCCCACGCAGGTGTCCGGGTAGGCCACGCCGTCGCTGACCATCACCACCGGCGACATCTTCTCCAGGTTGATCTGGTGCATGATGCCGTTGCCGGGCGGGACCACGTCGATGTTGCGGAAGGCCTTCTTGGTCCAGTTGATGAAGTGGAAGCGGTCCTCGTTGCGCCGGTCCTCGATCGCGCGGTTCTTCTCGAAGGCATCGGCCTCGAAGCCGGCATGCTCCACCGCCAGCGAGTGGTCGACGATCAGCTGGGTCGGCACCACCGGATTGACCTTGGCCGGATCGCCGCCCTTTTGCGCGATGGCGTCACGCAGGCCGGCCAGATCGACCAGGGCGGTCTGGCCGAGGATGTCATGGCAGACCACCCGCGCCGGGTACCAGGGAAAGTCGAGGTCGCGCCGGCGCTCGATCAGCTGCTTCAGGCAGTCGTTCAGGATGGCCGGATCGCAGCGGCGGACCAGGTTCTCGGCGTGCACGCGCGAGGTGTAGGGCAGGCCGGCGTAGGCGCCGGGCTGGATCGCCTCCACCGCGGCGCGGGTGTCGAAATAGTCGAGATCGGTGCCGGGCAGGGTCTTGCGGAATGCGGTGTTCATCGGGATTCAGCTCCAGCGCTCTCGCGGAGCGTGCGGAGAAAGGAAGAAGTGTGTTCGGGGCTGCGGATGGCGCGGGCCAGACCGGCAGCGCAGCGGGGGCGGGGCCTGAGGCGCCCCGCTGGTATCGCGGATGCAGCAGTCATCGTGGATGGCCGTCCGCGGAGCAGGGCGCGAATGGCCCGGCCCCGCGACGGCTCTGGCATCAGTCCCGCTCGTTCAGCGGCACGAAGGCCTGATCTTCCGGTCCGGTGTAATGGGCGGACGGGCGGATGATCTTGCCGTCGATGCGCTGTTCGATCACGTGGGCGGACCAGCCGGCGGTGCGGGCGATCACGAACAGCGGGGTGAACATGGCCGTGGGCACGCCCATCATGTGGTAGCTGACCGCGCTGAACCAGTCCAGGTTGGGGAACATCTTCTTGATGTCCCACATCACCGATTCCAGGCGCTCGGCGATGTCGTACATCTTCATGTTGTTCTGCTCTTCCGACAGCTCCTTGGCGACCTGCTTGATCACCTTGTTGCGCGGGTCGGAGACGGTGTAAACCGGATGGCCGAAGCCGATCACGACTTCCTTGCGCGCCACCCGCTCGCGGATGTCGGCCTCGGCTTCGTCCGGCGTCTCGTAGCGCTTCTGGATCTCGAAGGCGACCTCGTTGGCGCCGCCATGCTTGGGGCCGCGCAGGGCGCCGATGCCGCCACAGATGCAGGAGTACATGTCCGAGCCGGTGCCGGCGACCACCCGGGAGGTAAAGGTCGAGGCGTTGAACTCGTGCTCGGCGTAGAGGATCAGCGAGGTGTGCATGGCGCGGACCCAGGACTCGCGCGGCGCCTCGCCGTGCAGCAGGTGCAGGAAGTGGCCGCCGATGGAGTCGTCGTCGGTCTCCACGTCGATGACCCGGCCGTTGTGCGAGTAGTGATACCAGTACAGCAGCATGGAGCCGAGGCTGGCCATCAGGCGGTCGGCGATATCGCGCGCGCCCGGATGGTTGTGGTCGTCCTTCTCCGGCAGCACGCAGCCCAGGGCGGAGACGCCGGTGCGCATCACGTCCATCGGGTGGGCGGCGGCGGGCAGCGCTTCCAGCGCGGAGCAGACCGCGGCCGGCAGGCCGCGCAGGGCCTTCAGCTTGGTCTTGTAGAAGGCCAGTTCCGCCGCATTGGGCAGCTTGCCGTGGACCAGCAGATGGGCGATCTCCTCGAATTCGCAGGTGGTGGCGATGTCCAGGATGTCGTAGCCGCGGTAATGCAGGTCATTGCCGCTGCGCCCGACGGTGCACAGGGCGGTGTTGCCGGCGGCGGTGCCGGACAGGGCGACGGATTTCTTGGCTTTGGGTTTTTGCACTTCGCTCATCGATTCTCTCCTGGTGGCTCAGGGTTTGCCCTGGGCGAACAGCGCGTCCAGCTTGCGCTCGTAGTCGTGATAATTGATGGAGTCGTACAGCTCCATCCGGGTTTGCATCGTGTCGACAACCGCTTGCTGCGTGCCATCGCGGCGAATCGCGCCGTATACGTTTTCCGCTGCCTTGTTCATGGCGCGGAAGGCCGACAGCGGATACAGCACCAGGCCCACCCCCGCCTCGCGCAGCTCGTCCACGGTGTACAGCGGGGTGGCGCCAAATTCGGTGATATTGGCCAGCACCGGCACGCCGACGGCTTCTGCGAAAGCCTTGTACATGGGCAGTTCGGTCATCGCCTCGGGGAAGATCATGTCGGCGCCGGCCTCGACGCAGGCCACGGCCCGCTCGATGGCCGCGTCCAGGCCCTCGACGGCCAGCGCGTCGGTGCGCGCCATGATCACGAAATCCTCGTCCGTGCGGGCATCCACCGCCGCCCTGATCCGGTCGACCATCTCGGCCTGGGAGACGATCTCCTTGTTCGGCCGGTGGCCACAGCGCTTGGCGCCGACCTGGTCCTCGATATGCATGGCGCCAGCGCCGGCCTTGATCAGCGCGCGGGTGGTGCGGGCCACGTTGAAGAAGGAACTGCCGAAGCCGGTATCGACATCGACCAGCAGCGGGGTGTCGCAGACATCGCTGATCCGGCGCACGTCGATCAGCACATCTTCCAGGCCGGAAATGCCCAGATCGGGCAGGCCCAGCGAGCCCGCGGCGACCCCGCCGCCGGACAGGTAGATGGCGCGGAATCCGGCGCGCCGGGCGAGCAGGGCGTGATTGGCGTTGATCGTGCCGACGACCTGCAGCGGCTGCTCTTCGGCGACGGCGGCGCGAAAGCGCGCGCCGGCGGAGGCGAGGGTGTTCATTGGAAGGCATCCATGGTGGCGGACTGACTGTCCGGTCAGTCAGCCATTTTGCCATCCGCGGGAGGGGTTTCCCAAATCGCAATGTTAACAATGGCTTGCGGCCTCCCTGCCCGGTCGCTTCCGGTGCGGGCGAGGGACTTGCCACAGGCTCAGGGCCGGGGTGGAGCAAAATCTGTACAGCCGGTGCCCGTGTAAGGTGGTAAAAAGGCGGGAAAGATTCGGGTGGTGAAAGGAGTCGCCGCTGAGGAGCCCAGGGCCGACCGGGATGTGACGGGTCCTGCACTCCGCCTGTCGTGGAGGTCGCTCATGCCCGACAAGATCGGACCCGCCTGGGACGCTCGGCTGGCTGCCGGCCATCTTGCAGGCCCCCTCCTGTTGTCCATCGTCAGCTGGGTCATGGCCGCGTTCGTCGCCGCGAGGCTGTACTCATCGGGAGCGCCGGCCGGTCTGGCCCTGTGTCTGGGGCTGCTGGTGCTGGCGCTGCCCGCCATGCTCTGGCTGTTCTGGCAGCTGAAGGAAAAACCCTGAGCCACAGGGGCAGGATTCTTCACGAAAACTTGCGCGCCACCCGCCTAGTCTGACCCCCATCTCGGGCGGCCTGGACGGCAGGCGGACCCGGTCTGACCTTCGGAGCGGCTCATGCGCAATGCCATTGCGACCCGATTGCAAACCGATACGGCCTGCGCAGACCAGCAGCGGCAGGCCTCCCCGCGGGCGCCTGCCCCGTCGCGCCCGACGCGCGCGCCGGCCTCAGGCGGCCGCCCCAGTGCCGCCGTACGGGATCTGCTGGCCGCCCGGTTGCCCTCGCCCCTGGATCAGGATGATGTCGTCCCTGCGCCCCGCTGGGGGCCAGTTGCTCTGCTGTGCCTGCTGGCCTGGGTCGTCGCGGCCGTGGTCTTCAGCCAGATCGGCGGGCCGATCGCCTGGCTGGCGGCAGCAGTGACCCTGCTGGCGGTGCCGGCAGGCTGGCTGGGCTGGCAACTGGCGCATCCGGCGTCAGGCGAGGCGGAACTGCGCTAGCGGGCTGCTCAGGCCCGCGAGACGAATTCCCGGCTCGCCGTGTTGATCCTGATGAGCTCACCCTCGGTCAGATATTCCGGCACCTGAATCTCCAGACCCGTTTCCAGTTTGGCGGCCTTGGTCCGGGCACTCTGCGAGGCGGCTTTCAGCGCCGGCGCGGTTTCCACGATGTGCAGTTCCACCGTGCCCGGCGGCTCGATGCCGATGCAGGCGTCCTCGATCAGCAGGGCGGTATAGCCCTCCGCGTTATCCACCAGAAAGGGTGTCACGTTGTCCAGCTGGGAGGCGGGCAGGGTGTGCTGGCTGTAGTCGGCCACGTCCATGAAGGTGTAGCCCTCGCCGTCGGCGTACAGAAACTGCACTGGCCGGCGCTGGAAATCGACCGCGGTCAGCAGGTCGTCGCCGCGAAAGCTCTGGTCCAGCTTCTGCCCGCTGCGGGCATGATTCAGACGCACCTTGTACAGGGTGCTCGCGCCCCGGGCGGTCGGGTTGTGGGCCTGCACCTGTCGTACGATGTAGGGCTTGCCGTCGATGGCAACGACCATGCCGGCACGGAGTTCTGCGGCTCTGGGCATAAAAGACCGTGATCCTGAAAAAGCCGGCAGATTACGCAGTTGCGCCAGCTGACGCCATATCGCGAGGGGCCGCGGTTGACGAATTGTTTACTTGCGCGCTGCTTAGCTGTATCACTGGGGGCGGCGGCGGCGCCGAGGGGCGCTGTCCCGCATGGCAAGCCGGTCCCGCTCATCAAGGAAAACTGTGGGGATGGGAAGACAGACAGAACCGACCGCTCGGCCGCGGAGCCGTGGCCTGCGCAAGGGATTGCGCCCTGGCCTGTGGGCCTGGGCCCTGGCCGCCATGTTCAGCCTGCCAGTGGCCGCGGACGACGGCGCCGTCAGGCCGGTGGAGGTGATCGCCCATCCATCGGTGGATCAGGATTTCCTGAATCGCAGTTACCTGCGTTCGGTATTCACCCTGCGGGTGCGCACCTGGCCCAATGGAGAGCCGGTGCACATCTTCGTACTGGCGGATGGCAACGAAGTGCACTCGCGTTTCGCCCGCGAGGTGCTGGGCACCTATCCCTACGTGCTGCGCCGGACCTGGGACCGCAGCATGTTCACCGGTACCGGCCTGGTGCCGGTACGGGTGAACAATCTCGAGGAAATGCGTCGCCGCGTGCTGACGACGCCAGGCGCCGTCGGCTATCTGCCGGTGCAGAGCGCCGACAGTTCGCTGGCCAGAAACCGGTCGCTGGCCGGATTGGGGGAGACATGGTGAATCGGCTGAAAGGAGTTCGGCTGGCCCTGCTGCTGGGGCTGAGCGCCCCGGGATCCGCTCTCGCGCTGGAGCTGGACATCCACGGTGCGCTGGCGCAGGGCTATTCGCTGTCCGAAGGCAATGACTACATCGGCGACAGCACCAGTGGCAATCGGGATCTCTACGAGGTGGCGGTCAACGGCCGCGGCACGCTGACGCCGTCCCTGCTGGTCTCGGGGCAGCTCACCGCACGCCGTTTCGGCGAGCTGGACGATGCCCGCCTGCGGGTCGATTTCGCCCTGCTGGACTGGCAGTTTCACAGCGCTGCCGAAAGCGATGCGGGCCTGCGCGTCGGCAAGGTCAAGAATGCCTACGGCCTGTACAACGATACGCGCGACGTGGTGTTCGGCCGTCCCGGCATCCTGCTGCCCTCCTCGGTGTACTTCGAGGGCCTGGGTTTTCGTGACCTGTTCTTCTCCGTCGAGGGCGCCCAGTTCTATGCCCACCGCAGCTTCGGCGGCAATGTCAGCGAGTTCACCGCCAGCACGGCACGGCGCTTCAACGCCACGGACAGCTTCGAACGCAGCTTCACCGGTGGTGGCGGCCTGGAGGGCGAGGTCGAGGTGACCGATTACCGGCTGGCCCAGTGGCTGCAGGACTGGTGGGGCGGGCGCTTTCGCACCGGGCTGAGCTATTTCGGTGCGGCTCTGGAATTCGTCCCCGCCGACCCGCAGGCACCGTTCAGCCTGAGCCTGGACGCGGACCTGTACGTGCTGTCCCTGCAGTATCTGGCGCCGCAGTCCAGCCTGACCTTCGAATACCGCTATTCGGCGGTCACCTTCAGTTCCTTCGCCGGCAGTGATGAGAGCAGCGGGGATGGTGCCTATCTGCAGTATCGCCGCCTGGTGTCGCCGCGCCTGGAGTGGTTCCTGCGCTACGACCTGAATTTCAATGATCGCAACGATCGCAACGGGCGCGAGGCCGAGGCCCGCGGCGAGGGTCCGGGCTGGCGTCATTTCTCGCGGGATCATACGGCCGGGCTGCAGTGGCGGCCCAGCGCCAACTGGGGCGTTTTCGCCGAGCACCACTATGTTGATGGCACGGCCAACCTGCCGGGTACCGCGCGTCAGCGCGGTGAGCCGGAGCGTCACTGGCAGGTGACCCTGCTCATGCTCGCCTATCGCTTCTGATCCGTCCGGGTCCGTGGACGTCCACGCCGAAACCCGTGCCGGCCTCAGGGTCAGCCTGCTGTGGAAGCTGCTGCTGCCCTGCGCGCTGGTTTTCATCGCGATTGCCGGCCTGATGACCTTCCAGAGCTGGAACCAGCTCACCGCACAGCTGCGCCAGAAGACCATCGAGCAATTGCAGGGCGATGAACGGGTGCTGGTCAATCTGTTTGCCCAGCTGCGCAACGAGTATGCCCACATAGGCACCGAGCTGAACGCCGCCTATGACGCGGGTGGCGATCCCGGCATGGGGGAGTACATCGAGAATTCGCCGGATATCTTCGCCCGGCTGAACTGGGTCGAAGCCTACAAGCCCTCGCTGGAGCCGGCCGGCGGCTGGGCCGCAGCCGGGCTGCAGGTCAGCCTGCCCGTCGAGCGGCGCGAAATCCTGCTGCGCGAGGCCCAGAACCGGTTGCGGCCGATCGGCGCGATCCACTGTCAGGAAGACTGCGAATTCGTGCTGGCCATGCCCGGCGGCAGCCGTGCCGACAGCCTGCTGATGCTGATGGCCGCGCCGTTGACCGAACTGCTGCCGGCCTATGCGGCGTTGACCGGCGGTGACATCGTGCTGTTTCGCGACAGCGAGGGTCAGGCGCCCCGGCTGCTCGCGCAGACCCTGGAAGGCCAGCTGGATGCCCAGGAGCTGGCGCGCCTGGCACAGCACCCTGAAGCCTCCGGCGAGCGCCTGGTGGATCGGCATCTGTTCGCCTACCAGCAGGCCCGCCTGCAGGGCTCGGACGCTGCGGGGTCGGACCTGCGCGTGCTGCTGCTGCGTGATCTCAGCGAGAAACGTGCATTGGCTCGCGAGCAGGCCCTGCGGCAGCTGGCCCTGGATATGCTGATCGTGCTGCTCGGCGGTCTGAGCCTCTACTGGATCATGTCGCGCAATCTGGATCGCCTGCGCAGGGTCACCAATGTGCTGCCCCGCCTGTCCGAATCCGGGCATTACGCCGAGACCCGCGCCGCGCTGCGCGAGGTCTCGCCGGACAGCTGGGCCAAGGACGAGGTGGATGCCCTGCGCGAAACCCTGGACTGGCTCAGCGTGCGGCTGGAACAGCTGCACGGTGCCGAGGCCGCCAGCGAGGCCAAGTCCCGCTTTCTGGCCACCATGAGCCATGAAATCCGCACCCCGATGTCCGGCATTCTGGGATTGACCGAGATCCTCAGCCGCAGCGAGCTGGATGCGGACCAGCGACGCATGGCGGTGATGATCCACGAGTCCACCGCCAACCTGCTCAGCATCATCAACGATGTACTGGATTATTCACGGATCGAGGCCGGCGCCGCCGAGCTGGACCTGATTGCCTTCGATCCCTGCGCCCTGCTGGAAACCGTGGCGGACATGGTCGCGGTAACCGCGGCGCGCAAGAACCTGTCCCTCAAGGTGCTCTACGGAAGCGAACTGCCGGAGCGGGTGCGGGGAGATCAGGGCAAGCTGCGCCAGATCCTGCTGAATCTGAGTTCGAATGCGCTGAAATTCACCGAAAGCGGCAGCGTCACGCTCAAGCTGGAACAGCAGTGGCGCATCGAGGATCAGATCAGCCTGCGTTTCTCGGTCAGCGACACCGGAATCGGGATTCCGCCGGAAGCCCAGCGCAAGATCTTTCAGCGATTTTCCCAGGCCGATTCCACCACCACCCGGCGTTTCGGCGGCACCGGCCTGGGACTGGCGATCTGCGAGGGTCTGTCACGCCTGATGGGGGGGCAGATCGAACTCGAATCGGCGCCGGGTCAGGGCTCCTGCTTCAGCCTGCAACTGGAACTGCCGGTGCTCGTCGAGGCGCCCGCCCCCAGCAAGCTGCTGGAAGGCGTGACCGTGCAGATGCGCCTGGAACGCGACGAGCAGGCCTGCCTGTCCGCACACCTGAGCGCGGCCGGGGCACGCCTGGGCGAGTGCCGGGCGGATGATCCCGCCTGGCCGCTCTGTGTCCATCTGGAGGCCTCGCCCAGCGGGGAAAGGTCGCGGCTGCAGCTGCGCTACATCGAGGACGGCGGGCCGGCGCGCAAGCTGATCGACCGCCCGCTGCGGCCGTCGGAGCTGGCGCGTCGCGTGCATGCCGCGCTCTACGGGGAAGAGGAGGCGAAGCAGCCCTGGGCGGCGGGCGGCGAGGCCCAGTTCGAGGCCCGCATCCTGGTTGCCGAGGACCAGGAGGTGAATCGTGAACTGCTGGGCCGCCAGCTGCAGCGCCTGGGCTGCAGCTGCGTGCTGACCAGCGATGGCCTGCGGGCGCTGGAACGTCTGGATCAGGATCAGGATTTCGATCTGCTGATCACCGACCTGCACATGCCGGAGCTGGATGGCTACCGGCTCGCCCGGCGCATCCGCGAGCACCCCAATGAACGGCTGCGCAGCCTGCCCATCGTGGTGCTGACCGCCAGTGCCAGCCCGCAGGACCTGGCGCGGCTGCACCGCTTCGGGGTCAACCGCAAGCTGGTCAAGCCGGCCAGGATCGCGGACCTGGAACAATGCTTCGACGAGTTGTGCCTGCGGCGCAAAGCCCCCGGGAAGGCCGCGTTGCCGGCCGGCCCGCCGGTCAATCGGGAGACGCCGGCCGCGGCGGCTGACATGGTCGTGGCCGA
Source organism: Oceanococcus sp. (assembly GCA_041625325.1). Lineage (GTDB taxonomy): Bacteria > Pseudomonadota > Gammaproteobacteria > Nevskiales > Oceanococcaceae > Oceanococcus. Next base: position 8,754 of record JBFJTN010000044.1, on the reverse strand, counting down.
GGTGGCGGCCGGGGAGCCCGCCGACGCGGAAGCCGTGCTGGACGAGAGCCTGCTCAGGGAGGTGCTGGGCGAGGATCTGAGCATGCTGGGCAGCTACCGCGACATGTTCGAGGACACCGCCCGGCCCCTGCTCGACGAATGCCGCGAGGCGCTGCAGCGGCAGGACATGGAGGCCGTGCAGGCGCTGGCCCACCGGCTGAAGGGTTCCTGCCGCTCTCTCGGCGGTCTGCGTCTGGCCGCAGAGCTGTCCAGGCTGGAGGAAGACATCCAGGCCGGCGGCGCGGATCTGGACCGGCGGCTGGCCCGCGTCGGGAACGAGATGGACAGCTTCCTCGAGGCGCTGGGCGAAAAGGTTCAGGCTGCCTGACTGCCACCCCGCTGGTGCCTGGCGCGGTGGGCCAGGGCCCAGTCAGCAAGCTGATCGGCCGGCATCGGCCGGGCATAGTAGTAGCCCTGCATGAGATCGCATCCCATGTCCCGGAGCAGCCTGTCCTGCGCGGCCTGCTCCACGCCCTCGGCCACCGTCTTCAGGCCCAGATTGCGCGCCATCTGCAGGCTGGAGGAGACGATGGTACGGGCATCGAAGGAATGTTCGATGTTGTCGACGAAGCTCTTGTCCACCTTGAGCTGGTGAAACGGCATGTTCTGCAGCTGCTGCAGGTTGGCATGGCCGGTTCCGTAGTCATCGATGGCCAGCTTGAAGCCCTGCAGGCCGAGCCGGTGGGCCACTTCCAGGTTGGTGGTCTCGTTCAATGGCACCGCGGTCTCGGTGATCTCCAGGATGATGTCCGCGGGTGACAGCGCGTGCAGCGCGATCTGGCCGCCGAACCATTCCGGGAAGTCCGGGTCGGCGAGATTGCGGTGGGAGAGATTGATGCTGACGGTGGGGTTCAGGCCGGCCCGGCGCCAGGCCCTGCTGGCGCGGCCCACCTGTTTCAGGGTGTGGCCCAGGATGTCGTGGATCAGGCTGGACTGCTCGGCGCTCAGGATGATGTCGCCGGGCGTGAAGCGGGCAAGCCCCTCGTGGTTGAAGCGGCTGAGCACCTCGACACCGATGAAGCGGCCGGAGCGGGCTTCGATCTCCGGCTGCACCACGATGTAGTAACCGCCGTCGGCCAGGGCTTCGCGAATCTGCCCGGGATCGATCGTCGCGGCCCGGTCGTCACCGGGTCGTTTCGGCGGCGGGATGTTTTCGCTGCGGTCGAGCATGTCGCGCAGTCTCTGCAGGCGGACCGGCTTGCCCGAGACGCCCAGGATGCGCAGGTGGTGGCCCAGGCCGATCATCTCGGCAGCGCGCAGGATCTTGTCCCCCAGCGCGCTCATGATGATCACGCTGATCGGCCGGTTCAGGGTGGCCAGCCGGCCGAGCAGGGCAATGCCGTCCATGTCCGGCATTTTCAGATCGGTCACCAGCAGGCCGATGGACTTGTCCTGCTGCAGGATCTGCAGCGCGGCATTGCCGGAGGCAGCGGTGGTCACCGAGCCGACCCGCAGGCGCAGCAGCTGCTCGGCCACGATGCCCCGGGAGAGGGGGTCGTCATCGGCCACCAGCGCGCGCAATTGCAAATGTTTCATGAATCCTCTCCTGTCTCCGCGCGCGGGCCGCGGTGGCGGCCGTGCTTGCGGATCGTCCGGGCGGCGGCCACGGCTGTCATATCCGGCTCATCGACCGCCGGCGCGGTCACTTGAGGCCACAGGAGCAGGTTTTTCGCCCGCTGCGGACCCGTCAGGGCCCGGCAGCGCAATCCGCGGGCTGCGGGTCAGCGACGGGCGGGGGTGGTCGCCGGCACGAGCGGGCGGCCGACGAGGCTGTCGGCCAGGGCCGGGGCGCCATGGGCCCGGAAGTAGGTCTTGCCCAGGGTCAGGATCAGCCGCTCGATGACTTCGAAAGGCTCCACCCGCAGCGGCAGCACGATGCCCTCCCACACTGCCACGGCGGTGCGCGCCATGTCGTGGGGCGGAATATCGGTCCTGATCACACCCTCGTCCAGGGCGCGCTGCATGACCGCGGTCATGGCCCGGATGGAGGCCTCGTCAAAGCGGCGATGGGCTTCTATCGCGGCGTTGGTGTTGAGGCTGTTGGAGCTGAGCCAGTAGCCGGCCACGCCGTGACGGATGCGCGGATCGCGCAGCATGTCGACCACGCCATAGAACATCTGTCGCAGCTGCTCGCCGGTGTCTTCCAGGGCCCCCATCGACTGCACCACATACTCGCTGAACAGCTGGTGCAGCTGGGCCTGGCAGTCCAGGTACAGGGCTTCCTTGCTGTCGAAGTGCCAGTACAGCGCGGCCTTGGTCACGCCGGCCGCCTTGGCCACGTTCAGCATGGAGACCCCGTCGAAGCCGTAGCGCCCGAACATGCGGAAGGCGTGCTGGCGGATGCGTTGCAGGGTATCGCCCTGCTCGATGGCGGGTTTGCGCGGCAAAAGAGGAATTGTCCGGTCGGTCAATTGACCGAGTATAGCCTCAAGACCGGTTCAGACCTCGACCATCTCGAAGTCGGACTTCGGCGCGCCGCAGTCGGGGCAGGTCCAGTCGTCCGGCACGTCTTCCCAGCGGGTACCGGGGGGGATGCCTTCGTCCGGCATGCCTTCGGCTTCGTCGTATTCGAAGTCACAGACCAGGCAGCGCCATTTCTTGTCAGCCATGATGAGTACCGCGTGACGGGCCCGCAGCGGGGCCGGTGAAAAGAAAGCCGGCGATGATAGCCTCTGAGGCGCGCATGTACTAATATATCCGCCTATCCGGATAGGGAGATAAATATGCATCGCGAGCAGCAACTGAGCGCCGCGCTGGATCGTCGCATCCTGGTGCTGGATGGCGGCATGGGCACGCTGATCCAGCAGCACAAGCTGGATGAGGCCGGCTACCGCGGCGAGCGCTTCGCCGATTGGGGCCAGGATCTCAAGGGCAACAACGACCTGCTGACCCTGAGCCAGCCACAGATCATCCGCGATATCCACGCGGCCTATCTGGCCGCCGGCGCGGATATCGTCGAGACCAATACCTTCAACAGCACGGCCATCGCGCAGGCCGATTACGGCATGCAGGAACTGGTCTACGAACTGAATCGCGAGGGCGCGCGGCTGGCCCGGGAGGCCTGCGATGCGGCCGCCACGGCGGAGCGCCCGCGCTGGGTGGCCGGGGTGCTCGGCCCGACCAACCGCACCGCCTCGATCTCGCCGGATGTGAATGACCCCGGCTTTCGCAATGTCAGCTTCGCCGAACTGGTCGAGTCCTACACCGAGGCGCTGCGCGGGCTGGTCGATGGCGGCTCGGACCTGATCCTCATCGAAACCGTCTTCGATACCCTCAATGCCAAGGCCGCCGTGTTCGCCTGTGAGCAGTTCTTTGAAGGGCGCGAAGAGCGTCTGCCGCTGATGATTTCCGGCACCATCACGGATGCCTCCGGGCGCACCCTGTCCGGGCAGACCACCGAGGCCTTCTACAACTCGCTGCGCCACGCCCGGCCTTTGCTGTTCGGGCTGAACTGCGCGCTGGGGCCCGATCTGCTGCGCCAGTACGTGGCGGAGCTGTCCCGCATCGCCGAGTGCTGCGTTTCCGCCCATCCCAACGCGGGCCTGCCCAACGAGTTCGGCGAATACGACCTCGGCCCCGAGGAAATGGCCGCGCAGATCCGCGAGTGGGCCGAATCCGGTCTGCTCAACCTGGTCGGTGGCTGCTGCGGCACCTCGCCCGAGCATATCGCCGCCATCGCCCGCGCCGTGGAGGGCCTGCCGCCGCGCAAGCCGCGGCCCCGCGATGGCCAGCTGCGTCTGTCGGGGCTGGAGTCCTTCAATGCCGTGGCGTGAATGTTCCACAGATTTCACAGATTGACACCGATTGATGAGCGGAAAAGATCCACAGACTCATGCCGTGATTGGCGCGGCGATGGCCGTGCATCGCGAACTCGGCCCGGGCTTTCTCGAATCCGTCTATGCTGAAGCGCTGGGCCGGGAGCTTGAGGCGCAAGGCGTCGACTTTGAGCGCGAAGCGGTGATCAGGGTGCACTACAAGGGTGTTCCTCTGGACGCCGTTTTTCGCGCCGACCTTATCTGCTTTGGAGAGCTGCTGGTGGAGCTGAAAGCGCTCAGTCGCCTCACCCCACAGGCCGAATCGCAGTTGCTGCATTACCTCAAGGCCAGTCAACTGAAGAAGGGCCTGCTGCTCAATTTCGGCGGACCCAGCCTGCAATTCAAGCGCTTCGTTCTCTAGATCAATCTGCGAAATCTGTGAAATCTGTGGAAAATAAACGTCAGACCACCGCCCAGTTCATCAACGTCGGCGAACGCACCAATGTCACCGGCTCCGCCCGCTTCCGCAATCTGATCAAGGCGGGGGACTACGACGCGGCGCTGGAGGTGGCGCGTCAGCAGGTCGAGAACGGCGCCCAGATCATCGACGTCAACATGGACGAGGGCATGCTGGATTCGAAGGCCGCCATGGTGCGCTTTCTGAATCTGATCGCGGCCGAGCCGGATATCGCCCGGGTGCCGGTGATGATCGACTCCTCCAAGTGGGAGGTGATCGAGGCCGGCCTGCAGTGCATTCAGGGCAAGGGGGTGGTCAACTCCATCTCGCTCAAGGAAGGCGAGGAGAGCTTTATCCATCAGGCCGGGCTGCTGAGGCGCTATGGCGCCGCGGTGGTCGTCATGGCCTTCGATGAAACCGGCCAGGCGGACACCGAGGAGCGCAAGGTCGAGATCTGCGAGCGCAGCTACCGCATCCTCACCGAGGTGGTCGGCATGGACCCCGAGGACATCATCTTCGACCCCAACATCTTCGCGGTCGCGACCGGGATCGAGGAGCACAACAACTACGCGCTGGATTTCATCAACGCCACCCGCCGGATCAAGCGCAGCTGTCCTGGCGTGCATATCTCCGGCGGCGTGTCGAATGTCTCCTTCTCCTTCCGCGGCAACGAACCGGTGCGTCAGGCCATCCATTCGGTGTTCCTGTATCACGCCATTGCCGCCGGCATGGACATGGGCATCGTCAATGCCGGTCAGCTGGCGGTCTACGATGATCTGGACCCGGAGCTGCGCGAGCGGGTCGAGGACGTGATCCTGAACCGCCGGCCGGATGCCACCGAGCGCCTGCTGGAAATCGCCGAATCCTTCCGCGGCAGCGGCGAAAAGGCCGAGGCGGTGACCCTTCAGTGGCGTGAGAAGCCGGTGACCGAGCGGATCACCTATGCCCTGGTCAAGGGCATCGCCGATTTCATCGAGCAGGACACCGAGGAGGCCCGCCTGCAGGTGGCCGCCGCTGGCGGGCGCCCCATCGAGGTCATCGAAGGCCCGCTGATGGATGGCATGAACGTGGTCGGCGATCTGTTCGGCGCCGGCAAGATGTTCCTGCCGCAGGTGGTGAAGTCCGCCCGCGTCATGAAGAAGGCGGTGGCCCACCTGATTCCCTACATCGAGGCGGAGAAGGACGCCGGGACCCGGGCCAAGGGCCGCATCCTGATGGCCACGGTCAAGGGCGACGTGCACGACATCGGCAAGAACATCGTCGGCGTGGTGCTCCAGTGCAACAACTACGAGGTCATCGACCTCGGCGTGATGGTGCCCGCGGCGAAGATTCTCGAGGTGGCCAAAGCCGAAGAGGTGGACGTGATCGGCCTGTCCGGCCTGATCACCCCCTCGCTGGACGAGATGGTCTTCGTCGCCGCCGAGATGCAGCGCCAGGGTTTCGAGATTCCCTTGCTGATCGGCGGCGCCACCACCTCGCGGGCGCATACCGCGGTGAAGATCGACCCGGCCTACAAGCACCCCGTGGTCTGGGTGAAGGACGCCTCCCGCTCGGTGCCGGTGGTCTCCAAGCTGCTGTCGGACGAGGGCCGGGCCGGCTTCATGGACACGGTGCGCAACGAATACGACGGCATCCGCGAGCGCCACGCCTCCAAGCGCGGCCGGGAGAAGCTGCTCAGCCTGGACGCGGCGCGGGCCAATGCCAGCCCGATCGACTGGTCCGGCTACACGCCGCCGACGCCGAAGCAGCCCGGCATCAGCGTGCTGGCGGACCATGATCTGGCGGAGATTCGTGAGTACATCGACTGGACACCCTTCTTCATCGCCTGGGAGATGAAGGGGCGCTATCCGGACATCCTGAACAATCCCACCAGCGGGGCGGAGGCGCGCAAGCTGTTCGACGAGGCCAATGCGATGCTGGACACGATCATCGCCGAGCGCTGGCTCACCGCCAACGGGGTGATCGGCCTGTTCCCGGCCAGCCGGCAGGGTGCCGACGACATCCTGGTGCAGGGCCCGCAGGGCGAACTGGTGCTCAACATGCTGCGCCAGCAGAGCGCCCACCGTGAAGGCGTGCCGAACCGCTGCCTGGCCGATTACGTGAGCGAGGGGCAGGACTGGATGGGCGCCTTCGCGGTGACCTGCGGGATCGGGGTCAAGGAGCGGGTGGAGGCCTTCAAGGCCGAGCACGACGACTACCGCGCCATCCTGCTCGAATCCCTGGCCGACCGTCTGGCCGAAGCCTTCGCCGAGCTGCTGCACCAGAAAGTCCGGCGCGAGTACTGGGCTTACGTCGCCGACGAGACGCTGGACAACGAGGCCCTGATCCGGGAGCGCTATCGGGGTATCCGCCCGGCGCCGGGCTATCCGGCCTGCCCGGAGCACACCGAGAAGGCCAAGCTCTGGGAGCTGCTCAAGGTGCGGGAGAATGCCGGCATCGAACTGACCGAGAGCTACGCCATGTGGCCGGCGGCCGCGGTGTCCGGCTGGTACTTCTCGCATCCCGAGTCGCAGTACTTCGTGGTCGGGCGTCTGGGCGCGGACCAGGTGGCCGACTACGCCCGGCGCAAGGGCATGACCCTGGAAGAGGCCGAGCGCTGGCTGGCGCCCTATCTGGGCTACGATCCGGACGACGGCTGAGGCCGGCGCGCGGGCACGAGTCGCGCAGCTGGCGGGGCGTCATCGCCCGGCAGCCGCCACCAGGCGCTTCGTCGTCGAGCGGGCCGGTGGCATGTCACGCAGGGCCACCGCCGGCGACACCTCCCGGCCTGGCGACTCGCGCCCGGCAAGGGCGCCGGGTTCCGGGCCGGGCGGCCAATTGCGCGCGGCCAGCATCGCCACACTCTCCTCCTTGAAGGGGCAGGGCTGCTAGCCTTGGCGGGAATCTTGCACAGCGATTCTTGCCCATGGACCCCGTCGCCTCCTGGTTTTCCCTCGTCCCTCCGCTGGCCGCCATCGCGGTGGCGCTGATCTGGCGCGCGGTGATCCCGGCGTTGTTCTTTGGCCTGTGGCTGGGCGCCTGGGGCATTGCAGGCCTGGATCTGGCCGGTCTGGGACAGAGCTTTCTCGAGGCGCTGACCGTGCATGTGGTCGGTGCGGTGGCGGACGAGGACCATGCTTCCATCATGCTGTTTTCCTTCATGATCGGCGGCCTGGTCGGGGTGATCAACCGCAGCGGCGGCATGCAGGGCATCGTGCACTGGATGATCCGTCGGGCGCACTCGCGTCGGCGCGGACAGATGGCCACGGCCATGCTCGGTCTGGCGGTTTTCGTCGACGATTACGCGAACTCGCTGGTGGTGGGCAAGACGATGCGGCCGGTCACCGACCGCCTCGGTATTTCGCGGCAGAAGCTGGCCTACCTGGTGGACTCCACCGCCGCGCCCATCTGCGGTATCGCCCTGGTGTCGACCTGGATCGGTTACCAGGTCGGCCTGCTGGACGAGGCGGCCAGCCTGATCGAGGGCCTGGATGTGCAGGGCTATGTGCTGTTCCTGAATTCGCTGGCCTACAGCTTCTATCCCTGGCTCTGCGTGTTCCTGGTCTTCTGGGTGTCCTGGTCCGGGCGCGACATCGGGCCGATGCTGCAGGCCGAGGCGCAGGCCACGGTCAGCCAGGCGCAGCCCGCCGAGGAAGAGCTCGGCGAGGCCGGCCCGGTCGCCTATGCGGTGCTGCCCCTGGTGCTGCTGGTGCTCGGCGTGCTGACCGGCCTGTACATCACCGGCGAGGGGGACAGCCTGCGCGAGATCATCGGCAGCGCCAACGCCTATCTGGCCCTGATGTGGTCCTCGCTGATCGCGGTGCTGGTGGCCATGGCCATGCCCCTGCTGCAGCGCCGGGCCAGCCTGCAGGAACTGCTGGAGGGCTGGACCGAGGGGGTGCACGCCATGCTCACCGCCATGATCATCCTGGTCCTGGCCTGGGCCCTGGCCGGCACCACCAAGGAGCTGCAGACCGCCCAGTTCCTGGTCTCGCTGATCGGGGATGCCTTGCCGGCCGGGCTGCTGCCGGCGCTGATCTTCCTGATGGCCTCGCTCACCGCCTTCGCCACCGGCACCAGCTGGGGCACCATGGGCATCCTGATCCCGCTGGTGGTGCCGCTGGCCTGGAGCCTGGCGCCCGGCGAGGCGGCCATCCTGCACGCCAGCATCGCCGCGGTGCTGGCCGGCGCGATCTGGGGCGACCATTGCTCGCCCATCTCCGACACCACCATCCTGTCCTCCATGGCCACCGACTGCGATCACGTGGAGCATGTCCGCACCCAGCTGCCCTACGCCATGCTGGTGGCCACCGTGGCCCTGTTCATCGGCGTGCTGCCGGCCGGTTTCGGCTTCCCCTGGTGGCTGTCCATGCCGCTGGGCATGGGCGCGCTGGTGCTGTTCATGCGCCTGTTCGGTCGCCATCCCTGAACCGCCATGTCCGCCGGGTGGAACCTCCGGCGGGACTTCTTCGTGCTGTGAGACAGGCGGCCTGATCCGACAAATGTCGGAATCACGTTAAGATC
>JBFJTN010000043.1:0-18965 GCA_041625325.1 Oceanococcus sp. | reverse complement strand
GGCGGCGTAGCCCAGTCCAATCCGGCGGTGGACGACCCCTGCGCGGATTTCAGCCAGCTCGGCGACAGCGAGATCGAACGCTGCGTGGCACAAGGCGTGCCGGCGGACGGCAGCTTCAATCAGACCGGCAACGAAACCCCGCAGTTGGGCGGCGGCAATCCACAATTGCGTCCGGAAGACGCCAGCAGCATTGGCGCGGGCATCAAATGGACGCCGCAGGCGCTGCCGGGCCTGCTGCTGAGCCTGGACTACTACGCCATCCGCATCGATGACGGCATCGCCGGACTGGGCGCCAACACCATCCTGGAACAGTGCCTGGCCACCGGCGAGGCCAGCTTCTGCGAGCGCATCGATCGCGCCGCCGACGGCAGCATCACCCAGGTGCGCAGCGAACTGCAGAACATCGCCAGCGAGACCGCCCGCGGCCTGGATCTGGAAGCCCGCTACGGCCATACCGTGGCCGGCGGCCGCCTGCAGCACCGCCTGCTGCTCAGCCATGTGCTGGAGCGTGAACTGAAGGCCTTTCCGAATGCGGCGCCCTTTGTCGGCGAAGGCAGCTTCGATCCCGACAGCTTTGGCGCCATCCCGCGCTGGAAAGGTCGCTACACCGCCAGCTGGCAGGGCAAGAGTCTGGATCTGGCCTATGCCGCGCAATGGATCGGCGCGCTCGATGAACGTGGCGGGGAGATCTTTCCCGGAACGGTCAATCGGGTGGGCGCCCGCATCTACCATGATCTGAGCCTGGGCTACAGCTGGAGCGCAGGCCGCATCGGCATCGGCGTGGACAATCTGCAGGACCGTGATCCGCCCTTCCTCGCCAATGGCGATGTGGCCAATACCGACGTCTCCACCTACCGGCTGCTGGGGCGCAGTGTCCGGCTGCAGATCAGCCAGGACTTCTGAAGGACCGCGCAGCAGCACGCCCAAGCGCCGATTCCCGGCGCGGGCCGCCAGGGCTGACCCCGCACCGCCCGCCCCCTGACCGCCTGGGAAGAACCCGGGCGGGTCCCGCCGGCCTGCCCGACACTGGTTCGCGCCCCGGCGGGCGATGGCCGGCCCGGGATTGACAGAAAATGTAAACACCGTGTTTACTTGCGGGACTGATGCCTTCTCCGCCCACCCGCCGGGATCCGCCCCGTGTCTGACAGCCTGCTCGCAGCCAGCTCCATTCCGGCGCCCGATGACATCGGGACCGAAGCCGGCAACCGGCGCAATCTCACCCGCCTGCGCATCATCAAGGCCGCCGCCTCGGTGTTCGCTGAGCGTGGCTGCGAAGCCGCCACCGTGGCGGAGATTCTCGAGGCCGCCGGGGTGTCGCGACGCACCTTCTACCAGTTCTTCTCGGACAAGACCGACGCCCTGCTGGCCATTTATCTGCGCTCCACAGCCCACCTGATGGAAGTGCGCCGTCAGGCCATGGCGGCACCCGGTTCCGGGCTGGACAAGCTGCGCCGCGGCCAGCAGGTGTATCTGGATTTCGTGGCCAGTTCCGGCCCCATCATCCGGGTGATGGCCGCCGAGGCGATGCGCCCCGGCGGCCCTCTGATGGCGCGACGCCTGTGGCTGCATCAGGCGGTGGAGGAGCTGTATCGCCAGACCTACCTCGCCAGCGAGGGCGCGGAGCTCGACCCGCTCGCCGTACGCGGCCTGATTCTGTATACCGAGTCACTGACCCTGCACGTGCTGTTGCAGCTCGGTGGCGACCCGGCCACGCTGAACCAGGCCCGGGCGCTGCTGGCGGATCAGCTGGACCTGCTGGTCGCGGGCGCCCGCCCCCTCTCGGCGAAACCGGCATGAGTGAGGCGCCGTCAGCGGCCGGCATCCCGCGCAGCCGGGAAGCTGACCATGGCGAAGAGGCGGCCGCGCGGCGGCGCGACTTCATCCAGGAACAGACCGGCGTTCGTCTGGAGCACGGCAGTCGGTACTCCTTCGATCCGGCCACGACCCGGGGCAACATCGAGCACTTCACCGGGGTGGCCCAGGTGCCCCTGGGCATTGCCGGACCGCTGCGGGTGAATGGCGAGCATGCCCATGGCCAGTACTACGTGCCCATGGCCACCACCGAGGGCACCCTGGTGGCCAGTTACAACCGGGGGATGCGTCTGACCCGTGAAGCCGGCGGCATTACCGTCACGGTGGCCGATGACGCCATGCAGCGGGCGCCGGTTTTCGTGCTGGCCGATGCGCAACAGGCCCGGGCCTTCGGCGAATGGATCGAGCAGCAGCTCGAGCCCATTCGCGCGGCGGCCGAAGCCACCACCCGTTTCGGCCGCCTGCGCAACATCGAACAGTACGCCGTCGCCCGCTTCCTGTACCTGCGCTTCAACTATCGTACCGGGGACGCCGCTGGCCAGAACATGTGCGGCAAGGCCACCCACGCCGCCTGCCAGTGGATCCTCGGCCACAGCCCCTTCGAGATCCAGCGCTTCTCCCTCAGCGGCAACATGGATACGGACAAGAAGCCGTCACTGATCAACATGCTGCACAGCCGCGGCAAGCGCGTGATCGCGGAATGCACCGTTCCCGATGCCCTGCTGCGCTCGATCCTGGGCATCAGTGCGAAGGAGCTGTACAGCCGCCGCATCATGTCCATGACCGGCGCCTTTCTGGCCGGCTCCCTGAACAACGGCGCGCACGCCGCCAACGGCATCACCGCCACTTTCATCGCCACCGGCCAGGACGTCGCCAATGTCGCCGAATCCTGTGTCGGGCTCGCCGTCGGCGAGCTGACCGAGGCGGGCGACTACTATTTTTCGATCACCCTGCCCTCGCTGATTGTCGCCAGCACCGGCGGCGGCACCGGCCTGGCCACCCAGCGTGAATGCCTGCAGATGATGGACTGCTTCGGCCCCGGCAAATCGCGACGGCTGGCCGAGATCATCGGCGCCACGGTGCTGGCCGGCGAACTGTCGCTGGCCGCCGCCGTGGCCAATGGCGACTGGGTGAGCAGCCACGAGCAATACGGACGCAACCGGCCCTGAGGGGCACGGGCGCGCAAATAAGAACGTCACCGGTGAAACCGGGAGTGAGGAGACATGTTGAGCACGACAAGACTGTGCGGCGCTTTCGCGCTGCTGCTGGCCCTGAGCGCCTGCCAGGGCGGCCGGCTACCGACGGCGGAACGCGCCGATGAGCGGCCTGCCCGCGCCACCGGCGAGGCCCAGATCCGGGTCCTGTCCAACCGGGCGGATCTGATCAGCGGCGGCAACGCGCTGCTGGAGGTCGTGTTGCCCGCCGGCGTCGATCCCGCCGCCGTCAGCGTCTCGGTCAACGGTCTGGACGCGACCCACCGCTTCGCGTTGCGCGACAACGGCCGCTACATGGGCCTGCTGACGGACCTGCCCCTGGGCCCCAGCGAAATCACCGCGCTGCTGCCGGGCGCGGCAAGCCAGCGCCTGAGCATCACCAACCATCCGCTGGGCGGCCCGGTGTTCTCGGGGCCGCAAATCCAGCCCTGGACCTGCATCGGCGAGGCCCGGGATCCCCAGTGCAACCGCGAGGCCACGGTCGAGTTCCAATACGTGTCGACGGCCGGCGGCGGATTTTCCGCCTACGATCCGGCCAACCCGCCCAGCGACGTCGCCACCACCACCACGGACGAGGGCAGGACCGTGCCCTTCATCGTGCGGGTGGAGACCGGCAACCTGAACCGCGATCAGTACCGCTTCGCGGTGCTCTGGGATCCGTCCGAGGAGGTCGCGCCCTGGTCACCGCCGGCCGGCTTCAACCGCAAGCTGGTGATCTACCACGGCGCCAGTTGCCACACCGAGTACGAGATGGCCGAGGCGCCCGACGTGATGAACGACAGCATCCTTGGCCTGGGCTACGCGACCATGTCCCATGCCCTCAACAACTCCGGGCACAACTGCAACATGGTGGTGCAGGCCGAGGCCAACCTGATGACCAAGGAGCACGTGATCGAGACCCTCGGCGATCTGCGCTACACCATCGGCAGTGGCTGCTCCGGCGGCGCCCTGGCCCAGCAATGGGTGGCCAATGCCTACCCCGGACTGTACGACGGCATCACCCCGGCCTGCTCCTTTGCCGATGCCTGGTCCTCGGGCATCCAGTATTCCGACTACAAGCTGCTGCGCAGCTACCTGGAGGACCCGAGCCGCTGGGGAACCGGTGTGGCCTGGGACCTGCTCGCCATGCAGGCCGCCATCGGCCATATCAATCCGGCCAACCCGATCACCTTCACGGTGGCGATCTCCGATGGCGGCAACCCGGCGCGCGCCTGCCCGGGCGTCCCGCCCGAGATGGTCTACGATCCCGAGACCAACCCGGCCGGCGTGCGTTGCGGCCTGGCCGACTACTGGGTCAACGTGCTGGGCCGTCGCCCGCCCGAAGACTGGGGGCCGGTCGAGCAGCAGATTGGCCAGGGCTTCGCCGGCGGCCCCTTCGACAACAGCGGCGTGCGCTATGGCCTGTCCGGCCTGATGGACGGGCGCATGAGCGTGGCCCAGTTCGTCGATCTGAACGTCAAGATCGGCGGCTTCACCATTGACCGCATTCCCCAGCCCGAGCGCAGCCGGGGCGATGTCTTCGCGATCGAGCGGGTGGCCCGCAGCGGCGGCAGCAACACGGCCAGCAACCTCGACCAGACCGCGATCATCGACCTGCGCGGGCCCGATCCCGGGGCCTTCCACGATGTCTATCGAACCTATGTGGTGCGCGCCCGCCTGGAACGCGAGCACGGTCATGCCGACAACCAGATCCTGTGGCGTGGCCCCATCGCCCTGTTCGGCGACAGCACTTTCGTCGAGGATTCGATCCCGGCGATGAGCCGCTGGCTGGACGCGGTGTTCGCCGACAGCAGCGACCGCCCCCTGGCGGAAAAGATCGTGGCCAACCGACCGGACTCGGTGGATCACCGCTGCGCCGACGGCCTGGGCAACGATATTCCCGCGGAGATCTGCGACAGCCTGGTGGAAAGCTACGCCAGCCCGAGGATCGAGGCCGGCATGCCCTTCACCGATGATGTCGGCAAGTGCCAGCTCCGGCCGCACCTGCGCGCGGACTACTATCCGATCCAGTTCAGCGACGCCCAGTGGGCCGCGCTTGAGGCGGTCTTCCCTGACGGCGTCTGCGACTATTCCGAGCCCGGGGTCGGCTCCGGCCCCACCATCCCGTGGCTGACGTACGCGGCCGGCCCCGGTGGCGTGCCGCTGGGTGAGCCGCCGCGTTCGGAGGCATTCTGAGATGAAAGCCAACAACGCGCCTTCGCTGGCCTACCCCTGGTTCGTGGTCGCGATCCTGATGATCGCCTACGTGTTTTCCTTCATCGACCGCCAGATCCTCAATCTGATGGTCGGCCCCATCCGCCGCGATCTGGGCATCTCGGACACCGAGATGAGCCTGCTGATGGGTTTTTCCTTCGCCATCTTCTACACCATCATGGGCATTCCGCTCGGCCGCCTGGCGGACAGCCGCAGTCGCCGCGGCCTGGTCGCCGCAGGGGTGATCGTCTGGAGCGTGATGACCGCCCTGTGCGGCATCGCCAAACACTACTGGCAGCTGTTCGCCTTTCGCATCGGTGTCGGCGTGGGCGAGGCGGCGCTGTCGCCCGCGGCCTATTCCATGATCGCGGACTACTTCCCGCCTGAGCGGCGCGCCACCGCGATCAGCGTCTATTCCATGGGCATCTACATCGGCTCCGGACTGGCCTTTCTGCTCGGCGGCCTGGTCGTCCAGTTCGTCACCGCCCAGGGCGCGGTGGCGCTGCCCCTGATCGGCGAGACCCGCCCCTGGCAGGTGGTCTTCCTGATCCTGGGCGGCGCCGGCATCCTGTTCAGCGCGGCGTTTCTGCTGGTGCGCGAGCCGCCACGCAGCGGAGCGGGCAGCGGCAGCAGCGTGCCGCTGAAGGAGGTCTTCGCCTACCTGAAGCGGAACCGCCGGACCGTGCTCTGCCACAACTTCGGTTTCGCCATGATCGCCTTCTGCAGCTACGGCACGGCGGCCTGGATTCCGACCTATTTCATCCGCAGCCACGGCTGGAGCATCGGCGAGGTGGGACTTACCTTCGGCCTCATCGTGATGATCTTCGGCTCGGCCGGCATCATTTTCGGCGGCCGCCTGGCCGACCGCTGGCTGGCCCGCGGCATCACCGATGCGCCGCTGCGGGTCGGCATCTGGGCCATGCTCGCGGTGCTGCCCTTTGGTGCCGGCTACCTGCTGGTGCCCAGTGGCGCCTGGGCTGCCGCACTGCTGGCCGTTGCCACCTTCGCGCTGTCCATGCCCTTTGGCGTGGCGCCGGCGGCCCTGCAGGAGATCATGCCCAACCGCCTGCGCGGCCAGGCCTCCGCGGTGTATCTGTTCATCGTCAACATGATCGGCCTGGGCATCGGCCCCACTGCGGTGGCCCTGTTCACCGACTTCGTCTTCGCCGATGACAATGCGGTGCGCTATTCCATGCTGATCGTCAGCACCATCGCCGGCAGCACCGCCCTGCTCCTGCTTGTCGCCGGTCTGGCACCCTACCGGGAGAGTCTGGCCAGAATGCGGAGCACGGACCCGGCGCCGGCACCGTCTCCCCCCACCGCGACCCCAGCCGTTACCCGCCCGGCATAGCGACAGCCCGGTGGATGTGAGCCTGTTAGGATGACGACCAGCGCCAAGAGACCATGACAGCCATGCCTGGACATATCGATCCCGAACGGGCGCAGTTCGATGCCTTCAAGGCCCTGAACCGCGACGAGCCCGTGATGATGCTGAACCTGATCCGCCTGCGCGCCCGGGCGGCGTACCCCGACGGCCGCGACGCCACCGGCGCCGAAGCCTACGCCCGCTACGGTCGCGAAAGTGGTCCGGTGTTCCGCAGGCTCGGCGGCGAGATCCTCTGGCGCGGCGAGCCGCGACTGGTCCTGATCGGCCCCGCCGACGAGCACTGGGACATCGCCTTCATCGCCCGCTACCCCAGCGCCCATGCCTTCATGGCCATGGTCACGGATCCGGACTACAAGCTCGCCGTGGTACACCGGCAGGCGGCCGTCGAGGACAGCCGCCTGATCCGCATGGCCGAGGCCGGCAGGGGCGACGCCTTTGGCTGAACTGCAGCTGCCGGAGGCGCAGCCTGCAGCCTCGACATCGAGCCGGGAGTCCGAGCGCCAGGCGATTCTCAGCGTCCTGCAGGCGGATCGCAAACTGGTGGTGCTCGGCGGCTGGATGATCGCCGCCCTGGCGCTGGCCTTGCTCGGCATCGGCCTGCTGCGTCATCCGGTCCTGGATGCACAGAGCGTCGCCTGGTGCAGTGCGACGGCGGTGATCGTGCTGATGGCCCTGTGGCTGCAGCTGGCCCCGCGTCATCAGCTCTACAACATCATCTTCGTCTGGGTGGTGGTGATCGACCTGATCATCGTCGGCCAGCTGACCAATTTCTATTTCGGCGTGGAACGTGCGCTGATCCTGTCCGGCACCATACCCGTGCTGATGCTGGGCGTGCTGGTGGTCGTGGTGGCCGCCCGCGCCATGCTTGTGGCACGCGATGCCAACCAGCTCAACCTGAGCGTGCTGGCCCTGCTCAGCCTGATGACCACGATCCATGCCCTGCTCTACTGGGATGAGGCCGAAACCCACTACGCCATGCTGCTGATGATGGCCACGGTGATGATCGCCGGCCCCCTGTGCGAGCTGCTGATGCGCCACCACTTCCGGGTGCAGTCACGGGCCGAGCGGGCCTTGCGCGCCGCGCTGGCGGACGCCCGCTTTCAGGCCAACGAAGCCCAGCGACAGGGCCTGACCGATGCGCTCACCGGCCTGCTGAATCGCCGCGGCATTCTGGAATCCGTGGACGCTGCTCTGGCCGAGCATCCGATGACGGGCATCGCGCGCATCGCGATGGCCAATCCTGCCGCCCTGCGCAAGCACCTGGGCGAGGAAGCTCTGCAGGGCCTGATCCGGCAGCTGGCCGAGGCCCTTGCCACGCAGGCCATGCCAGACGCTCGCCTGGGTCATCGCGGCGACGGCGAATTCGATCTGTGGGGACCCTGGAAACAGGGCGAGGAGGCCTGGGACCAGCACTGTCGCGAGATCGCGGTCAAGGCCCAGGACAGCCTGCTGCAGGACGAGCTGCCGCTCAAGCTGAACGTGGCCGGTGGCCTGTTCGAGCGGATGACCGATTGCGCGATCGCCCTGGAGGAAATTCACTTCCGCAGCTTCATGCGCTCGATCCAGGACTGAGCGCCCTGCTCCGCTGCACGGCCCTCAGAGACCGGCGCCACTCCACCGCCGGAATGAAAAACCGGATGAAAAACATGAGTTTTTCCCGCATTTCGCTTAACGTAGGACCGGGTCGGCGAGAATCGCGGGCCCGACCGGATTGGCCGGCCACCCAGACGTGAGGACCATGACCCTACAGCCCAGCAAGGTGATTCCCCTGCCACAAGGCCTGATGGCGGATTCACCGGCTGAGGACACCGGTCGTGCGCGTCTGGCCTGGCGGGCCGTCGATGCACTCGCCTCCCCGGGCATACGCCGCCATGTGGTCGTGGCGGTGCTGGCCGGCCTGCTCGGGCTGACCGGCCTGGCGGTCACCATGCTGCTCTGGCGGGACCCGCAACTGCCCCTGTCGCTGAGCATCCTGTCCGGCCTGCTGAGCATGGAATTGCTGGCCGCCCCCCTGCTCTGCCAGAGCCCGCAACACCTCGATCTGGCCGGCGCGTTGACCATCGGTGGACTGGTCGGCTTTCTCGCCCTGCTCGCCTTTCTGGCCGGTGGCCTGAATCAGCCGCTGCTCAGCCTGGTCATTGCCCTGCCGGTGGTGGCCACGGTGCTGCTCTCGCCGCGCGCCGGGGTCTGCGCCACCCTGAGCCTGTGCGCCGCGATCAGTCTGATGCTGCTGCTGGAGTTGCGCGGCTTGTCGCCCCGACTGTGGCCGCTGGCCCCGCAGGACAGCACCCTGCTGCGCGGGGCCGTCCTGCTGCTGGGCACCACCGCGACGGCCACGGCCATCTGGGCTGCGGAAAGTCGCCTGCGCAGGATTCAGGAGCGCTGGAAACGCGACGTCCGGCCAGACCCGGTCAGCGGCCTGCTGACCGAGTGGCAATTCCAGCAGCGCCTGCTGGAGCGGCTGGGACAGCTGCCGCCACCGGGCACCCGGGCCACCCTGTTCCTGGTGGCCATCGATCACTTCGACCCCCGCCTCCAGCAGAAGGGCCGCAGCGAAACGCAGGAATTGCTGCGCCGGGTGGGCGCCGCCATCCGCGCCAGCGCGACCGATCCCCGGGCCCTGGCGGCACGCCTGGATACCGATCAATTCGCCCTGTTCAACTGGTGCGCCTCGCCTGCGACCGTCCGCACCGTCTACGAGCGCATGCAGTTGCTGGCCGCCGCAACCACCGCGGACCTGCCGCTCACCGACGGAGCCGGCGTCACCCTCAGCATCGGGATCGCCGAGCTGCCGCTCGAAGACAGCCTGCTGGCCGGCGCAGGTGATCGCCTGCGCCAGGCGGCGAGCGACGCCCTGGCTTCTGCCCGCGCCCTTGGCGGCAACAAGGTCCGGCAGCAGCCGGACGCGGCCTGAGCCGGGATCGTTCCGCTGGACGCCATCGACCCCTACAGCCAGCTGCCGGACCGCAGCGCCCTGCGCCTGCGGGTTCAGCAGGCGCTGCAGCACGGCAGAGCGGAGTCACCGCAAGGTCTGGCTCTGGTGCTGATCGCCCTGGACAGCCTGGCGCAGACCAACAAGCTGTGCGGACTGGCCACCGCGGATGCCTATCTGTTCGCCTGGGCCCAGCGCCTGCGACGCCTGACTGCCGGCAGTGGCGACTGCTTCTTTCTGCATGGCTCGCATTTCGTCCTGGTGCTGCCCGCGGTCAGTGATCGCGACCTGGTCCATCAGCAGCTGCTGGGCTGGCTGCGCGAGCTGACCCGACCCTTTGATCTGGCCGAGAAGCGCCTCGACGTTCAGGTCACCATGGGAGTGGCCTGCGCGCCCCGCGACGGCCAGGATTTCGACGAGCTGCTGGCCAATGCCAACGCCGCCCGTGACGAGGCCAGGGCGCTGGGCGGGGAACGCATCGCCCACTATTCCGCGGAACGGCGGCTGCTCGGCGATTCTCAGCTCAACCTGGTCAGCGAACTCAGCGCGGCGGTGGACGGCGGCGATTTCGAACTGCATTACCAGCCCACCATCGACACCCGCGACGGCAGCATTTCCAGTCTCGAGGCGCTGATCCGCTGGCGCCATCCGCAGCGCGGCCTGATCTCCCCGCAGCACTTCATCGGCACCGCAGAGGAGACCGGCCTGATTCACGCCATCGGTCGCTGGACCCTGCGTCAGTTGCTGGCCGACTTCGGCCAGTGGCAGGCTTCCGGCCGACCCCTGCCCCGTCTGAGCTTCAATGTCTCGCCGCGGGAGCTGGCCGAGTACGGCTTCGTCGAGACCGTGGACGAGATCCTCTCAGATCATGCCGGAGAGCTGCCGCCGCTGGAGCTCGAGGTCACCGAAAATCTCATGGTCCACTACCCCGAGCGCAGTGCCCGGGTGCTGCGCCGCCTGTGTTCCCGCGGCTTTCGCGTCGCCATCGATGATTTCGGCTCCGGCTATGCCTCACTGCTGTATCTGCAACGTTTTCCGGTCGACAAGATCAAGATCGACCGCCAGTACGTGGACGGCGTGCAGGAAGGCACCCGGCAGCGGGCGCTGGTCTCGGCGACCATCCAGCTGGCACGGGAGCTGGGTGCGGAGCTGGTGGCCGAAGGGGTGGAAACGCTGGAGCAGCTGCGCAGCCTGCAGGAACTGGGCTGTCACCAGGTGCAGGGCTATCTCTACTGCCGTCCGTTGCCACTGGCGGAACTGCTGCAGTGGCAGCCACGGGACCTCGTCAGCGCCTGAGCACGGCCGCAGTCAGCGGGCATACTCCAGCAGCAGACCGAGGCTGCGCGCCTCGCCATAGCGATGGACCTCGGTGTCGTCCCGGATGAAGCGGCCCTGGATGTTGTCATCGCCGGTCAGGTTGCGCCCCCACAGGGACAGGCGCCAGGCCGGCAGCAACTGCCAGTCCAGACGCAGGTGCAGGAGCCGCCGCGCCGCCACCCGGGTGTCCGGCGTGTTCGCCGGATCGCTGTAGTAGGCGCCCACGTGCTGCAGGCTGATCTGTCCGCTGAACGGACCCAGCCGGCGCAGGTCCAGGCCGATGCTGCCGCTGTGCCGCGGCGCGTAGGGAAAGCGGTTGCCGGCGTAATCTTCACCCTGGTTGAGAAAGGCATCGAACTGGGTGTTCATCCATCCCCCTGACAGGCGAAGACCCAGATGCCGGCCCAGCGGCCAGGACAGCTCGAGTTCGGCGCCCAGTGAGTGGGAACGACCCGCATTGGTGGTGACGGTGGTGAAACCGGTGGATTCCCCGATCAGCACCTGCTGGTCCTGCCAGTCGGTATAGAAGGCGTTCAGGCTCAGCCGCCCCCGGGCCGGCAGCAGCCCGCGCAGGACCAGTTCGCCACTGCGGGTGTACTCGGGCGCGAACTCGCTGACCTGGCCGCTGAAGAAGGCCACGCTGGTGCCGCCCGAGCGGTAGCCCTCGCTGTACAGGCCGGCCAGGCGCCAGTGCCGGCCAATCTGCCAGCTCAGGCCCAGGCGTGGCAGCAGGTCGGTGAAGCGACGGTCACCTGCGACAGCGTAGTTGCGTGGAATGGCATCGGGGTAGACCGTGGCCAGCAGGTTCACCGTCTCGTCCGGCAGCGGTACCGCCAGCGGCAGATCCTCCCCCGGCAGCGGCGCGGTCAGCGCGATCGTGATATCGCTGCGGTCGTGACGCTGCAGGCGCTCGTGATTGAGCCGGGCGCCCAGGCTGAGCCGCCAGGCCTCGGCGAAGGACCAGTCCGCCTCCCCGAACAGGGCGCCGGTGCGGACCTGGCCATCCGCGTCGATGCGCCCGTTCAGCAGCGCCGCACCGCCACCCGCCACGATGTCGTAACCCTGGGTCCACAGCAGGCGCCGGGAATCGGCCAGGTACAGACCGGTCACCCATTGCCAGGCCTGGCCCTCGAAATGCAGGCGCAGCTCCTGGCTGAACAGATCCTCGTTCTGGAGGTTGTCGGAATAGCCGCGATCCTCTTCGGTGCGACCCTGGTCGATGACCAGGAAGGCCCGGCTGCGGGCGAAGCCGCTGATCGACTCCAGCCGCCAGGCCCCGCCCAGGGCCAGGCTCTGGTTGAGCCCGGCCAGCCGGCTACGGGTGCTGTCCTCGTAGCGGACATCGGAGCGCTCGGTGCGCAGCCGGCCGTCACTCAGGACATGCAGGGTGTCACCACGGTCCTGTCTTGCCGCGCTCAGATGGAGCAGGGCCCGGTAATCCGCCCCGGGCTCCCAGGCCAGCTTGAAACGGCCATTGCGGCTGACCTCCCGGCCGGCGTCGCTCTCCTCGCGGGTGACATTGCGGATGTCGCCGCGATCGCGCCGGTCCTGGGCCGCGATGCGCCAGGCCAGATCCCCGCTCAGCGGACCACCGCCTGCCAGCGCCAGATCATGGCTGTCCCGGCTGAGCACTCCCACGCGGGTGCGCAGTTCCGGATAGGGGGTGGGCTCACGTGCCTGCAACACCACCATGCCGGCCAGGCTGTTGCGGCCCTGCGCGGTGGACTGGGCGCCGCGCAGCACTTCCAGCTGCTGCAGATCCCAGGCCGAGGTCGGCCCGGCGAAACCGGCCGCGCGTTCCGGCAGGGCGAGCCCGTCCAGCAGCACGCTGATCGTCTCCCCCTCGCCACCGATGCCGCCCTGGGGGACACCACGGATCGACAGCTCCCGGTCGCCGGCCGCCGAGATCACGTTGCCGAACAGGCTGGCCGCATCCTTCATGCTGGCGGCGGACTCCAGCTGTTCGGCCGAGGCAATCGCGGCGCTGCTGTCGCTGTCCTGCAGGCTGCGCTGCAGGCGGTCACCGCTGACCCGGATGACCGGCAGCTGCGTTGCCGCTGCGGAGACCGCTGGGGACTCGTCCGGCGCGTCCGGGACTTCGATGACCTCGGGATAGCTGTCGGCTTCCGCCCAGGCGGCGCCGGCGGCCAGCAGCAGGGCTGCGGGCAGAAGGGAAGGACGTTTCATGGCTGCGAATGTTAATGCGAATCACTCGCATTCGCAAAACATCAGGCCACTTTCGCATCCTCGCGTGGCGCCCTGCCCGTCCAGCGCTTGAAGGCGCGACGGAATTCGCGGGCATCGCCAAAGCCCAGGCGCTCGGCGACCTGGGCCACGGTCGCGCCATGCAGGGCCTGCTCGGCGCAGGCCGCCCATTCCGCATTGCGCAGGCCCTGGTAGGACAGCTCGCGCTGCTCCAGCCGCCGCCGCAGGCTGCGCTCCGACATGTGCAGCCGCGCCGCCACCTCGTCGATGCGGATGCGCTGGGGAATCACCGAGCGGATGATGCGCCGGATGGTCGCGACCAGATCATCCTGCGTCGCCAGGCTCGCGATCAGCTGCCGGCAGGCCTGCTGCGCCAGACCCAGGCTGACCTCGCTGTGATTTTTCAGCGGCCGGGCGAGCAACTCCGGGTCGAACAGCAGCCGACACTGACTGGCGCCGAAGTACTGGTCGCAGCCGAAGATGCGCGCGTAGCTGGTTTTGTCCGCCGGCTCCGGATAGGGCCACTCCACGCGCAGCGCATCCCAGCCGTCACCGACCATGCCCTTGATCAGCAGGTAGATGCTGGACAGGGCCTCCTCGAACAGGAAGGCCGCCGCCAGAGGCTCCGGTCGGCGCAGGCTGAGCACCAGCCAGCCCTGGGCGGCCCTATCGTCAATCTCCAGATGAAAATCGAGCAGGCTGCCGGCGGCCTGGTGATACTCCAGGCCGAAATCCACGGCCTGCTGCATGGTTCGGCTGGACATCATCGCGAAGCCCAGCATGCCCATCGGCGTCAGGGCGCCGCGGGTGCCGACCTCCAGGCCCAGCGAGGGCCGTGGCCAGGCGCGCAATGCGCGCTCGATGACCGTGATCGAATCGCGGTAGCTGAGCCGGGCATCTGCGCTGTCCACCGTATCGGCATCCAGCGGCAGACCGGCAAACCACGGCTGGCAGTCCAGCCCGTGAGCCCGAGCGGTGGCGACCAGACCGGCCACAATCGTGGCCGGCAGGGCGCGACGTTCCATGTTCTTCATGCACTCCCCTGCATCCCCCCGCCGGTATTGTGCACCAATTTTTTCGCGCTGGCCGGAAAAAGCCCCCCAATTGGCTGAGCCGGCCCCTGTTCGCCGCCAACCCGCATCGCTGTAATACGCGGCTCACTTTCCCTGCCTGGTGTGTGACATGCCGAGCCTGACCCGCCTTCTGATTCTTGCCTGTGCCGCGCTGACCCTCAGCGCCTGCCAGGGTGGCCGCGACGCCGTGCCCGATACCGGCACCGGCCAGGCCACCGGTCGCCTGTTCGTGATCGCTCCCGGCCCGAACGCGACCATCGACATGACCCTGGCCATGATCGACGCCAAGCCGGGTGACGTGATCGAGTTCACCGCAGGCTATTTCGAACTGAGCGGCGGCATGCAGTTCACCGGCACCGAGAACATCCTGATTCGCGGCGCCGGCCGGGACGCCACGGTGCTGTCCTTCAAGCACAGCAACAGCCAGGAAGGCCTGCTGGCCTCGAACGTGCGCGGCATCACCGTCGAGGACCTGACCATCCTGGATTCGCCCGGCGACGCCTTCAAGCTGCAG
The DNA here is from genome assembly GCA_041625325.1 of Oceanococcus sp. GTDB lineage: Bacteria > Pseudomonadota > Gammaproteobacteria > Nevskiales > Oceanococcaceae > Oceanococcus. Next base: position 4,318 of record JBFJTN010000043.1, on the reverse strand, counting down.
GGGGTCAACTTCGGCACCCTGCGCCGGGTCCGCGCGATCTGGTCCAGCGGTCGCCTGCTGCCGGAAGAGCAGCCGATCACGGCGGAAAATTACCGCACGGCCATGGACATCCAGTGCACCGACCCGGCCCGCCACAATCCGAACAATCCGAATCCGCTGGAGACCGACACCAGCTCGCCCGATTACACGGTGAGCATCAAGTCCGGCCGCTACGGCATCTACCCGGTGAACTCGCAGAACATCCTGGTCGACGACGTGATCTCCATCGGCGCTTCGGATGCCGGCATCTATGTCGGTCAGACCGACACCGCGATCATCAAGAACTCCATCGCCCGCTTCAATGTCTTCGGCTTCGAGATCGAGAACGTGCGCGGAGGCGAGTACGTGGGCAACCTGGCCGAGTGCAACTCGGGCGGCTTTCTGGTCTACGACCTGGACGGCCTGACCCGCTACGGCCAGCGCACCCGCGTCTACAACAACGTCTCGCGCAACAACAACACCTACAACTTCGCCGAGCCGGGCAGCATCGTCGCCAACGTGCCGCGGGGCAGCGGCCTGATCACCCTGGCCTACGACAAGATCGACATCTTCGACAATCTGTTCGAGAACAACGGCACGGCCGGCATCATCCACACCAGCTACGACATGCTCGGCGAGCCCGGTGATCGCCGCCTGGACAAGTACAGCGAAGCCCTGCACATCTGGAACAACCGCTTCGTCAACAATGGCAACGACCTGCCGCAGCCGGACTGGGCGACCATTCTGGCCACCGGCGGCGAGCAGGTGACCTCGGTGTTTCCCATGGTGGTGGGCCTGAAGGTCGCGGCGGCCGGCGGCGGCTACCGCGGCGCCCACATCGTCTGGGACGGCTACATGGACGAACTCGACGCCGACTGCGCCTACCCCACCGACGATCAGGGCCGTCCGATTCCGGCCGACGAGGATGGCAAGCCGATCCAGGGCAACCACTACCCGAACCCGCCCTGCCGCTACAACGCCTACAAGTTCGATGACAGTGGCGAACGCCTCAAGCCCGACTGGTGGTTCTCCTGTATCGACGCCAGCAACGACTTCGCCGACGACAGCCTGACTTACGCCAATTTCCACGGCGCCCAGGGTCTGGAACTGCTGCTGACCCTGCCCCCGTCCAGCCTGGAGGACATCGAGGCCGTCGCCACGGGCATCCCGAACTTCCCGGCCGACCTGGACATGAGCCCGCACCAGTGTGTCGAGGCCTACGGCCGCAACCTGCCTGCGCTGCCGCCCATCGTGATCCCGCCCTACACCCCGTCGGGCGCGATCGACCCGGCGCCATCGGCCGAGCTGGTCGAGGCCCTGTGCGGCGCCAGCGTGCCGGCTGGCGCGATCAATCAGGCGGCCTACGCGGTGAACTGCCCGGATCTGGCCGACTACCAGCTGTTCAGCGACCCGCAGGATCCGCGCAGCCTGCCCAATGGCCGCGGCGTGCCCTTCATGCTCAACTCCAAGCTGTTCTCCGACTACTCGACCAAGTACCGGGTGGCCTTCATCCCCGAGGGGCAGCAGGCGATCTATCGCGACGGTCAGGACGGCGTGAATGCGACCATCCTGTTCCCGGTGGGCAGCATCCTGGCCAAGACCTTCGCCTTTCCGGACGAGACGGCCGGCAGCGAGAACGTGGTGGAAACCCGCCTGCTGATCAAGCGGGCCCGCCGCGACGGCGCGGTCTACTGGGATGCGCTGGAATACCGCTGGACCACGCAGGACGGCCGCCGGGTCGCCCGGCTGACCCAGCAGGGTGCGCAGACCGCGGTCAGCTGGGACTACCACGACGCGGACAGCGGCGTGCGGCATACCGGCAGCACCGACGCCTACCTGCTGCCCAATGCCAACCAGTGCCAGGTCTGCCACGGCAATGACGATGCGGAAACCGGCAGCGCGCCGATCGGACCGAAACCGCGCAATCTGAACCGGCCCTACCGCAGCGACTCGCCGATCCTGTCCGGTCAGGCCAGCCATCCGGTGGCCGGTCAGAACCAGATCGCCTGGTGGTGCAGCAATGGTCTGATGAAGAACTGCCCCGCCGAGCTGGCGGTCGACCCGATCAGCCAGTACGCCCTGGGCATCGAGCGCAATCCGATCTACAACCGCCCCGGCGACTCCGGCCAGCCGGCCGATTCCGCCGCCGACATCGAAGCCCGGGTCCGTTCCTACCTGGAGGTCAACTGCGCCCACTGCCACAACAACCGCGGCCTGGCCCAGAACACCGGCTTCTACCTGGACGTGTTCCGTCCGGTCGATGACACCTACGGCATCTGCAAGGGCCCCACCGCCAGCGGCAGCGAAGGCCGTGGCGGGCGGGAGTACGACATCGTGCCCGGTTCGGCGGCCGACTCCATCCTGCCCTACCGCCTGGGCCCGGAAGCCGACAGCCTGGCCGCCATGATGCCGCCGCTGGCCCGCAGCACCGTGCACTCGGAAGCCTTCGAACTGGTCAGCCGCTGGATCGACACCGTGGTCGATGACAGCTATGCCAATGCCGACGCCTGTGGCGGCGGCGGCCCGCTGCTGCCCCTGCGCTGAGTGAAATCGCCGTGGCCGGCCTCCGGGCCGGCCATGGCAGTTCGCTGACCCTCCGCTTGGCGGACCTCAGTCCGCCGCGGCGTCTTGCGCATCTGCGGCTTCGCTGACCGGCACGGCGGTACCGAACACCGCCAGGATCTGCTCCCGCAGCCAGCGACTGGCCGGATCCGAATCCACATTGGCATGCCAGTACAGATGCCCGTCGTGGCCGGGGATGGGCAGGGGAAAATCCAGGATCTGCAAGCTGCCGCCCGCATTGGCCACCTTGGCGTAGCCCTCCGGCATGGTCAGAATCAGATCGGAGTTGCGCACCACCTCGAAGGCGGCAAAATGATGCTGGCAGCGCAGGCGGATGTGCCGCTGCAGACCGCGCCGGTTCAGCTCCACGTCCTCGACCCCACCACCGCGCCGGCGCACCGTGGCCAGCACATGGGCCTGGCGCAGGTAGGTCTCCAGATCCAGGCCCGGCCCCACTTCCGGATGATCCTGCCGGGCCGCGACGATCAGGCGGTCGAAGGGCACCGGCCGGTGCATGATGTTGTCGCTGGTGGGCAGCAGCACGTCGAGCACCACGTCCAGCACGCCGGCGGCCAGCTCGTGTTCCAGGGCGCGGCGATCGGTCTGCACCGATTCCAGATCCACCTGGGGCGCCAGGCGCCCCACCCGCTCCATCAGCGCGGGCAGCAGGGTCGGTTCCATGGTGTCGCGCATGCCGACCACGAAGCGGCGGGTGGCCGTGGCGGGATCGAAGCGGTCGGATTCGCCCAGCATGATCTCGATCCCGCGCAGGGATTCGCGGGTCGGCGCGATCAGCGCCCGCGCCTTGGGTGTGGGGATCATCGACCGGCCATCGCGCACGAACAGCGGGTCATCGAACACGTCGCGCAGGCGGTTGAGGGCATGGGTGACGGCCGGCTGGGTGAGATGCAGCTTCTTCGAGGCGCGGGTGATGCCGCCCTCCGTGTAGATCGCATCCAGCACCACCAGCAGGTTCAGGTCGATGTTCCTGATATTCACGCGCTTGATGCCAGGCAATAACCATTATTCATTTGTTTGATTCTATGGCCGGTCCTACAGTGCGGGCAATGCGGCCAAGTCCGCGACCCCTTCCTGCACGCACACCAGGTATCCGCATGACTCCGAATGAACTGTTTCAGCTGAATGGCAAGATCGCCGTGGTCACCGGCGCCAGTCGTGGCATTGGCGAGTCCATCGCCCGCCTGCTGGCCAGCGCGGGCGCCACCGTCATCGTTTCCAGCCGCCGTCAGGACGGCTGCGAGGCGGTGGCCGCCTCGATCCGTGAGGATGGCGGCCAGGCCGAGGCCATCGCCTGTCATATCGGCGACATGGAGCAGATCCGCGCGCTGTTCGAGCAGGTCATGGCGCGCCACGGCCGCCTCGACATCCTGGTCAACAATGCGGCGGCCAACCCCTACTTCGGAGCGGCGGTGGACACCCCGCCCGAGGCCTTTCAGAAAACCGTCGATGTGAACATCCGCGGCTACTTCTACATGTGCGCCGAAGGCGCCAAGCTGATGGCGAAGGGCGGCGGCGGCAGCATCGTCAACACCGCCTCGGTGAACGGCGTGATTCCAGGCGATGGCCAGGGCATCTACTCGGTCACCAAGGCCGCGGTGATCTCCATGACCCAGGTCTTCGCCAAGGAATGCGCCGCGCAGAAGGTGCGGGTCAATGCCCTGCTGCCCGGCGCCACCGACACCAAGTTCGCCAGCGCCCTGGTCAACAACGAGCAGAT
>JBFJTN010000042.1:0-19011 GCA_041625325.1 Oceanococcus sp. | reverse complement strand
CTTCCATGGGCCTGACCGCGCCGAAACGCTTGCCATAGGCGCGGTCGAAAATCGCATGGGCCCGACGTTTGGCGTCCTCGTCCGCGCCGAACAGGATCTCGAAGATGTCGGTGCGCGAAATCCTGCGGTCGCTGCTGATCTTCGGGTGCAGCCGTTCGTGCTGGCGCACGTATTGCAGCAGGCGGGCGTCTTCCACCGACCTGGCCTGGCTGGCCGGGACCAGGTGCTCGATCAGTCCTTCCTCGCGCAGCCTGGGAATGACCTCCTCGACAGCCAGATACATGGCGTCCATCGTGTCGACCAGGGTGGCGTGCCAGTCGAACAGCAGGATGTGCGGCCGGGCAGCCGGATGCAGCGACCTGGCGGATGCCCTGGTCATGGCCGGGCGGGCAGGCACAGGCGCAGTTCCAGGCCGCCTGCGGGATGGTTGCGGGCGCTGGCCCTGCCGCCATGGGCCCGCAGCACCCCGGCGACGATGGCCAGGCCCACCCCGTGTCCGCCGCTGCTGCGCTCACGGGCGCTGGAGGCGCGGAAGAAGGGCTCGAACAGTCGCTCGAGCTGGTCTTCGCCCACCCCGGGGCCCTGGTCACGCACCCGGATCTCGATCTGCCCGCCCCGGCGGCTCAGCGCCAGTTCGATGTTGCTGCCGTCCGGTGCATGGCACAGCGCATTGCGCAGGACATTGTCGACGGCGCTGGCCAGCAGACGCGAATCGACTTCCGCGATCAGCGCCTCGCCGGCCTGCCACAGGATGTCGACCCGGCCGTCCGCCGCGTAACGCGCGTCGTCGGCGAGCCGGCCCAGCAGGGCATTGAGGTCGCAGGGCGCGCGCTGCAGGTCGCCGCCCGACTCCAGGCGGATCAGGGTCAGGATCTGATCGATCAGGCTATTCAGGCGGCCGGCCTCGAGGCCGATGCGGTCCAGCTCGGCGGGCGGCCCGCCCCGTTCACGGGCCAGCTCCAGCGCCACCTCCAGCCGGGCCAGCGGGGAGCGCAGTTCGTGCGAGATGTCCCGGAGCAGGCGCTTCTGGTTGTCCATGCCGGCCTGCAGCTGTGCGGCCATGCGATCGAACTCGCGGGCCAGTTCGCCCATCTCGTCCGGGCGGGGTCCGATCTGCGGGCTGGCCCGCGCGCCCAGGTCGCCAGCGGCCATGCGGCGCGTCACCTGGGTCAGGCGGACAATGGGGGTGCTGAGCCAGCGCGAGAACAGCAGCGCGACAAGGCCGAGGACCACGACCGAAACCGCAATCCTCAACCACGGTCCATGGCGCAGGTGATGGCCGGGCAGCAGCCGGCCCTGCAGCCGGTACTGGCCGTGGCGCCCCTCGATCACCGCGCTGATCGCGTCGGGCCGGGCGGGCCGACCGGCATCGCTCAGGGCCGGGGAGGGCAGCCGCAGCAGCGGCCGGCCGTCGGCGTCCGTCAGCTGCAGTTGCAGCTGGCGCTGACGCGCCTGCCGGCGCAGCCAGTCGTGCAGGGCCCGCCGCCCCGAGCGCTCGAATACGTCCACGGCTTCGCGGGCCAGCGCATCCAGGCCCAGGTCGCTGGCGGTCACCGCGGCGTAGATGGGCCGCGCGACATAAACGGTGGCGGCCGCGGTGGCCAGATTGGCCGCCAGGAACCAGGCGAAGATGCGCCAGTACATGCGGCTCATGCCTACTTCACGAGCTGATAGCCACGGCCGCGCAAGGTCTTGAGACGCTCGGGCCCCAGCTTGCGCCGCAGATTGGAAACGTGCATGTCCAGGCTGCGATCGCTGGGCAGCCAGCGCCGGCCCAGTGCCTGGCGCGACAGGGCATCGCGCTCGACCACCATGCCGGCCGACTCGGCCAGCACCGCCAGCACTTCGAATTCGGTGCCGGTGAGTTCGAGCGGCTGCCCGTCCAGCCGCGCCTCCCGTCGCCCGGGGAGCAGGCTCAGATCGCCCACCCGCAGGGTCTCGGCATCGCTCGACCCCGGATCCGGCCGGCGTCGCAGCACGGCCTTGAGCCGGGCGGCCAGCTCCCGCGGATTGAAGGGTTTCGGCAGATAGTCGTCGGCGCCCATCTCGAGGCCCAGGATGCGGTCGATGTCCTCGCCGCGGGCGGTCAGCATGATGACCGGCACCGTGCTGCTGCGACGGATGCCGGACAGCGCGGCGAAGCCATCCTGGCGCGGCATCATCACATCCAGGACCAGGGCGTCGTATTGCGCGGCCTGCGCCTGTGCGGCGACCCCGTCATGGACCGCATCGCAGGCGAAGCCCTGGCCGCCGAGATAGTCCTGCAGCAGGGCGGTCAGTTCGGTGTCGTCATCGGCGATGAGTATCCGGGGCATGGCCACACTATAGCGGCCGGACCCGCCGCGCTGCGCGTCCTTGACAAAGACTTACGCAGGGCGACGGAGGCTTGCATTGCGGGACGCAGAATTCAGGCTCCATTTCTGCTCGGAGAGCAACATGCGCAATTCAATCATCATCGCCGGCCTGGGGCTGGCTCTGTTCGGCGGCGCCGCCCTGGCCTTCGGTCCCCGGGGCGGCGACGGACCCGCCCATATCGAGCGTCTGGCGGACCAGCTGGAGGTGAGCGCGGAGCAGCGGACCGCGCTGCGCGAGGTGGTCGACACCAGCCGGCCGCAATCGCGGGAACTGATGGACCGGGCGCGGGCCAATCGTCGGGCATTCCAGGCGCTGGATCCGCTGGCCGAGGACTACAGCAGCCGGGTCGAGGCCCTGGCCGTCGAACATGGCGAGATCTCCGCGCAGATGCTGCGTCTGCGGGCCGGCCAGCGAGCCGAAATCCAGGCCATCCTGACCGAGGAACAGCGTCAGCAGGCGGCCCGGCTGCGCGAGGGGCAGCGTCCCCGGGGCGGGCGTGATCCGGGGGTGCATCGGCGCCACTGAAATCCGGATTCGCCATCTGGCCGGGTGCAGCACGATTCTTGCAGCACCCGGTCCAGACATGAGCAGGATCGCCACAGGTGCGTCGACCGGACGAGCTGAACAGCATGCTCAGGCATGCGGAAAACACGGAAAAAAACGCCAAGAGACAATGGCTTAAGTCAAAAGAGCTGGTGCGCTCCGCGGAGCGGCAGCTGCAGGAGCTCGAAGACTATCTGAGGCAGTATGCCGCCGGCAGCGTCGCGGCCGAACGGGTGGGCGAGCTGATCAACCGCAAGCAGTTCGTCGACCGGCTGGAGCTGGCGATCGCGCAGCAGGGCGAGGTCTGCGAGCAGGCCCGGCGCGCCGAACGGGCCTACATGGAGCGCTGGCAGAAGCAGCAGCAGAACCTCAAGGCGCTGGAGCGTCTCAAGGAGCAGCGGGTTCAGGCCGTGGCGCAGAATCTCGCCCGCCTGGAGCAGCGTGCCCTGGATGAGCTGGCCCTGCGCAGTCTTGCCCGCAGCTCATGAACATCGAACTCATGCCGGGCCCGCCCGGCCGGTCGGAGTCGGCTCGCGCGCGGGCCGGTTCGGAGCAGGCGCAGGCCGCTGACGCCTTCGCCGGTCTGTTCGCCAGCCTCGCGGCGGCGGGCCAGCCGGCGCCGCGCGGCCAGGCGGCGGCACCGATCACGCCGGCGCCTGGCCGGTCGGAGACAGCGCAGGAACCGGAACTGCCGATCTGGCCCGGCCTGGTCCAGGGCGGCCTGCCGGCAGCGGCGCAGGCTGCGCCCGCGCCGGCTGCACCGGTGCCGACGGCGGCCGCGCCCCTGGCTGAGCAGGGCCCGCCCGCCCGCCAGGCCGGGCCCCTGAACCCGCTGCCGCCGGCCGGGCCGCCGAGCTCCGCGAAGCCGCGCCCAACCGGCATGGACGGGGCGGAGGCGACGGCCGATCCGACGCGGCAGGCGAACCCGCAGCTGGCGGCCGCCACCGCGCCGGGCGGTCCGCCCGAGGTCGCGCTGGCGCCGGGCACGCCCGCAGAGGTGCCCGCGCAGGCCCGGTCCGCCGAAGTCGAAGACCAGCCTGCCGCGGAACTGCGGCCGGCGGCCATGGATCAACCCCTGCCTGCGGGCTCGACGCCGCCGCACGCCGGCCCGGCCTTGCCCCCGGAGCTCGCCCCGCGGCCTGGCGCCCAGGTCCAGCACCTGGCCCGGGCTGATCGCGGCCCGCGGCCGGCGACGCCAGGCGCGACGGTCGGGCCGGCCGTCAGCCTGCAGCTGCCCGACACGGCGAACGGCCGCGCTGTCGAGGCGACCGCCGCCCTGGGTGGCGCAGCCGGCGCGCCTCCGGGGCAGCCCGAAACGCTGCCATTGGCCGGTGGCGAATCCCGCAGCACGGTGGCGCCAGTTCTGGCCGACCCGGGCCTGGCGGGCCTGCCCACGGCGCCCGTGGCGCCTGCGCGCAGTCCGGAGCCAGCGCTGGCCCTGCCGCTGGCCGGCCCTGGCCATCCGGTGCCGGCCTCAGCGCTGGCGGAGCATGCGGTGGCGATCATTCGCGAGCTGGGTGAGGGGCGTTCGCAGGCCCGCATCGAGCTGCACCCGGCAGAACTCGGCCATCTGGACCTGGAACTCAGGCAGGATGGCCAGAAGCTGGACATCAGCGTGGCGGTGGACAACGAGCAGAGCCGTCGGCTGGTCCAGGATCAGTTCGCCCAGTGGCGCGAACGCCTGGCCGACTCCGGCATTGCCCTGCAGGGCCTGAACGTGGCGCTGCGCGAGCGTGATGACCCGCCGCGTCAGGATTCCGGCGCCAGCAATGAGCATGCCGCACAGGCCGACGACGTGGATGTCAATAATCCGTCGCCGCGGCGCTACCAGGACCCCAGCCGCAGCCTGGATCTCTACGCCTGAAGCCTTGCGCCGTGGGCCTTGCGCGGGCCCACGGCGGTGCCGGGCCGCCAGGTCCTTCATGGCACGAGGCTTGCTCGGACCCTGTCAGGTATCCACTGAATCAGGGCCCATGAGCGAAGAAGCGGCGAACCCGACACCGAGCAAGAAGAAATCCAGGGCCATCTGGCTGGTTCTGGCCCTGCTGATCGGCGGGGGCGGCGGCGGAGCCGCCTACTATTTCCTGGTCATGCAGCCGCAGCAGGCGGAGGCCGACACCGCCGAGCAGGGGCCTGCGCCAGCCCTGTACCTGGAATTGCGCCCGGCATTCGTGGTCAATCTCAGCGGCCAGGATTCCGGCCGCTTCCTGCAGGCCGAAGTCGATCTGATGGCGCGGGACCAGGCCGCCCTGGATGCGGTGAACACACACATGCCGGCGGTGCGCAACAACCTGCTGCTGATCTTCGGCAGCCAGCGCTATGCCGAGCTGCAGAGCCGTGACGGCAAGGAAGCCCTGCAACGCCAGGTGCTGGACGAGATCAACGCGATACTCGGCCAGCGCGAGGGCGATCTGCAGGTGGAAGAGGTGTATTTCTCCAGCTTCGTGATGCAGTAGCCATGAGCGAGATTCTCAGCCAGGACGAAATCGACGCGCTGCTCGACGGGGTCGACAACGGTGCCGTCGATACCGAGCCGGAGCCGGCTCCGGGCGGGGTCCGGCCGCTGGATCTGACCTCGCAGGAGCGTATCGTCCGCGGGCGCCTGCCGACCCTGGAAATGATCAACGAGCGCTTCGCGCGGCATTTCCGGGTGAGTCTGTTCAACATGCTGCGACGCTCCCCGGAACTGTCGGTGGTCGGGGTTGAGTCGCTCAAGTTCTCCGAATATCTGCACAAGCTGTACGTGCCCACCAATCTGAACCTGATCCGGGTGCGCCCGCTGCGTGGCATGGCCCTGATGGTGCTGGAGCCCCGGCTGGTGTTCACCGTGGTGGACAACTTCTTCGGTGGCGATGGGCGCTTCCGCGCCAAGATCGAAGGCCGCGAATTCACGCCCACCGAGATGCGGGTGATTCACCTGCTGCTGAAGGCCGCCTTTGCCGACCTCACCGAGGCCTGGGCGCCGGTGATGGCGCTGGATTTCGAATATGTGCAGTCCGAGGTCAATCCGCACCTGGCGAATATCGTCAGCCCCACCGAGGCCGTGGTGGTCAGTCGCTTCAAGGTGGAGCTGGAAGGCGGCGGCGGTGATCTGCACATCACCCTGCCGTACTCGATGATCGAGCCCCTGCGCGAGCAGCTCAACGCCGGGATGCAGAGCGACCGCGGCGAGCATGACGAACGCTGGTCCCGGGGCATGCGCATGCAGCTGGAAACCGCGGAGGTGGATATCTCGGGCGTGCTGGCGCGTCCCCGGGTGACCCTGCAGGAACTGCTCAACCTTCAGCCCGGCGACGTGATCCCGATCGGGCTGCCCCGGCAGACCGAACTGGAGGTGGAGGGCATCTCCACCTACCGCGGCGAATTCGGCGTGGTGGACGGGCGCTATGCCGTGCGCATCAATGATTTGCTGCTGCGGCAGAAGCCGTCGCTGATCCAGACAAGCTAGAGGACATCGCATGACCGACACCAAGGAATCCCTGGACCAGGACGAGGCGGTCCAGGCACCCAGCGCCGCCGACGAGGCCATGGCGAAACAGATGGAAGCCGCGGCCAAGGGCGGCGCCGCCAAGGAAGGGCGCGCCGCGGTCCCGCAGGCCGAGGGCTACACGCCTCCGCAGTTCGGTCACCTGGAGCACGAGGGCGAGGCGGAAGTGAACCTGGACCTGATCCTGGATGTGCCGGTGACCCTGTCGATGGAGGTGGGCCACACCAAGGTGCCGATCCGCAATCTGCTGCAGCTGAATCAGGGTTCGGTGGTCGAGCTGGACCGCACCGCCGGCGAGCCGCTGGATGTGTTTGTCAACGGCACCCTGATCGCGCATGGCGAGGTGGTGGTGGTGAATGACAAGTTCGGCGTGCGCCTGCTCGATGTGGTCAGTCCCTCCGAGCGCATCCGCCGGCTGAAGAAATAGGCCGGACATGAGCGCCGCATCGATGGCACAACTGATGGGCAGCCTGCTGGCGGTCATCGGGCTGATCTTCGCGATGGCCTGGTTGAGCCGGCGCCTGCCGCTCGGGGGCCATGCACGGGGTGGGAGCCTCAAACTGCACGGCAGCATCGCGGTGGGCGCCAGAGAGCGGGTGGTGCTGGTCCAGGCCGGCCAGGACTGGCTGGTCCTGGGCGTGAGCCCGGGCCAGGTGCGCGGCCTGCACGTGCTGGATGCGCCGCCGGAGGATTTCGGCCAGGTGCTGGCGGCCCAGGCCAGGGACAAGCCGGCGTGAGGCTCTGCCTGGGGCTGCTGCTGATCCTGCTGCCGCTGGCCGCACCGGCGGCCGGCCTGCCGGCGCTGGTGGTGTCGGAAGGCAGCGACGGGGCGCAGACCTGGACCCTGTCCATCCAGATCCTGCTCGCCATGACGGCGATCACGCTGCTTCCCGCGATCCTGCTGAGCATGACCGCCTTTCCGCGCATCGTGATCGTGCTGGGCCTGCTGCGCAGCGCGCTGGGCACCGGCCAGACCCCGTCGAACCAGATCCTGGTCGGTCTGGCCTTGATGCTGTCGTTCTTCGTGATGGGCCCGGTGCTGGAGCGCATCTATGCCGACGCGCTGAAGCCCTACCTGGATGATGAAATCCCCGCGGAGCAGGCGCTGGCGGCGGCCGAAGCGCCCTTGCGCGCCTTCATGATGGCGCAGACCCGGGAGACCAATCTGCTCAGCTTCGCCGAGATCGACGGCGTGGAGGATGGCTATCAGAGCGAGGCGGACGTGCCCCTGCGGGTGCTGATCCCGGCCTTTGTCACCAGTGAGCTGACCACCGCCTTCCAGATCGGCTTCATGCTGTTCATACCTTTCGTGGTCATCGATCTGGTCATCTCCTCCACCCTGATGTCCATGGGCATGATGATGCTGTCACCCATGCTGATCTCGCTGCCCTTCAAGATCATGCTGTTCGTGATGGTCGATGGCTGGGCCCTGGTGGTCGGCTCGCTGACCGCGAGTTTCGCCCTGTGAGCCCGGATACGGTCATGAGTCTGGGCCAGCAGGCCCTCAAGCTGACCCTGCTGCTGTCCGCGCCACTGCTGCTGACGGCACTGCTGATCGGTCTGGTTGTCGGGCTGTTCCAGGCCGCGACCCAGATCCAGGAAATGACCCTGTCCTTCATCCCGAAGCTGGTCGGCATGGGCCTGGCCTTTCTGGTCGCGGGGCCCTGGATGCTGCGGCTGCTGATCGATTTCACCCGGCGCCTGATCAGCGACATTCCGGCCCTGATCCAGTAGGCGGCCGCTCGTGCTGATGCTCAGCCAGCTGGTCGAGATCGCCACCGTGTACCTCTGGACCTTCCTGCGCATCGGGGCGATCTGGATGGCCATGCCGGTCTTCGGCAGCGGGGTGCTGTCACCGCGCCTGCGCCTGGTCCTGGCCTGCGCCTGCACCGCGCTGGTGGGGCCGCTGATGCCCGAGCTGAATCTGCCGGAGCCCGGCAGCGCGGCCTGGTGGCTGGCGCTGCTGCAGGAGCTGGCGCTGGGCGTGCTGATGGCGATGAGTCTGGTGCTGGTGTTCGAACTGGTGCGTCTGGCGGCCGAGATTCTGGGTCTGTCCATGGGCCTGGGTTTCGCCCAGATGACCGATCCCCTCAACGGCGCCAGTTCGCCGGTGCTGGGGCAGTACTTCTCGATACTGGCCATCCTGCTGTTCCTGGCCGGCGGTGGTCATGTGCAGGTGGTGCAATGGCTGGCCCTGAGCCTGACCGAGCAGCCGCCGGGCGTGCTGGTGCTGCAGGCGGACAGTGCCATGGCCCCGGTGCAGTGGTTTTCCCAGGTCTTCGTGGGCGCCATGCAGGTGGCGCTGCCGGGGGTGATCGCCTTGCTCCTGGTCAATCTGTCCTTTGGCGTGATCAGCCGCGCCGCACCGGCGCTGAACCTGTTCGCGATCGGCTTTCCCGCCTCGCTCATCCTCGGGCTGGTGATGGTGTTGCTGACCCTGCCCACGCTGCAGGCGCGCTTCACCGAAGCGGTGATTCTGGCCTTCGACCGGCTGCCGGGACTGTGGCAGTAGCCGATGGCGGACAGCGCAGCGGAAAAAACCGAAGAGCCCACCCCCAAGCGCCTGCGCGAGGCGCGGGAGAAGGGCCAGGTGCCGCGTTCGCGCGAACTGGGCAATCTGGCCGGTGTGGCCCTGGCCGTGCTGGCCATCGCGATTCTTGGTGGCGAGCTGGGCGAGCTGGCCGAGCGCTTGCTGCGTGGCGGGCTGAGCCTGGAGCGCGAGCATGTGATGAGCGTGACCCGCATGGGCGAGCATTTTGCCAATGATCTCTGGCTGGGGCTGCTCTGGCTGCTGCCCCTGCTGGCGGTGGGGTTTCTGGCGGCCTTCGTCGCCCCGCTGCTGTTCGGTGGCTGGAACTTCTCGACCAAGGCGCTGGCGCCGGACCCGGCACGTCTCAATCCGCTGAGCGGGATCAAGCGGATCTTCTCGGTCAATGCCCTGGTGGAACTGGTCAAGGCGGTGCTCAAATTCCTGCTGCTGGGCGGTCTGTCGGTGATCGTGCTGTGGAGCTGGCACGAGCGGGTGCTGTCGCTGGGAGCGCTGGACCTGGACACCGGGGTCGCCAGCGGCCTGACCATGTGTCTGATCACCCTGGCGAGCCTGTGCGTCGGTCTGGCGGTGATCGCCGGCATCGATGTCCCGTTCCAGTACTTCCACCACCGCAAGCAGCTGCGCATGACCCTGCAGGAGGTGAAGGACGAGATGAAGGAGACCGAGGGCAAGCCCGAGGTCAAGCAGCAGATCCGGCAGCTGCAGCAACAGATGGCGCGCAAGCGCATGGCCCAGCAGATTCCGCAGGCCAGCGTGGTGATCAACAACCCGCAGCACTTTGCGGTGGCCCTGCGCTACGACCCGGCCGGCAATGGGGCGCCCACGCTGGTGGCCAAGGGCGCCGATCATCTGGCCGCGGTGATCCGTGAGCTGGCCAGTGAACACAAGGTGCCGCAGTTGCGACTGCCGCCGCTGGCCCGTGCCCTGTATCGCCATGTCGAGGTGGATCAGGAAATTCCCTCGGGTCTCTATCTGGCGGTGGCCCAGGTGCTCAGCTACATCTTCGCCCTGAACAATGCCCAGCAGCAGCCGGACCTGCCGGATCCGGAGATTCCCGCCGAATTCCGCTGGACCCCGGATCCCTGAGCCTCCACTCCCGGCCGGGGTGCGCAGCGTGCTAGTCTGACGGCCAGGGGAGGTGGGCATGAAGATCAGGTACCGTTTCGAGCACGAATCTCTCAAGACCATCGAGTTCCCGGTCGAGGTCGACGCGCCGGCCAGCCGGCGGGAAGGGCAGGGCGACTGGACCCGTCTGGAGCGGCATCAGTGCGAGAACTGTCCCCTGAATGCCGCGACCACGCCGTACTGCCCGGCCGCGGTGGACCTGGAAGAGCTGGTCAGCACCTTCAATGCGGTGATGTCCTACGAGCGGGTCCGCGTGGTGGTCGAAACCCCGCACCGCAACATCGAGCGTGACTGCGATGCGCAGACCGCCCTGAGCGCGCTGATGGGTCTGATCATGGCCAACTCGGACTGCCCGATCCTGGCCAATCTCAAGGGCCTGGCACGGACCCATCTGCCCTTCCAGACGATGGAGGAACTGCTCTCGCGGCTGGCCGGCGCCTGGTATCTGGGACAGCTGCTGAAACAGCGCAAGGGCCAGACGCCGGACTGGAGCATGTCCGGATTGAGCGCCCTGTTCGATGATCTGAGCACCCTGAACCGGGCCTTCAAGGCGCGCATCGATTCGGCCGCCCGGCAGGACGCCACCATGAATGCGATCAGCGCCATCGCCATGCAGATGCTGGACGTGCAGTACTCGCTGGAGGACTGCGCGGAGGAACTGGAACAGTTCGCCATCGGCATGGACTGAAGCTTGCATCGGCGCGGGGGCTAGTCATTTCGGACGAAGCCCCTGGCAGCCGATTTTGAGAAAACCTCCTTATTCGTCTGCGGACCCGCTGCGGTCCCACCGTCCGATTCAAGGAGTTCATCGTGTCCGAAGTCACCCCCGAAATTCTGATTCAGCGCGCCCGCGACATGGTGCCGGTGCTGGCCGAGCGGGCCAGCCGGGCCGCCCAGCAGCGCAAGGTGCCGGACGAGACCGTGGCGGAAATGCAGGAGGCCGGCTTTTTCCGGGTCCTGCAGCCGAAGCAGTACGGCGGCTACGAGATGGACCCGCAGGTCTTCTACGAGATCTGCATGACCCTGGCGGAGGGCTGCATGTCCACCGCCTGGATCTACGGCGTGATCGGCGTGCACAACTGGCAGATCGCCCTGTTTGATCCGCGCGCCGCGGCGGAAGTCTGGGCCGAGAATACCGATGTGCGTATCGCCTCGACCTACATGCCCAAGGGTCAGGTCACGCCGGTGGAAGGCGGCTTCAAGTTCAGCGGTCGCTGGGGCTTCTCCAGTGGCATCGAGCACTGCGACTGGGTCTTCCTCGGCGGGCTGATCTTCAGCGAAGGCCAGCCGCCGGAATATCGCACCTTCCTGCTGCCCAAGTCCGACTACAAGATCGTCGACACCTGGCATGTGATGGGTCTGAAGGCCACCGGCTCGCACGACATCCTGGTGGAGGACGTGTTCGTGCCGGAACATCGCACCCACAAGGCCTCCGACGGTTTCATGGGGACCAATCCGGGGCGGGACACCTTCACCGCCGATCTGTACAAGCTGCCCTTTGGCCAGATCTTCGTCCGCGCGGTGTCCTCGGCGGCGATCGGTGCGCTGCAGGGCATGCTCGACGGCTTTGTCGACTTCGGCAAGGTGCAGGTCGGCAACATGGGCAGCAAGACCGCGGAGCAGGGCCCGGCCCAGCTGGCGGTGGCCCAGACCATGAGCGCCATCGACGAGATGAAGCTGGTGCTGAATCGCAATTTCGAGGTGCTGATGGGCAAGATCCGCGCCGGCGAGCCGCTGGACGACATCGGCCAGCGCCTGCATTTCCGCCATCAGGCCTCCCAGGTGGTGGATCGTTGCGCCCAGCACGCCTATCAGCTGTTCTCGGCCTGTGGTGGCCGCGGCATCTTCTCCGACTTCCCGCTCAACGGGCGGATGCTGGACATCTATGCGGCGCGGGCCCACTACGCCAACAATCCGGACCAGTTCGGCCGCAATCTCGGTGCGGTGACCCTGGGCATGGACAACACCGACTTCTTCATCTGAGCGCGGCGGGACAGCATCATGACGCAAGTCTGGGACAGGGAAGTCGATGTGCTGGTCGTGGGTTCGGGTGCCGGCGGGATGACCGCCGCCCTGTGCGCCAGTGACCGTGGCCTTGATGCGCTGCTGATCGAGAAATCGGACAAGTACGGCGGCACCAGCGCGGTGTCCGGCGGGGGCATCTGGGTGCCCTGCAACGAGCAGATGGAAAAGCTGGGCTGCGCGGACAGCTTCGCCGAGGCCAAGGGCTACGTGGAGCTGCTGACCGAGGGCGAGGTCGAGCCGCGCCGTCTGGACGCCTATCTCAAGCGGGCCAAGGAAATGGTCCACTACATGGCCGAGCGCTTCGACGTGCGCTTTCGCGCCATTTCGATCTATCCCGACTATTTCCCGCATCTGCCGGGCGGCAAGCCCGGCTACCGCACGATGGAGCCGGAGGACTTCGACGCCAGCCTGCTCGGCGAGGAGTTCGACAATCAGCGGGCGCCCTATCCGGGCACCCTGCTGATGGGTCGCATCGCGATGAACCAGGTCGAGGCCCACGCCCTGCTGTGTCGCACCCGCGGCTGGCCGCTGCTGTTCCTGAAGATGGTCCTGCGCTACTTCAGCGATTTCGCCTGGCGGCGCAGGACCGCGCGTGACCGGCGGCAGGTGCTGGGACAGGGCATGGTGGCCGCGCTGCGCCACGCCATGCTCAAGGAAAAAGTGCCCCTGTGGCTGAACACCGCGATGAAGGAACTGATCACCGAAGGTGAACAGGTGGTCGGCGCGGTGATCGAACAGCAGGGCCGCAGCCTGCGCATCCGGGCACGGCGGGCCGTGATCCTGGCTGCCGGGGGCTTCGAGTCCAACCAGGCCATGCGCGATCAGTATCTGCCGCAGCCTACCGATATCCGCTGGTCCATCGCACCCGGCATCAATCAGGGCGACGGCATCCGTGCCGGCCTGGCGCTGGGTGCGGGCACCCGCTTCATGGACCTGACCTGGGGCACGCCCTCGGTCGTGGTGCCCGGCTCGGGCTGGGCCACCGGCCTGTTCGTCGAGCGTGCCTTCCCGCACGCCATCATGGTGAACGGGCGGGGGCAGCGCTTCTGCAACGAGGCAGGTCCCTATACCGAGGTGGTCTATTCGATCTACCGCGACCATCAGAAGACCGGCTGCAGCGTGCCCTGCTGGTTCATCGCGGACAGCCAGTACCGCAAGAAATATCCGCTGGGGCCGATCATGCCGCCGCAGCTGCAGCCGGACAGCAAGATTCCCGCCGAATGGCTGGGCGAGGTCTATTTCAAGGCGGACAGCCTCGAGGAACTCGCCGCCCAGCTGGGCATCGAGCCGGGCGCGCTGAGCGCCACGGTGGAGCGCTTCAATGGCATGGCGGCGCGCGGCGTGGATGAGGACTTCCACAAGGGCGAGAACGTCTTCGACACCTATTACGGGGACGCCAGCGTCAAGCCGAATCCCTGCATGGGGCCGCTGAGCCAGGGGCCGTACTACGCCCTCAAGGTGACCCCGGGCGAGCTGGGCACCAAGGGCGGCCTGGACGCCGATCACGCCGGTCGGGTGATGCGCGCCGATGGCAGTGTCATCCCCGGGCTCTACGCGGTCGGCAACTGTTCCGCCGCGGTCATGGGCAAAACCTATCCCGGCCCGGGTTCCACCCTGGGGCCGGCCATGGCCTTTGCCTATCTGGCGGTGGAACACATCGCCGCCGGCCAGGGTTCGGCCAGCATGGCCAGCGCCGCCTGAGCCGCGGCGACCCGCATCGCAGCAGGCGGGCCTGAACCGAAGGAGTCGTCGCCATGGGAAGAACCGCCGTCATCCTGCTCGCCACCCTGGTCCTGGGGCCATGGCTGGCCTGGCACTTCGATGCGCCGCCGGATCCCCGGCAATGGGAGTGGCTGCGCGTGGTCACCTGGCAGATGCTCGGCTTTGCCGGCCTGTGCTTCGTGGTCAGCGAGCTGAGCGGCAACTACAGTCAGGTCGACAAGCTCTGGAGCATCACGCCGCCGCTGTACTGCTGGACCATCACCGTGCTGGCCGGCATGCCGGAGCGCATGCTGCTGATGAGTCTGCTGGCCACCGTCTGGGGCATCCGGCTGACCTACAACTTCTCGCGCCATGGGGCGTATCGCTGGAAGTTCTGGACCGGCCATGAGGACTACCGCTGGGCCCATGTGCGGCAGAATCCCGCCCTGCAGGGACGCCTGCGCTTCGGCCTGTTCAATCTGCTGTTCATCTCCCTGTACCAGCACGCCCTGCTGCTGCTGATCTGCCTGCCCATCGTGCTGGCCGAAGGCCCGCTGAGCCTCTGGGATGGCCTGCTCGCCATGCTGTTCCTGCTGCTGGTGCTGTTCGAGACGGTGGCGGACCAGCAGCAATGGCGCTTCCAGCAGGAAAAGCATCGGCGGATCGCGGCGGGTGAGGACCTGGACGAGCCCTATGCCCGGGGATTCGTGGATTCCGGCCTGTGGGCCCGCTCGCGGCATCCGAACTATTTCGCCGAGCAGTCGATCTGGGTGGTGTTCTTCGGCTTCAGCGTGGTCGCGCAGGGCGGGCTGAACTGGAGCATTGCCGGCTGCCTGCTGCTGATCCTGCTGTTTCGCGGCAGCTCGGAATTGTCGGAAAGCATCTCGGCCGGCAAATACCCCCGCTATGCCGAATACCAGCGGCGGGTGCCACGCTTTCTGCCGCGCCTGCGCGCCTGATTCTGGCGCGGGCCTTGCCGAAGGCTCCCGGCCGCCGGATCAGCCCAGGCGGAAACTGGTGCTGGTGAGCTCCCGATCCGGCTCGTGCACGTGGCTGCCCATGATGTAGTTGACGCCCAGCTGCCACAGGCGGGCCATGGTGTTGGCATCGGACACCCGTTCGGCGATGGTCTTGATCTTGTTGGCCCGGGCCTGTTCCATGATGACCTCCAGCTGTTCCAGTTCCGAGCTGCCGGAGCCGGTGACCACCTCGGTAAAGTCCCAGTGCAGCTTGACGTAGTGGATTTTCATCCGCGCCAGCAGCTGATGTGACATGCGGTTCTTGCCGAAATGGTCCAGGGCGGTCTCCAGGCCCATGGAGCGCGCGGCATTGACCAGGTTCAGGGCCGACTTCATGTAGTCCTGCAGGTGCATCTCGCGGAACACCAGCACCATGTGGCCCTTCACATGCGGTTCTCGCTGGAGGAATTGCACCAGCCAGGCCTCGAAATCCTGGCCCTGGGCCAGCGTGTCCTCGGAGATGCGGATGAAGAACAGCGGGTCTCGACGTTCCTTGATCTGCTGTTTGATCACCTGGGCCGCGCGATTGATCACCCAGCGGTCGATGTCCGGCATCAGGCCATTGTGCTCGGCGGTGGGTATGAACTCGCGGGCCAGCAGTTCCTGGCTGTTGTCGTCCAGCATGCGGATCAGGATGTCCGAGAACTGGCGCTCCTCGCCGGACAGGCTGGCGATGTTCTGGTAGGCCAGCTCGAAGCGGTCATTGGCCAGGGCCTTCTTGATCCGGGTCAGCCACTGTTCGCTCTTCTTCTGTCGCTCGATGGCCTTGGCCGCGCCGCCGACCACGGTCAGGCTGTTGCCGCCCTTGCTTTCCAGGGCGCGAGACTCCTCGCGCATGCTGCGCAGCAGCTCTTCCGGGTTTTCCGGCGTGGTGTCCATCGGATGCACCACGACGCTGACGGTGCAGGAGACTTCCTTGCTCGCCGCATTGAAGATGTGTCGGGCCAGGCCACGCTGATAGTTGGCCAAAAGGTCGGTGATCGAATCCAGCGAATCGCGCTGGCCGACCAGGGCGAATTCCGAGGGCGAGAAGCGGAAAATCTGATCGCTTTCCATCGCGTCCTTGCGCAGCATCTTGATCGCCTGCTCGACCAGTTCCTCGGCCCCGGCATAGCCCACCCGCTGCTCGATGTCCTCGAATTCGTCGATGCTGAAAAACACCAGCGAGACCAGGTTTTTCTTGCTCGCCGATTTGGCGCGCTCCGTGATGGCCTGATACAGGGCCTGGCGGGCAATGCCGCCACCGGCGCTCGGCGCCGCCGGGCTGGCGATCAGGGACTCCAGGCCACGCACTTCCAGGGCCGGTTCGCCGTCGTGCTCGATCGGGATGAAGCGGCATTTGAGCGGATAGGTGGAGCCGCCTGCCGTGGCCAGCATGAATTCCACCTGTTCCTCGCCCTTGTGCCGCTTCAGGCATTCCTTGACCAGCTTCTTGACCCGCTCCTGGTCTTCCGAATCGACCAGATCCATGAAGGGCAGGGCGACCAGCTCTTCCGGGTCCGAGTAATGCAGCGCCTGGGCCAGGGCCATGTTGGCCTGGACCACGATGCCCTCCTGCACGCGCAGGCCGGGTGCCGCGGTGGTGCCCAGGTCCTGGGTGCGGACATTCTCCAGCTCGGCCAGCTTGTTGCGCAGGCCCTGCAGCTCGGCGTGCAGCTGGTAGCCCTCGAATTCCTGCTGCAGCAGCAATTCCAGGTGGGTGGGATTGGACAGGGAGATGATGGCGCGAGCGCCCTTGCTCATCGCTTCGGTCACCGCCCGCGGGTCGCTGTTGTTGCTCAGCAGCAGGACCGGGAGCCGGGGCTTGACCCGGCCGACCGCTTCGACGACCTGGATCAGGTCGCAGTCACCGAATTCGGCGTCGTGGATCGCGATGCAGACCTCGGACTTCTCGATGATGTCCGTGAAGCTGTCCAGGCCGGGGGCCACGATCACATGAACGGAATGTCCGGCGGAGCGCAGCAGCGATTCGATCTGCTTGGCGGCGTTCGGCGTGTGGGCGAGCACCAGGAGCTCGCCCTTGATAGTGATCCGCTGACGCATGGTGCTGTTTGTCCTCCGCTCAGCACTGGGCTTGGTTTTCTGACGTGGGCCCGCTACCAGTGCACCGGCAATTTGCCGCTGGCGCCGGGCAGTTCCCGGACCAGCCGCGGTACCAGATAGCCCGGCAACATCGCATTCAAGCTCCGCATGATGCCACGAGCCGCTGCGTCTGTAACCTCGAAATGGGCGGATCCGGCGACCCGGTCCAGGCCATGCAGGTAGTAGGGCAGCACGCCGCAGGAAAACAGCCGTTTGCTCAGGCGGGCCAGGACCTGGGCATTATCGTTGACCCCGGCCAGCAGCACGCTCTGATTGAGCAGGGTGATGCCGCGCTGGCGCAGCCGCGCCAGCGCCTGCTCGACACCGCCGTCCAGTTCGTTGGGGTGATTGCTGTGCAGCACCATGACCTGTTGCAGGCGGCTGCGACCGAGCATCGCCAGCAGCGCATCGGTGATCCGCTCCGGCAGCACCACCGGCTGACGGCTGTGGATGCGCAGGCGCCGCAGATGGGGAATCGCCTCGAGCCGGTCGAACAGCCGCTGCAGGCGGGCGTCCGACAGGCTCAGGGGATCACCGCCGGACAGGATGATCTCCTCGATGTCCGGGCTGGCCTCCAGTGTGGCCAGCGCCGGTGCCCAGCCATCGGCCCCTTCGCGCGCCTCGTCATAGGGAAAGCTGCGACGGAAACAGTAGCGGCAATGGATGCCGCAGGCGGCGGTGGTGATCAGCAGCGCGCGGCCATGATATTTGTGGATCAGCCCCGGGGTGTGATGAAACTCGCGCTCGTTCAGCGGGTCGGCCACGTAGCCGGGCGCTTCCCGGGCCTCGGCGCGCCGGGGCAGCACCTGCAGCAGCAGCGGGTCGCGGGGGTTGCCGGGCTGCATGCGCTGGACGAATCCGCGCGGCACGCGCAGCGGGAAGTCCAGGGCGCCGGCATCCAGCCAGTCCACCGCTTCCGGGTCCAGCTGCAAGGCGGCGAGCAGGGCGCGTGGGTCGCGATAGGCCTCGCGCAGGCTGCGCTGCCAGTCCGCGGGCGCCGTTGCGGTGGTGTCCTGTGCGTGGGCGGGCGCGGGGCCTTGGGGTATCATAGCGGGCTGAATTTTCCGAGCATCAATGTCCATGAGCACCTACGCGACCAACCAGTTCAAGGCCGGCCTGAAGATCATGCTGGATGGCGATCCCTACAACATCGTCGAGAACGAGTTCGTCAAGCCGGGCAAGGGTCAGGCCTTCAACCGGGTCAAGGTTCGCAATCTGAAGAATGGCCGCGTGGTCGAGCGGACCTTCAAGTCCGGCGATAGCGTCGAAGCCGCGGATGTGCATGAACTGGACCTGCAATACCTCTACAACGACGGGGAATTCTGGCACTTCATGGAGCCGAATTCCTACGAACAGTATACGGCCGATGCGAACGCCGTGGCCGATGCGAGCAAGTGGATCCGCGAGCAGGATGTCTGCACCGTGACCCTGTACAACGGCTCGCCCC
Organism: Oceanococcus sp.; assembly: GCA_041625325.1. Lineage (GTDB taxonomy): Bacteria > Pseudomonadota > Gammaproteobacteria > Nevskiales > Oceanococcaceae > Oceanococcus. The sequence goes on along the minus strand of JBFJTN010000042.1, from coordinate 676 downwards.
TGTCCGTCGAGGCGCCGAATTTCGTCGAGCTGGAAGTGTCCGAGACCGACCCCGGCGTGCGTGGCGACACCTCCGGCGGCGGCGGCAAGCCGGCCACCCTGGAAACCGGCGCCGTGGTGCGCGTGCCGCTGTTCATCGAGATCGGCGACAAGCTGAAGATCGATACGCGCAGCGGCGAGTACGTCTCCCGCGCATGAGTGCAGGAGCGGGGCGGGACTGGCGCCCCAGCGCCAGCCTGGCCGCGCTGCAGGCCCGGGCCCGGATGCTGGCGAGCATCCGGGCTTTTTTTTCCGAGCGTGCCTGCCTGGAGGTCACGACCCCGGTGCTGGCCGCCGCGGCGGCGACCGATCCGCAGATCGACAGCCTCGCGCTGGCCGACGGGCAGGGCTGGCTGCAGAGCTCGCCGGAGTACCACATGAAGCGCCTGCTGGCCGCCGGCAGCGGGCCGATCTGGCAGATCAGCCCGGTGTTCCGGGCGGATGAGCAGGGCCGCTGGCACAATCGCGAATTCAGCCTGCTGGAGTGGTATCGGCCGGGCTGGGACCATCACGCCCTGATGGATGAGGTCGAGGCCCTGTGGCAGCGGCTGAGCGGCAGCGGGCAGCGCTGTGACAGGCGCGCCTATGCCGAACTGATCACCGAGCAGCTGGGCGTGGATCTGGATCGCGACGATGAT
>JBFJTN010000041.1:0-19142 GCA_041625325.1 Oceanococcus sp. | reverse complement strand
TCGGTCTTCGCTTTCAGCGCCTCGTCGGACAGCGCCTGCATGCCCTGTTCCAGGGCCGCGGTCTTGTCGACGATCGGCTGCAGTCGGCTCAGCAGGCGCTGGTTGCGGCTGCCGAATAGCTTGCTGAGGAAATTGGCCATGAGTTCCTTGCGGCGGACTCCGCGCGGCGGAGCCGAAAAAGGCGCAATGATACCGTTTTTGACCCTCGGCCAGCGACCCCGCCGCCCGCCGGCGCCGTGGCAGCGAAGCCGTGCCGGTCGCCGCGGCCCGCGTGAATCAGGCGTCGGGCAGACAGGCCGCGACGCCGACTGGTGCCGCCGGAACGATCAGCGCTGGGCGATGTACTGTTTGGGGTCGATGCGCTGGCCGTCGACCAGCACCTCGAAATGCACGTGGGCGCCGGTGGCGCGACCGGAACGGCCCACCAGGGCGATGCGCTCGCCCTTTTCCACCTTGTCGCCGGCCTTGACCAGATTGCGGCTGTTGTGACCATAGCGGGTCACATAGCCATTGCCGTGATTGATCTCTACGACCTTGCCGTAGCCGCTGCGACTGCCGGAATAGGAGACCACGCCGGCGGCCACCGCGACCACGTCGCTGCCATAGGTGGCGGCGAAGTCAATCCCGTCATGCCGCGCACTGCGACCGGTGAAGGGGTCGCTGCGACGGCCGAACAGGGAGGAGATCCAGCCCTTGCGTACCGGCCAGCCGGAGGGGAACTGCTCCGAGTGCAGCTGGCTGACCATGAGGAAATGCTCCAGCACGTCGAGCTGCCGGGCCTTGAGTTCCAGCTCCATCTCCAGCTGCTCCAGCGCACCATCGGTGGGCGTCAGCAGATCATCGGAGGGATGGATCGGGCCGCCGATGGCCGGCGGCGAGGCGAAATCGAATTCGTCGATGTCGAGCTGCGCCAGCTCGGTCAGCTTCTGGCCGGCGGCGTTGAGGCGCAGCACCTCGGCCTGCATCTGCCCCAGGCGGCGCGAGATCGCCAGCTGATTGGCCGACATCTGCTCGCGGCTTTGCTGCAGGCGGGTCCGCTGTTCGGCCAGGGCAGGCCGCAGATCCTCGATATGCTTGAGGCTCAGACCGCCCTGCACGGCGGCCGGTGCGGTCATGCGACCAACGGCGAAGGCCAGCGTGGCGACCAGCAGCAGGCCACCCCCGAACATCGCCATTCCGATGCGCATGGGCACTGCTGCCAGATTCACCTTCAATTCATCTGTCGATACACTGGGCATCCCCGCCTCACTCCTCCTTGGTCTACCTTGAGCCGGCATCAATTTTCAGATCTCGCCCGCGATGCGCTGACGAACCTGTGGTCTCGGGTGAGTTTGCACTGCAGCATCCAGTCGCTCATCGAGCAGACCCTGCCCCGCGCCTTTCATGGCCACGTGCAGGTCGCCTGCATCGAAGACGACAGCCTTGTGCTGCTGACCGACTCCCCCCTGTGGGCATCCGACCTAAGGTATAGAAACGCTCAATTACTGAAAAGCGTAAATTCTCGTTACCAGTTGAATCTTGTCCGGTGTCAGATACAGGTCCGACCCGGGGCCTTCATTGCCCAGTCCGCTCAAACGGGCGCCAGACCCGGTGCATAACTCACCGGTGCCTGTGCCTGATCTTCGTAAGTCACCAGTTCCCAGGCCTTTTTGTCGGCAAGCAAAGCCAGTGCCAACTGATTATTGAGTGCGTGGCCCGATTTGAAACCGGTGTAGGCCCCAACGATGCTGTGCCCCATCAGGTACAGGTCGCCGATGGCGTCGAGGATCTTGTGCCGGACGAATTCATCGTCGTAGCGCAGGCCGTCCTCGTTCAGTACCCGGTAGTCGTCCAGCACGATGGCATTGTCCAGGCTGCCGCCCAGGGCCAGGTTGTGCGAACGCAGATACTCGATGTCGCGCATGAAGCCGAAGGTCCGTGCCCGGCTGACCTCACGCACGTAACTGGTGCTGCCGAAATCGATGCGTGCGGACTGCACGCCGTCGGCAAACACCGGGTGATCGAATTCGATGGCGAAATCGACCGAAAATCCTTCATAGGGCTCGAAGCGGGCCCATTTGTCGCCGTCCTGCACGGTGACCGGCTGGGTGATCCGGATCAGCCGCTTGGGCGCGTCCTGCTCGGCGATACCGGCGGACTGGATCAGGAACACGAAGGGACCGGCGCTGCCGTCCATGATCGGCACTTCCGGCGAGGACAGCTCGACGATGCAGTTGTCGACGCCCAGACCGGCAAAGGCGGACATCAGATGCTCGATGGTGGCGACGCGCACGCCGTCATGGTCCAGCGCGGTGCACAGGGTGGTGTCCTTGACCAGCGCGGCAGCCGCCGGCACGTCCACCACGGGCTTGAGGTCCTTGCGCCGGAACACGATGCCGGTGTCCACCGCGGCCGGTTTCAGGTGCAGTGACACTTTCTCGCCCGAGTGCAGGCCCACGCCGGTGGCGCGGATGTCGCTTTGCAATGTGCGTTGTCTGAGCATTCCGAGTGCTGTCTCCATTATCCCCTGACCGTCGTCAGTGTCTGCCTAACACGATCAGCGGACGTATTTGGTTGCGAGTATAGTACAGTTTTTCATTGTGCATTGCAACAAAATACATTTTTTCCTCAGGATAACGGATGTTTAGCGCAAGTTCTTAATCCAGAAACAAAAAGACCCGTCGCGCAGACCACTGCGCGACGGGTCGGATCACGTCATTTGTGCTGTAGCCGGCAGCGCCGGCCGACGGCCCGTCGCCGGGCCGTCACTTTCGCCTGAGGCTGGCCCTGCGGCTCAGTCCGCCTGGGTCCGCAGGAAGGCCGGCACGTCCAGCCAGTCGTCATCCCGCAGGCTCGGTGCGGCATTGCCGTGATCCAGGCCCCGACCGCCTCCGGCCGCCGCCCGCTTGGGCACGGCCACCTTCAGCTCGTCGACCTTCGGCTCGGCCTGCTGCTTGGCCTGGCCAATGGTGGTCACCCGCGGCGACTGCGGCTCCGGCATGGAGCGCTTGAGCTGCGAGTCCAGGCCGGTGGCCACCACGGTGACCCGCAGGGTATCGCCCGCATCCGGATCGTCCACCGTACCGACGATGACCTCGGCCGACTCGGAGGCCGCCTCGGTCATCAGTTCCATGACCTGGGTGTACTCGTCGATGGTCAGGTCCGCGCCGGTGACATTGACCAGCAGGCCTTCGGCGCCCTGAATCGAGAGTTCCTCCAGCAGCGGGCAGGACAGCGCGGCTTCCGCCGCCTGCTTGGCCCGGTCTTCGCCCTTGCCGGTGCCGATGCCGATCATGGCCATGCCCTGCACGCCCATCACCTTCTTGACGTCGGCGAAGTCGACGTTCATCTCGCCCTCACAGGAGATGATCTCGGCGATGCCCTGCACCGCGTTGTGCAGCACGTCGTTGGAGGCGGTGAAGGCGTCACGCATCGACACGCCCTTGCCCAGCACCGGCAGCAGGCGCTCGTTCGGGATCACGATCAGCGAATGCACGTGCTTGTTCAGTTCCTCGATGCCGTGCTTGGCCACGGTCATGCGCTTGGCCCGCTCGAACTGGAACGGCTTGGTCACCACGGCGACGGTCAGGATGCCCATCTCGCGGGCGATCTCGGCCACCACCGGCGCCGCGCCGGTGCCCGTGCCACCACCCATGCCGGCGGTGATGAACAGCATGTCCGTGCCCTCGATCAGCTCGATGATGCGGTCACGATCCTCCAGCGCGGCCTGGCGGCCGACGTTCGGGTCCGCACCGGCACCCAGACCCCGCGTGATCTGCTGCCCGATCGGCAGCAGCACGTCGGCCCCGCAGCGACGCAGATGCTGCGCGTCGGTGTTGGCGCAGATGAACTCCACGCCCTTGATGCCGGCGGCCACCATCTGGTTGACGGTGTTGCTGCCACCGCCGCCGACGCCGACCACCTTGATGACCGCTTCCTTGGTCTGCGTTTCCATGACTTCGAATACCTCACCCATTGCAACTCTCCTCGTTCAAATGACGTGAACTCAACACAACAAAAATCAGAAATTGCCCGTAAACCAGCTCTTCATTCGCGCCAGCACCTGGCCGAACGTCGACTCCCCGTATTTCCCTGGCGCCTGTGGCTGGCTCTGCGAGCCGAACCGCAACAAGCCGATGCCCGTGGCGTGCCCAGGGTCACGCGCCACGTCCGACAGTCCGGAGACGCCGGTCGGCAGCCCCAATCGCACCGGTACCTCGAAAACCTCCTCCGCCAGCTCCACCGCGCCGCGCAGCTGCGAGCTGCCGCCGGTCAGCACCACGCCACCGGCGGGCATGGTGTCGAAGCCGCCCCGGCGCACCTCGCGCAGGATCAGCCGGAACAGTTCTTCCATCCGCGCGCGGATGACCTCGGTCAGCACATGCCGCGACATGCGCCGGTTCGGCCGGTCGCCGACCTCGGAGACATCGATCATCTCCTCGCCTTCCAGCAGCTCCGGCAGCGCGCAGCCGTGCCTGATCTTGATGTCGTCCGCGTTTTTGGGCGGGGCCCGCAGCGCCACCGCGATGTCGTTGGAGACGTGGTCGCCGCCGATCGGAATCACCGCCGTGTGGCGGATGGCGCCATGCTCGAACACGGCGATGTCGGAGGTGCCGCCGCCGATGTCGACCAGGCACACGCCCAGTTCCTTCTCGTCATCCATCAGCACCGCGTAGCTGGAGGCCAGCTGCTCGAGGATCAGCTTGTCCACCTGCAGGCCGCAGCGCTCCACGCACTTGGCGATGTTCTGCGCCGCGCTGACGCTGCCGGTGATCATGTGCACCCGGGCTTCCAGGCGCACGCCGGACATGCCGATGGGCTCGGAGATGCCGCCCTGGTCGTCGACGATGAATTCCTGCGGCAGCACGTGCAGCAGCTTCTGGTCGGCCGGAATGGCCACCGCGCAGGCCGCGTCGATCACCCGGTCGACATCCTGCTGGCTGACCTCGCGGTTGCGCACGGCGACGATGCCGTTGGAGTTGAGGCTGCGCACGTGGCTGCCCGAGATGCCGGCGTAGACCGACTGGATGCGGCAGCCCGCCATCAGCTCCGCCTCCTCGACGGCGCGCTTGATCGACTGCACCGTGGCCTCGATGTTGACCACCACGCCCTTCTTGAGGCCACGCGAGGGATGGCTGCCGAATCCCACGATCTCGACCTCGCCATTGCCGGTCACCTCGCCGACGATCGCGGCGATCTTGGAGGTGCCCACATCCAGGCCCACGATCAGGTTGCTGCGATCAGTTTTCTTGGCCATCAGTCCTTATTCCACGTTCCGTCCAGCCAGCGGACGGCAAAACCATTGCGATAGCGCAGATCCACGGCGGCCACCTCGGCCAGCCGTGGCTGCAGAACCGGCAGAGCCACCTCTGCCAGCAGCCTGAATTTCTCGGCCACCGGTTCGCGCCCGAATTCCAGGGTGATGCGGCGCTCGCCCTGCGTGATCACGGCCTGGCGGTCGCCGGTAGCGCTGAGCGACCACTGCGCCAGCTGCCAGCCCTCGGGCAGGCGGCTGCGCACCACCTGCAGGTCGGCGAAAACCACGGCGGCGCGGTTCGTCGGTGCCTGGATCTGCAGTTCCAGCGGCGGCCGCTCCGCCGGCCGTACCAGATGGCCGTCGTCGCTGAGCACGGCATCCTCGCCCCACAGCGCCAGCGGCCGATAGCTGCTCAGATGCACCGCCACCCGGTCCGGCCACAGGCGCTCGACCACGGCGTCGCGCACCCAGGGCACGGCGCGCAGGCGGTCCTCCAGGGCGCCGCTGTCCAGCTGGAAGAAGCCGGCGCCGAGCAGGGGCGCGGCGATATCCCGCACCTGCGCCGGGCTGATCCGGCCCAGTTCGCCATAGATGTCCATGCGCAGGGGCACCGACCCTGCCCGGGCCAGGCCGAAACCGATCAGGCCAGCCACCAGCAGGGCAATGCCGGCGCCGACGCCGTAATCCAGCGAGGGCAGCGGCCGTGCGGCTGTCGCCTGCTGCACGCTCATGCGCCCTCCTCCAGGCTGGTGTCCAGGATCCGCAGCATCAGCTGCTCGAAGTCGATCCCTGCCGCGCGCGCCGCCATCGGCACCAGCGAATGGCTGGTCAGGCCCGGCACCGTGTTCACCTCCAGGCACCAGGGGGCGCCATCGCGATCCACGAAGAAATCCACCCGGCCCCAGCCGCTGGCGCCGCTGGTCTCGAAGGCCCGCAGGCACAGGGCCTGGAGTTCGGCCTCGCGCCCGGCCGGCAGGCCGCAGGGGCAGTGATAGGCGGTGTCCTCGGCCTGATACTTGGCGTGGTAGTCGTAAAACTCCGCGGCCGGCTGGACCCGGATCAGCGGCAGAGCCTGACCCTGCAGGATGCTCGCCGTGTACTCCTGGCCATCGATGAAACGCTCGGCGAGCACGGCGCGGTCGTAGCCGGCCGCGGCGGCATGCGCCGCGACCAGATCCTCGGCCCGGCTGACCTTGCTCATGCCGATGCTCGAGCCCTCGTTGGCCGGCTTGACGAAAATCGGCAGGCCCAGCGCCTCGACCACGGCCGCGGGATCAAAGCCGCCACGCAGCAGCAGGCTGGGCGGGGTCGGGATGTCCAGGCTGCGCCACAGTGCCTTGGTCACCGCCTTGTCCATGGTCAGCGCCGAGGCGGCCATGCGGCTGCCGGTGTAGGGCAGACCCTGCAGTTCCAGCGCAGCCTGGACCTGACCGTCCTCGCCACCGCGGCCGTGCAGCGCGATGAACACCCGCTGGAAACCCTCGCCGGCCAGCCCCAGCACCCGCGCCGGGGTGGCATCGATGAGTTCGGCCTCCACGCCCTGCCGGCGCAGCGCCTCGAAGGCGGCCCGGCCGCTGACCAGCGAGACCTCGCGTTCGGCCGACCAGCCGCCGCAGAGCACCGCCACCTTGCCGTAGTCACGCGCGCTCATGCCAGGGCCTCCCCGACGATGCGCACTTCGGTGTGCAGCGCGACCCCGCAGCGCTGCGCCACGGTCTGCTGCACGTGCTGAATCAGGGCCTCGATGTCGGCGGCACTGGCCTGGCCGGTGTTGAGGATGAAATTGGCATGCTTCTCCGCCACCTGGGCGCCGCCGATGCGATGGCCCTTGAGCCCGCAGGATTCGATCAGGCGGGCGGCGTGGTCGCCGGGCGGGTTGGTGAAGACCGAGCCGCAGCTGGGCTGCCCGACTGGCTGGCTGACCCGGCGTTGACGCAGCAGGGCACGGACCTTGTCCGCCTCCTCCGCCGCATCGCCGGGGGTGAACTCCAGCTCGGCCGAGAGGAAGAAACCATCGGCCAGCGGCATCCGAACCTTGCGATAGCCGTACTGGAAGTCGGCCGCCTCGAAGCGGTGCAGCTGGCCCTGCGGGTCCAGCATCTCCACCGCCCGCACCTGCGGCCAGGTCTCGCCGCCGAAGGCCCCGGCGTTCATGGCCAGTGCGCCGCCCACGGTGCCGGGAATGCCGGCGAAGAAGGCGGCGCCGGCCAGGGCCTGCGCGGCGCAGAACTTGGCCAGGCGCGCGCAATGCGCACCGGCTTCCACGTAGACCCGCCGCTCGTCCAGCCGGCGCATCTCGGTGAGCACGTCATACAGGGTGATGACCGCGCCGCGGATGCCACCATCGCGGACCAGCAGGTTGCTGCCCAGGCCCAGCCACAGGCAGGGCTGCCGTCGCCCGGCCAGAAAGGCCTGCAGATCGGCGCGGTCGGCCGGCCGGTACCAGATGTCGGCCGGTCCGCCGACCCGCCAGCTGGTGTGCCGGCTCATCGGTTCGTGCTCGCGCAGCTCACCGCGCAGGGCCGTCATGCCAGGCCCCCTTTCGCGGCCAGGGCCTGGGCCCAGGCGCCGATGTTGCCGGCCCCCAGGGTCAGCAGCAGATCGCCGTCGGCCAGCACCCCGGCCAGGCGCCGCTCGACCTCTTCGAGGGTCGGCACGAAAATCGGTTCGATGTCGCCACGCAGGCGGATCGCACGGGCCAGGGAGCGGCCGTCCGCACCGGCGATGGCATCCTCGCCCGCCGCATAGACCTCGGTCAGCAGCAGCACGTCGACGCGCCCCAGCACCTCGGCGAAATCGTCGAGCAGGTCGCGGGTGCGGCTGTAGCGGTGCGGCTGGAACAGCAGCACCAGACGCCGCTCCGGATAGGCGTGGCGCATGGCCTCGATGGTGCAGGCGATCTCGCGCGGGTGGTGGCCGTAGTCGTCCACCACCAGGGCCTCGCCGTCGGCCAGCGACAGCGGCCCCAGGCGCTCGGCCCGACGACCGATGCCCTCGAAGCTGTCCAGGGCCTGCTGGATCGCCGCCTCGCCCACCCCCAGCTCGCGGCCGATCGCGATGGCGGCCAGCGCGTTGAGCACATTGTGCCGGCCCGGCAGGTTGAGCCGGATGACGAAATCCTGGTCGGCAGCGCCCACCACGGTGAAGCGGGTCCCGCCGGCATCGGTGTGCAGGTCCACGGCGCGGATATCCGCCCCGGCATCCAGGCCGTAGCGCACCACCGGCCGGCCGATCCGTGGAATCAGCCGGTTCAGGTGGGGGTCATCGGCGCACAGCACGGCCAGGCCGTAGAAAGGCAGGAAATGCAGGAACTCCAGGAAGGCCTCGCACAGGCGGTTGAAATCGCCGCCATAGGTCTCCATGTGATCCGCGTCGATATTGGTCACCGCCGCGATCATCGGGGTGAGGTGCAGGAAGGAGGCGTCGGATTCGTCCGCCTCGGCCACCAGGTAGGGCCCCGCGCCCAGGCGCGCGTTGCTGCCGCTGCTCTTGACCAGGCCGCCGACCACATAGGTCGGGTCCAGCTCGCCGGCCGCCAGCACCGCCGCGGTGAGGCTGGTGGTGGTGGTCTTGCCATGGGTGCCGGCGATCGCGATGCCGATGCGGAAGCGCATCAGCTCGGCCAGCATCTCGGCCCGCCGGATCACCGGAATGCGTGCCGCCTGGGCCGCGGCGATTTCCGGATTCTGCGCCGATACCGCGGTGGAACGAACCACCACATCGGCGCCCTGCACGGCCGCGGCCTGGTGCCCGCGGCTGATCGTGGCGCCCAGCGCGACGAGGCGGCGGGTCACCGCGGAGTCATTGAGATCGCTGCCGCTGACCTGATAGCCCAGATTCAGCAGCACCTCGGCGATGCCGGCCATGCCGGAGCCGCCGATCCCCACGAAATGAATACGCCGCACCTTGCCCATGCGGGCGGCGAGCATCTGGCGCAATCCCTGGGCGTCGATCATGCGGCGTCCTCCAGGTAAGGCCGGCAGTAGGCGGCGATGTCCGCGGTGGCCTGCGGCCGGGCACAGCGACGGGCCGCTTCAGCCATGCGCAACAGGCGCTCGGGCGCCGCGAGCAGCGGCTCGATGGCCGCGTTCAGCGTGTCGGCGCTGAGCTGGCTTTCCGGCAGCAGCAGGGCCGCACCAGCGCGGACCAGGTGCTCCGCGTTACGGGTCTGGTGGTCGTCGATCGCATGCGGGAATGGCACCAGGATGCTGGCCACGCCGACCGCGGCCACCTCGGCCAGGGTCAGCGCCCCGGCGCGGCAGATCAGCAGATCGGCCCAACCGAGGGCATCGGCCATGTCATCGATGAACTCGACCAGTTCTAGACCGGCTGCACCCCCGGCCTCGGCATAGGCCTGCTGGGCCGCCGCCAGGGTGCGACCCGCCTGATGACGGACCGTGATCCGCTCGCCGAGACGGGCCAGCACCGCTGGCAGGGTTCGGTTCAGCGCCAGCGCGCCCAGGCTGCCGCCCAGCACCAGCACACGTACAGGCTGGTGCGAGCCGACAGCCCGCTGCGCGGGCGCCGGCAAGTTCGCCAGGGTCGCCCGCACCGGATTGCCCACGGTGGCCACCCGAGCGCCGTGGAACACCTCCGGGTAGGCCTGCAGCACATGCCGGGCGACGCGAGACAGCAACTTGTTGGTGGTGCCGGCAGCGGCATTCTGCTCGTGGATGATCAGCGGCACCCGCAGCAGCCAGGCGGCCAGGCCGCCCGGGCCGGCAGCGTAGCCGCCCATGCCCAGCACCAGGCGCGGCCGGAAACGCCGCAGGATGGCGATGGCCTGCAGCAGGGCGCGCAGGATCTGCAACGGCGCGGCCAGCAGGGTCAGCAGACCCTTGCCGCGCACCCCGCCGACATCGATCCAGGCCATCTGGATCCCGGCGGCCGGCACCGCCTTCGCCTCGAAGCCACGTCGGGTGCCCATCCACAACACCTGCACGCCTTCGGCGCGCAGCTGCTCGGCCACCGCGAGTGCGGGGAAAACGTGCCCGCCGGTGCCTCCGGCCATCACCAGCAGCCTCATGCCGTGGCCTCCGCGCGGCGCGCTTCCAGGCCGACCCGCAGCAGCAGGCCGACCGCGGCGCAGCACACCACCATGCTGCTGCCGCCGTAGCTGATGAAGGGCAGCGGCAGGCCCTTGGTCGGCAGCACGCCCATGTTCACGCCGATGTTGAGCAGCGCCTGCAGGACCAGCCAGAAGCCGATGGCATAGGCCACATAGGCGCCGAAGAACTGCTGCTTCTCCAGCGCGGCGGCGGCGATGCGCAGGCTGGCGCGCAGCACCGCGCCCAGCAGCAGCAGCAGGACCAGCACGCCGAGCAGGCCGAATTCCTCGGCGTAGATGGCGAAGATGAAGTCGGTGTGGGTCTCCGGCAGGTAGAGCAGCTTCTGCACGCTGTTGCCCAGACCCACCCCGAACCACTGGCCGCGACCCACCGCGATCAGGGACTGAGTCAGCTGGAAGCCGCCGTCGAAGGCATGCGCCCAGGGGTCGCGGAAGGTCATCAGGCGCTCGACCCGATACGGCGCGGACAGCATCAGCGCGACCAGGCCGACCAGGGCCAGGCTGCCGACGATGGCCAGATCGCGCAGGCGGGCGCCGGCCAGGAACAGCAGCATGAAGCTGACCACCAGCAGGACGGCCGAAGCGCCAAAATCCGGTTCGAGCAGCATCAGGAAGATGGCGGCCCCCAGCGGCAGCAGCGGCTTGAGCAGGCCCTTCCAGCTGCTGTGCAGTTCCTCGGCGCGACGCACCGCATAGGCGGACAGATACAGGAACATGGCCAGCCGGGCGGGCTCGGAGGCCTGCAGCTGCGCCACCCCCAGATTGATCCAGCGCCGGGCGCCGTTGACCTCGCGGCCCACCCCCGGAAACAGCACGATGGCGAGCAGCAGCAGGGCCAGCGCCAGCAGCAGGAAGCTGGAGCGCTCCCAGGCCGCCATGGGCACGCTGAGCATGAGCACGGCAGCACCGGTGCCCACCCCGGCATAGGCCAGCTGGCGCCAGAAGTAGTACAGGCTGTCGCCGGTGTGGCGATCGGCCACCGCGACCGAGGCCGAGGCCACCATGACCAGCCCCAGTGACAGCAGCAGGGCCACCGGCCAGAGCAGGCCGCGATCCAGTTCCGGCAGGCGGAAGCCCAGTGGCAGGATGCTCAGGGCGCGGCTCATGGCAGGGCCCTCACCAGCGCGCGGAAGCGCTCGCCGCGCTCGGCGTAACCACTGAACTGGTCGAAGCTGGCGCAGCCCGGCGACAGCAGCACGCTGTCGCCCGCTTCGGCCACGTCATCCGCCCCGGCCACCGCCGCCTGCAGGCTGCCCACCTCATGCAGCGGCACGCCGCCCGGCAGCGCGGACAGGTCCTGGGCGATCCGGCCGGCGTCCTGACCGAACAGGAACACGGCCCGGCCCTTGTGGCTCAGCGGGTCCAGCCAGGGACGGAAATCGCCACCCTTGGCCTGGCCACCGGCCAGCAGGACCACCCGCGGCGGCAGGCCATCCAGCGCCGCCAGGGTGGCGCCGACATTGGTGCCCTTGGAATCGTTAATCCAGCGCACGCCGCGCCGCTCGGCCACCCATTCGCAGCGGTGCGGCAGACCGGCGAAGTCGCGCGCGGCCTGGCACATGGCCTCGCGCGGCAGGCCCGCTGCCTCACCCAGGGCCAGAGCCGCCAGCACATTCAGATGATTGTGGGTGCCGAGCAGCTTGAGTTCTCCGCCCCGCAGCCAGGTTTCGCCACGCACCTGCAGCGCATCACCCTGCAGGCGGAATTCGCAGGATTCATCGAAACCGAAACGCCGCACCGGCTCCTGCGTGCCCTGGGCGGTCAACGGGTCTTCGGCGTTCACCACCGACTGCCCGGCATGGGCGTGGATCCGGGCCTTGGCGGCCGCATAGGCGGGCATGTCGCCGTGGCGGTCGATATGGTCCGGGCTCAGATTCAGATTGGCCGCCGCCAGGCAACGCAGCGATTCGGTGAGTTCCAGCTGGAAGCTGGACAGTTCCAGCACGATCAGCTCGGCATCCTGACCCAGCAGGTCCAGCGCGGGCGTGCCGATATTGCCGCCGACCAGCACCTTGCGCCCGGCCGCCCGGGCCATCTCGCCCAGCAGGGTGACCACCGTGCTCTTGCCGTTGGAACCGGTCACCGCCAGCACCGGCGCCGCGTTGTCGCGGGCAAAGACCTCGATGTCGCCCCACAGGGGCAGGCCACGACGGCGGGCTTCGGCGAACAGGGGCAGAGACAGGTCCAGGCCCGGCGAAACGATCAGTGCTTCGACCCCCTCATCCAGCAGGGCCGGCGACAGGCCGCCCGCGTGCAGGGGCAGTTCGGGGTACTGCTGCTTCAGAGCCGCGCCGTAAGGCGGATCCTCGCGGCTGTCACAGACCCGCAGATCGGCGCCCTGCCCCTGGAGGTAACGCAGGGCGGACCAGCCGCTCAGGCCCAGTCCGACGATCAGCAGTTTTTTGCCGGACCAGTTCATCAGCGCACCTTCAGGGTCGCCAGACCGACCAGCACCAGCATCAGGGTGACGATCCAGAAGCGGACGATGATCTTCGGCTCCGGCCAGCCCTTGAGTTCGTAGTGATGGTGCAGCGGCGCCATGCGGAAGATGCGCCGGCCGGTCAGCTTGAAGCTGGCCACCTGCAGGATCACCGACACCGTTTCAGCGACGAACACCCCGCCCATCACGAACAGGACGATTTCCTGCTTGACCACCAGGGCGACCACACCCAGGGCCGCGCCCAGGGCCAGCGCGCCCACATCGCCCATGAACATCTGGGCGGGATAGGTGTTGAACCACAGAAAGCCCAGGCCCGCGCCGCAGATGGCGGCGCAGAAGATCAGCACCTCGCCGACCCCGGAGACATAGGGGATGCCCAGGTAGGCGGCGAACTTCACGTGGCCGGTGGTGTAGGCAAAGATGCCCAGTGCCGCCGCCACCATCACGCAGGGCATGATGGCCAGGCCATCCAGGCCGTCGGTCAGATTCACCGCATTGCTGCTGCCGACGATGACCAGATAGCCCCAGATCCAGAAGAATCCGCCCAGCGGAATGACCAGATCCTTGAGCAGCGGGAAATACAGCGCGGTGGTGACCGCGCCGTCGGCCGTGAACCACAGGGCACCGGCGGTGGCCAGACCGGCCAGGCTCTGCCAGCCATATTTCTCGCGGGCGGACAGGCCTTTGGAATTCTTGTACTTGAGCTTGCGATAGTCATCGGCGAAGCCGATCCAGGCAAAGGCCAGGGTGCACAGCAGCACGACCCAGACATAGCGGTTGGACAGATCCGCCCACAGCAGGGTGGAGACACCGACCGCGGCGATGATCAGCGCGCCGCCCATGGTCGGGGTGCCGGCCTTGGTCTGGTGCGACTGCGGGCCGAGTTCGCGGATCGGCTGGCCGATCTGCTTGCGCACCAGCAGATCGATCAGCCAGGGGCCCAGGATCAGGCTGAACAGCAGCGCGGTCAGCACCCCCATGATCGCCCGCAGGGTCAGGTACTGGAAGGCATTGAGCGGGCTGAAAGCGGGGGTCAGCCATTCGGCCAGATGATAGATCATGCGGCAGCCTCCACCAGGGCCTCGACCACCCGGTCCATGCCGGCGCTGCGTGAGCCCTTGACCAGGACCGTGCAGCCGGGCTCGAGGGCATCACGCAGCGAGACGCACAGGGCTTCGCGCTCCTGGAAATGTCGCGCAGCGGGACCGAAGGCCTCTGCCGCCAGGGCGCTGAGCGGGCCACAGGTCCAGAGCCGCTCGATCCCTGCCGCGGCCATGTCCGTGCCGGCCTGCCGGTGGGCCGCCTCGGCCGACTCGCCCAGCTCGGCCATGTCGCCGAGCACGAAGTGGCGCGGTGGCGCACAGGCCGCCAGCACCTCGATGGCCGCGCGCACCGACCCCGGGTTGGCGTTGTAGCTGTCATCGATCAGCTGTCCGCCGCCCGGCAGCGGGCGCAGCTGCAAGCGGCCGGACACGCCACCGGCCTGCTCCAGTCCCGCCCGGATGTCGTCTTCCGGCAGACCCAGGGCCTGGGCGGCCGCGGCCGCGGCCAGCGCGTTCATCACGCTGTGCCGACCCGGCAGCGGCAGGCTCAGCCGATGAGCCGCACCCGCCAGATGCAGGGTGAAGCGTTGCTCCAGCGGCCGGTTGTCCTCGTCGCTGGCCCGCACGTCGGCGTCGGCCCCGCGGCCGAAGCCCAGCACCCGGGCCGGCGCGGCCAGTGACTGCCACAGCGCGCGATAGGGATCGTCCAGGTTGATCACCGCGATGCCCTGCTCACCCAGGGCCGCGAACATTTCGCCCTTGGCCCGGGCCACCCCGTCGCGGCTGCCGAAACCTTCGAGGTGGGCGTCACCGGCCTGGGTCACGATGCCCACATCGGGGCGGGCCCAGTCCGCCATCGCGGCGATCTCTCCGGCATGACTGGCGCCCATCTCCAGCACCGCGATGGCGTGCTCAGGCCGCAGGTTGAGCAGGCACAGGGGCAGGCCGATATGGTTGTTCAGATTGCCCGGCGTGGCGTACACCGTGTGGCGGCGCGACAGCAGCTGGGCCAGCAGGGTCTTCACGCTGGTCTTGCCGTTCGAGCCGGTGACCCCGACCACCCGGCCACCCCACTCGGCGCGCCAGCGCGCCGCCAGCTGCTGCATGGCGACCAGCACATCGGGCACCACCAGTTGCGGAAACTCCAGATCGACGCGGCGCGCCACCAGCGCGCCCGCCGCGCCCAGGGCGGCCGCCTTGCGCAGGAAATCATGGCCGTCGACCCGCTCGCCGGGCAGGGCGATGAACAGCTCTCCGGGCTGCAGCTTGCGGGTGTCGATGCAGGCGCCGGTGAGCGGCGCGTCCGCGCCATCCAGTTCCTGGCCCAGCCAGGCCGCCAGCTGACTCAGGCGTTGCATGCGCGACCCTCCAGACGGCTGGACACCTGGGCCCGATCGGAGAAGGGGCGCTTTTCCTGGCCCACCTGCTGATAGTCCTCGTGGCCCTTGCCGGCAATCACCACGACGTCATCCGGCCCGGCCTCGTCGATCGCTTCGGCGATGGCGCGGGCGCGATCGTGGATCACCCGGTAGGCCTGACCGGCCGGCATGCCGTCGAGCATGTCCGCGACGATGTCCTGCGGCGATTCGCTGCGCGGATTGTCATCGGTGAGGATCAGCAGATCGGCGAGGCTGGCGGCGGCGGCGGTCATCTGCGGCCGCTTGCCACGGTCCCGGTCGCCACCACAGCCGAACACGCAGATCAGACGGCCCTGATCGCCGCGGTGCTCGGTGACCGCCAGCAGCACCTGCTTCAGGGCGCCCGGCGTGTGGGCGTAGTCCACCACCACCAGCGGACGCCCCTCGGCGCGGAAGGCCTCGATGCGCCCGGGCACGGTGCCCACGCTGGACATGGCCTTCAGCACCTGAGCCAGAGGCACGCCGGCGGCGCGCCAGGCGGCGGCGACTGCGAGCAGGTTGTAGACATTGAAACGGCCAATCAGACCGCAGGCGAAGGCGTGCTGCTCCCGGCCGGCACGCACGCAGAAGCGCAGCCCCTCGGGATCCTGCTGGAGATCCACCGCCTGCAGCGCTTCGCCGAACTCCACCGTGCGCTCCAGCGAATAGGGCACCACCGGCCTGCCCTCCGCCGCGAACTCCCGGGCCCAGCGCAGACCATGATCATCGTCGATATTGATGATCAGCGCGGACAGGCCCGGGGCGTCCAGCAGGCGGCGCTTGGCCCGCGCGTAGTTGCGCAGGTCGCCGTGATAATCCAGGTGATCGCGGCTGAGATTGGTGAAGATCGCCGCATCCAGTTCCACCCCGTTGATCCGGCCCTGATCCAGCGCGTGGGAGGACACTTCCATGGCCAGGGCCTCGGCCCCGGCATCCACCAGGCGGGCCAGCCAGGCCTGCAGGGCCACCGGGTCCGGGGTGGTGTGGGTGGCGCTGTGCAGGTCATCCAGAAAACCGAACCCGACCGTGCCGATCAGGCCGCAGCGCCGGTTCAGGGCGGCCGCGGTCTGGGCGAACAGATGACTGCAGGAGGTCTTGCCATCGGTGCCGGTGACGCCGAGCACGAACAGCTTTGACGACGGACGCCCATGGAACCGGGCCGCGATCAGGCCGACCCGACGCGACAGATTCGGCACCGCCACGCAGGGCAGGCCGCACTCCACCGGACCGAACAGGCCGCTCGGCTCCCAGGCCACGGCCACCGCGCCACGGGCAATGGCCTGCTCGAGGTGGTTCAGGCCATGCGATTCATTGCCGCGGCAGGCCAGGAACAGCCCGCCGGGCTCGACCAGGCGGCTGTCGCTGCTCAGGCCGAGTATCTCGGGATTGCCCGCGCAGCGGGCCGGGTCGATTTCCAGCAGATCGGCCAGATGCCAGTTCTGCCCCGGGGCGGCTACGGGATGGCTCACGAGGAGGCCCCCTCGCCCGGCAGCGCCGCCACGGTCCGCTCGGCGCCGGCCGGCGCGATCTGCAGCAGGCGAGCCGCCGAGCTGATCACGCGGGAAAACACCGGCGCGGCGACCAGCCCGCCATAGTATTCGCCGGCACCGGGCTCATCGATCACGACCAGGGCGAGCAGCCGCGGCCGCTCCGCCGGCAGCATGCCGACGAACATGGCCTGGTGCCGGTCGTCGGCATAACCGCCCGCCTGCGCCTTGCGCACCGTCCCGGTCTTGCCGGCGACGTCGTATCCGGCCACGGCGGCCCGGGTGCCGGTACCGCCCGGCTGGGTCACCGCCGTCAGCATCTGGCGCACCGCACGGGCCACCGGCGCGCTGATCACACGCCCCTCGTCCCCGGCCAGTTCGACCCCGCCCCTGATCAGCGACAGGGGGCGACGCTGCCCATCCGCGGCCAGCACCATGTAGGCCTGGGCCAGCTGCAGGGCCGTGACGCTCATGCCGTAACCATAGGAGGCCGTGGCCGTGCCCACCTCGCCCCATTCCAGCGGACTGAGCAGCTGACCCGCCACCTCGCCGGGAATGCCGCTGGCCGTCGACTCGCCAAAGCCGAACTCGCGGTAGGCCTGAAACAGCTTCTGCGGACCGAGCTTCAGGCCCAGCTTCACCGCCCCCACGTTGCTGGACTTGGCCAGCACCGTGGTCAGATCGATGCTGCCGTAGCCGCGGTGATCACGCACCTGCAGGCGACCGACCTTCATCCAGCCATTGCCGGTATCGATCTGCTGATCCTGGCCGATCGCGCCATGCTCCAGCGCGGTGGCCACGACCAGCGGCTTGACCGTCGAGCCCGGCTCGAACAGGTCCAGCGCGGCGCGGTTGCGCCAGGCGCTCCTGTTGGCGTCCAGGTGCCCGCGGTCATTCGGATTGAATCCCGGCTGCGTGGCCAGGGCCAGCAGTTCGCCGGTGGCGACGTCGGCAACCAGGATCACGCCACCCTTGGCCCGGTGCGCCGATACCGCGCTCTTCAGCTCGGCGTAGGCGAAATGCTGCAGGCGCAGATCGATGGACAGATCGATGTCCTGGCCGGGCCGCGAAGGCTTGAACTCGTCGAGATCGTCGACCACCCGGCCGAGCCGGTCCTGGATCACCAGTCGCTGGCCCGGCAGGCCGGCCAGCAGCTCATCGAAGCCGCGCTCCAGCCCTTCCTGCCCCATGCCGTCGATATTGCACAGCCCGATCAGCTGGGCGGTGACCTCCGCCGCCGGGTAGTAGCGCCGGTATTCCCGCTGGCTGAACACACCGGGCGCACCAAGCTCCAGGATCCGGCTGGCCTCGCTGGGCGGCAGCTGACGCTGCAGATAGTAGAACTGGCGGCCGCTGCGGCTCTCCAGGTCGACGCGCAACTGGGCCGCCGGCTGATTCAGCAGTCGCGCCAGCGGCGCGATGTATTCCGGCTCCGCCAGCAGGGCGGAAGGCACGACCCAGATCGACTCCACCGGCGCGCTCAGCGCCAGCGGCGCCCCATGGCGATCGCGGATTGCGCCGCGCCCGCCCGGCTCCAGCAGGGTCCGCACATGGCGACGCTCGCCTTCGGCGGTGAGGAACTCGCGATCGCGCACCTGCAACTCGAAAGCGCGCACGGTCAGCACGCCGAATCCCAGCAGCATGCAGGCCACGAGCAACTGCCGGCGCCAGGCCGGCGGCGGCTCAATCAGGTGCCGGGGCTTGGACGATGGCATAGCTGTCCGGAACCTTCATGTCCAGCTGGCGGGCGGCCAGTTCGCCGACGCGCGCATGCGCGCCAATGGTGCCGCGCTCCAGGCGCAGCTGGTTGTATTCGACCTCCAGGCGCTCCCGCTCCGCGATCAGCTCCTGGGCCTGCGTGTTCAGGGCCCGGGCGCGCTGCTTCGTGGCGACCACCGCCACCGCCGACACCACCATTACCAGGAGCAGGATCAGCGGCGACAGCGATTTCAGCCGGCGCCAGCCCGTGGCGACCCGCCGGCTCATGCGCAGACCTCCGCCCAGCGCAGCACGGCGCTGCGCGCCCGCGGATTGCGGCCGGCCTCGGCCTCGTCACACAGAACCCGGCGCGGCGGCCCCAGCCGGGGCGGCGGCGCCGGCGAGACCGGGTCCGGCGCCGGCGGACGGGCCTGGGCGCGCAGGAACTGCTTGACGATGCGGTCTTCCAGCGAGTGAAAGCTGATCACGGCCAGGCGGCCGCCGGGCCGCAGCGCGTCCAGCGCCTGCGGCAGCACCTCGGCCAGGACGTCCAGTTCGCGGTTGACCGCGATGCGAATCGCCTGAAAGCTGCGGGTTGCCGGGTGGATCCGGGCGCCCCGACGTCCGCCCACCGCCCGCTCGATGATGGCGGCCAGGGCCAGGGTGTCGCGAATCGGCGCCTGCCGGCGCGCCGCTTCGATGGCGCGGGCAATCCGCCCGGCCTTCTTCTCCTCGCCGTACTCCCGCAAGACCCGGGCCATCTCGGCCAGAGG
>JBFJTN010000040.1:0-19327 GCA_041625325.1 Oceanococcus sp. | reverse complement strand
TGCCATTGCCCACAAGTTCGGCGCGCTGTATCACACCCCGCACGGCCTCGCCAACGCGATCGTCATGCCGCATGTGCTGGAGTTCTCCAAGCCGAATTGCGCGGATCGTCTGGCTGACCTGGCCCGGGCCTGCAACATCGGGCCCGCCCAGGGTAGCGACATCGAGCTGGCGGACGCCTTCATCGCAAGGATCCGGGAAATGAACCAGCGCTTCGATATCCCGCAGCAGCTCAAGGATCTGCGCGCCGAGGACATCAGCGAAATCGCGCAGTCGGCCCGCTCCGAAGCCCGCTTCACCTATGCGGTGCCGCGCTACATGACCCACGCGGATTGCGAGCAGGTCATCCGGCAGATGCTGCCCGCCTGAGGCGAAATCCTCCCCGGCCCCCTGCCAGCGCAAGCGCGGCAGGGGCCCGGATCTGGCTGAGCCCGCCCGCCCCTCAGCCGGGGACGAAGCCGCAGCGCGACCGGACCGCGCGCTGCGCCGGCTCTCACCTCCCCTCATGCGATGAGATCAAGGCCACCGGCCCGGCTGGCATGCGCCGGCGCCTCATCAACGGCGCCCATCTGCGACGGCGGGGACCGCGCAATCTCGCGGCCGCGCGGCGCCACCAGGCCGCCATGGGCCATGCGCGGCCGTCGCGACAGATCCGATCGCGGGCCCAGCTTCCCGCGATGCCCTTGTGCGGCAAGGCCCGATCCGCTGCCCAACGCTGCATTGACATCCCGCAAGCTGGCCGCGTCAGCGGGCATGATGCGCGCAGGCGCCTGAAAGAGTCAGCGATGGCTTCGGGCTGAGGGGTCTGCCGCAGGACGAGCAGGTGACCGCCCATCCAGGGCCTTTGCCGCCGACACATCCATGGGTTCGTGCGCGGACAGTCAGGCCGGCAAACAGATCAGAGGGACCGCGTGCGAGCGCGCTCACTGCGCCGACAAAAAAGCCCCGCCGAAGCGGGGCTTTCTGCTCATTCTGTTTCGATCAGCGACCGGCCAGCTTCTTCACGTTGCTGGGATTGAAGTACTCGGCATCGAATTCCTGCCGGGTCACTTCGGGATCTTCGTTGGCCATGTCCATCGCCAGGTAACGATTCGCCTGCAGGTCGTAGATGGTGCCGCAGACCGGCATCACCATCGGCTCGAAATAGGCATTGGCCCAGTGGCCTTCCTGCACCCGCCACAGCTGGTCACGCTTGTCGTAGATGTCGGCCAGCGCAATCGACCAGGAGTCCTCGTCCACGTAGAAGGTGCGACGCTTGTAGACGTGGCTGGTGCCCTCCTTCAGCGTTGCGTCCACTTCCCAGACGCGATGCAGCTCGTAGCGGGTCAGGTCCTGATTGAGGTGGCCCTGCTGCACGATGTCCTCGTACTTGTACTTGTCGCTGTGCAGTTCATAGGAATTGTAGGGGATGTACATTTCCCGCTTGCCGACCAGCTTCCACTCGTAGCGATCGGTGGCGCCATTGAAGAAGTCGAGCTGGTCATTGGTGCGCAAGCCATCGGAGCCGGTACCCGGATTGTCATAGGCCACATTCGGCGCGCGGCGCAGACGTCGCTGACCGGAGTTGTACAGCCAGGCACGTCGCGCCTCCAGTACCTGATCCATCGTCTCGTGCACCAGCAGGATGCCGCCGGCCTGACGGGTCGGCGCCAGGGTCTTCTGCATGAAGTAGGTGATGACGTTGTTCAGGTCCGCCGGCTGCTGATTCGGGAAGTTGTAGGTGAAGCGCACATCCTCCTTCAGCTTGTAGATGGTGAAGGCACCGGACTGCTGCACCGCGGCCTGATTGTTGTAGCGGGTCAGGGAACGACCGCGATAGCGCGTCTTGTGGTTCCAGATGACTTCCTTGCCCGATTTCGGGATCGGAAACGGCACGCCGGTGACGGCGCCCTTCATCGATTCGCCTTCGTTCTCCAGATAGGCTTCCAGGGCGTTCTTCTTGGTCGCCTCGTAGAAGAATTTCGGCGAGGCATAGGAACGCCGGGTCTGATAGACCGGAATCTTGTAGCTCTCGAAACGGGTCAGCATTTCCTGCTGCCCGAGGCTGAGCTTGTCCTTGTACTGGCCCATGTTGGCCGCCGTGATGGTGAACAGCGGCTTGTCGTCCGGCCAGGGATTGATCAGCCGATCACCGTCCTTGTAGGGCTCGGCAGACTTGTCCAGCCCGCCCTCCCAGGCCGTGATGCTGCCATCCTTGTTGCCGGCCTTGATCCCGCCCGTGGGCGTCAGATCCTTGCCCAGCCTGGCGGCTTCTTCGGCCGAAACCTTGGCCATTGCGGTACCGGACATGGCCAGCGAGATGGCGATCATCCAGCGGCCCGTGGTGCTTGCGACTCCCATGATTCCTCCAGTCAGTTCGTCTTGGCGCGATCCGAAAGAATACGCCAACTCAGGCGCCGGAGCGAACCCCTGGAGCATTCCAAACACGGCATCCCGGCGCCCGGCCAATCACCACCCTCAGAAAACCATCAGGCGACCCGACTGGCTGGCCGGAGACGCCGTTTAATAGGTGTATTCCACCCTCACTTCAAGCGGAAATTCACCCGCGCAAGGGCACAGGGCGGGCCCGCTGTAGGCCCACAGCCGGCCGCTGTCACGCTCCAGATCATAGGTGGCCAGCCGCTGATCGCCGCGAAACAGGCGTGGCAGGATCAGATGGACCCGCAGCATCTCGCCCCGGCCGGTATTGATGGCCTCCGTCTGCAGGCGGACGTTGCGCAGGCGACCGGGCTGCAGATAGAACACGGCCACCCGGTCCAGCTGCCCGGAAAGCAGGTCCTCACGGCGCACGCCCAGATACCGCCCGAGCATGTCGGCCATGACCACCTGCTGACCGATCTGCGGCCAGCTCTTGCTGGCCCGCGCCTGCTCGGCGTCGCGCCGGCTGAGGTACCAGGACCTGGAATCACGCCGTTCCAGACGGATACGGGCGCCTGCGGTCTCGCTGTAGTCGATCTGCGGTTGCCAGGGATGCTCGCCCAGGATCAGGGAGCGGCGCGCGAGCTCGGCACCTGAGGCATCGGTCGCGGCGATCTCCAGCTGCTGCAACGCGCCATCGGCCATCAGCCCCAGATGGGATTCCCGAAACAGCAGCCGGCCCGTTTCGGCATCGTGAACCGTGGCCCCAAGTGGCATGGGGACGGCGGCCAGCGCAGGCAGGCCCAGGCCGCACAGCAGTGCCAGAACAAGACAGCGAAACGGAATGACAGCCTCTCCAGGGTCAGGACATCGTGGGATTCTGCCGGGGCCAGCCAGGCGGAGCAAGCTTGACCCTGGACCGTACTCAAGCGTTTAGAATGCGGATTCACTTGATCGCATTGCGGCTTCATGCGTGCACTGTCTGTCCTGCTCATGCTGCTGATGGCCTGGCTGCCTCTGGCCCAGGCTGGCAGCTGGTGCTGCACGGGCGCCGCGCAGTCACAGGGCGGCGTTGCCGCCCAGCCCGAGATCATGCCCTGTCATCCCGATGCGCAGGACGCAGCGCCCCCGACCGTCGATCCGCAAGCCTGTCAGGACCATTGCAAGGCGATGGCCTCCCAGATCGCAGCCACGCCCCAGGACGAGCCATGGAAGGCCCCGATCCGGCCGGCGGTCCGCGGGTCCGAGGCCAGTCCGCAACTGCGCACCGCTCACGCCCGCCCCCTGCTCAGGCCACCCGCCACCCCGCTCCACTGATCCTGCTGCCTCGCTCGCCGGCGCCTGCGCCGGCGAGGGAGCCTGTCGTCATTCCGGAGCCTCTCCATGTCCCATCTGCCTGGCGCCCGTCGACTGATCCTCGTCGCGGTGCTCCTCAGTTTCTTTCCCGCGACACCCGCCTTCAGCCGCTCACTCAACCAGACCATCGAAAAGGTACTGGAGGCGCATCCCGGCCTCAAAGCCCTGGAATCGGCGGTGCACGCGGCCGAAGCGGCAGTCGATGCCGCAGGCGCCTGGCCTGACCCGCAACTCAGCTGGTCAACCGCGCCGGAAACCTATTCGCACGACCGCCAGTCACCACGACAGATCTACGCGATCAGCCAGCGCCTGCCCTGGCAGGGCAAGCGCGAGCTGGAACGTCAGGTGCAGCGCAGCGAAGCCGATGCCAGTCGGGATGACATGGCCGATCTTCGTCTGACCCTGGCCAGCCGGGTCCGGCAGCTGCATGCCCAATGGGTCTATCTCCAGGCCGCCCTGCGCATCAATGCGGACAATCAGCAGCTGATCCAGGACCTGAGCCAGGTGGCCTTGCAGGCCTACGCCGTCGGCCACAGCACCCAGGCCAGCGCCACCCGGGCCCAGCTGCGTCTGTCCGTCCTGCGTCAGGGGGCGCTGCAACTGGGCAGCCAGATCCAGTCCCTGCAGGCCCAGTGGCGCAGCCTGCAGGTGGAGGTGTCACCCGAGACCATTCGGCCTGTGGCGGCCACATCATTGCCAGCCCTGCCTGCCGAGGCCGAACTGCTGGAGGCGGCGCGCCGCGCCCATCCGGAGCTGGCTGCCCTGAGTGACCGGATCGCCGCCCATGCGCAGCGCGAGGCGCGGGCGCGCAAGGAGTACTGGCCAGACCTGACGCTCAGGCTCAGCTACGTCGGCACCCTGGACCCGCAGGAGAAGCGGAGCCAGATCGGCCTGAGCGTGGATGTGCCCATCGACCTGGAACGACGCCGCAGTGCAGTGGCCATGGCCGCCGCCAGGCAGCAGCAGTTGCACTGGCAGCGTGATGACCGGCTGGCAAGCATCGAGGCCGAACTGCGCAGCAGCCTGGCCCTGGCCCGGGCTGCCGATGAGCAGCGCAGCCTGTTCAGGGAGGCGCTGCTGCCGCAGGCCCGCAGCCATCTGGATGCCGCCCTCTCGGCCTGGCGCGCCGGCCAGGGGGATTTTTCCTCGGTGATCGCCTCCGAGGAGCAACTGCTGGGTCTGCGCATGGGCCTGGAGATGGCCGTGCGCGACGCCCATGTCCATCGCAGCATGCTGGACCGCCTCAGTGGCGGCCAGCTGACCCATCGCCTGTTCGGAGACCAGAACTCATGACTGCCCGCCAGCTTCTCAGCGCACTGCTGTTCGTCGGGCTTGGCTTCGCCCTCGCCTGGCTGCTGCCCTCGCCCGCAGGCCTGACCGAGCCTGCCTCGGACCCCGACGGGCCCTGTCCGGATGGCTCCCAGCCCGCCTACTGGGTGGCCCCCATGGATCCCGCCTATCGACGCGAGGGGCCGGGCAAATCCCCCATGGGCATGGATCTTGTGCCCTACTGCGGCCGGCAGGAGAGCAGCGCGGCCGACGTCGAAATCCGGCCTCAGATCCTGCAGAACCTCGGCGTGCTCACGGCCCGGGCCGTGCAGGGCCCGATGCAGCGGACACTCCGGGCCGTAGGTCGGGTCAGCTACGACGAGAGCAGCTACCAGATGATCCATGCGCGGGCCGAGGGCTGGGTCGAGCAGCTGGCCGTCGAATTCAGCGGCGCGACAATCGTCGCAGGGGCGCCGCTCTACACCCTGTTTGCCCCCAAGCTGGTCAGCGCGGAAAGCGAGTATCTGAGCGCACTGGACGGCGCCGGCACGGCGCTGCGCCAGGCGGCCCGCCAGCGATTGCTGGCGCTGGGCTTTGACGAGCCGCAGATCGCCGCCCTGGAGCGCCGCCGCAGACCCAGCCAGAGGCTGACGCCTCATGCTGCCGCCGACGGCGTCGTTGCGGCGCTGGGCGTGCGCCGGGGGCAGCACGTGAGTCCCGGCAGCCACCTGATGACCCTGGCATCCCTGGACCAGGTCTGGGTCCTGGTGGATGTGCCCGAGCGTGATGCGGGCCTCCTCAGGCCCGGCCTGCCGGCCACGGTCAGGCTGGATGCCTTTCCAGGGCGTGAATGGCCGGGGCTGATCGACTACATCTATCCGGAACTGGACCCGAAAACCCGCAGCGTGCAGTTGCGGCTGCGCCTGGAAAATCCTGGCCACGAGCTGCGCCCCAACATGTTTGCCGAAGTGCGCATCCGCGCGACCATCGCCGACCAGGTTCTGCAGATCCCCAGCTCCGCCGTGCTGCGGGATGCCCGGGGCGACCGGGTTGTGCAAGCGGTGGGTGAAAACGGTTTCCGGATTGTGCCGGTGAAGGTCGGCCACCGCTTCGATGGACGCAGCCAGATCCTGCAGGGCCTGAACGCCGGCGATCGCGTGGTGGTGGACGGCCAGTTCATGATCGATGCCGAAGCCAATCTGGATGCCGAGGCCCTGCGCCTGCGCGCACAGCCTCTGGCCGATCCACCGCGCGGTGCCACCATGGCCCGCATCATCGGTCTCGAGGCGGACGGGATCGTGCTTGAGCACGATCCGATAGAAGCTCTCGGAACGCCGGGAATCAGCATGCCGGGCATGCAGATGCGCTTCGGTCTGGACCCGGCGGTGGACACGGCCGGGCTGCGCGAAGGACAGCAAGTGCACGCCATCATCGAGCAGCGCGGTCCGGGCAACTTCGTCGTTACGGAGCTCCATCACGGGGAGTCCAGGCCATGATCCGGGCCCTGATTCACTGGTCGCTGGCCAATCGGCCGCTGGTTCTGATGGCGGGCCTGTTGCTTGCGGGCAGCGGTCTATGGGCGCTGCACGGGACGCCCGTCGACGCCATCCCGGATCTGTCCGACGTGCAGGTGATCGTGCGCACGCCCTACCCGGGTCAGGCGCCGCATCTGGTGGAGGATCAGGTCACCTATCCGTTGTCCACGGCCATGCTGGCCGTGCCGCGCGCGCAGTCCGTGCGGGGCTACTCCTTTTTCGGCGACTCCTATGTCCATGTCATTTTCGAAGAAGGGACAGACCCCTACTGGGCCCGCTCGCGCGTGCTGGAGGCGCTCTCACGCGAGGCCGGTCGCCTGCCCGAATCCGCCCGCCCCGAGCTCGGCCCCGACGCCACGGGAGTCGGCTGGATCTACGAGTACGTGCTCACCGACCGCAGCGGACAGCATGGCCTTGCCGAGCTGACGAGCCTGCAGAACTGGTTTCTGAAATACGAGTTGCAGGCCCTGCCGGGCGTTGCGGAAGTCGCCACCGTCGGAGGCATGGTGCGTCAGTATCAGGTGGTGGTGGATCCGCTGCGGCTGCGCAGCCTGGATATCCCCCTGAGCCAGGTTCGCGCGGCCATACAGGCGGGCAATGCCGAAAGCGGGGGCAGCGTGATCGAGATGGGCGAGGCCGAGTACATGGTCCGCGCAACGGGCTACATCCAGTCCCTCGAGGATCTGGCCGCCATCCCGCTGCGCGCCACCGCCGAAGGGGTCGTCCTGCGACTGGACGATGTGGCCGAGATTCGTACCGGCCCGCAGATGCGTCGTGGCGTCGCGGAGCTCAACGGGGAAGGCGAAACCGTCGGCGGCATCATCGTGATGCGCCAGGGTGGCAACGCCCAGGCGACCATTGCCCAGGTCCGTGAACGCCTGCAGGAACTGGAGTCGAGCCTGCCCGATGGGGTCGTGGTCGAAACCGTGTATGACCGCTCCCGCCTGATCGGACAGGCCGTGCGACATCTGCGCATCACCTTGCTCGAGGAACTGGCCGTGGTCGCCATCATCTGTGCCGCGTTCCTGTTCCACCTACGCTCGGCTCTGGTGGCGGTCATTGCCCTGCCCCTGGGCATCCTGGCCGCATTCCTGGTCATGCGCCTGCAGGGCCTCAACGCGAACATCATGTCGCTAGGGGGGATCGCGATCGCCATCGGCGCCATGGTCGACGGTGCCATCGTGATGGTCGAGAACCTGCACAAGCACCTGGAGCGCGAGGACGACAGAAGCCACTGGCAAAAAGTGGCGGATGCGGCTGCCGAGGTGGGCGCCCCGCTGTTTTTCGCCCTGCTGATCATCACCCTGTCCTTCCTGCCGGTGTTCACGCTGCAGGCCCAGGAAGGGCGACTGTTCAGCCCGCTGGCCTATACCAAGACCTACGCGATGGCCGCGGCGGCCATTCTCGCGGTCACCCTGGTGCCGGTGATCATGGGCTATGCGATCCGTGGCCGGGTGCCGGCCGAATCCAGCAACCCGCTGAACCGGCTGCTGGCCGCCGCCTACCGCCCGGTGCTGGACTTTGCCCTCAAGCGGCCCTGGCCCACCGTGGCCCTGGGCATACTTGCGGTGCTGGCCTCACTCTGGCCGCTGAGCCGGATGGGCACCGAGTTCATGCCGCCCCTGGACGAAGGCGACTGGATGTACATGCCCACGACCCACCCGGGCATCTCCATCGGTGAGGCCCGCCAGCTGCTCCAGCAAACGGACCGCCTGATCAAGAGCGTGCCGGAAGTGCACAGCGTGTTTGGCAAGATCGGTCGCGCGCAGACGGCCACCGACCCCGCGCCACTGACCATGATCGAGACCACCATACAGTTCAAGGATCGCAGCGAGTGGCGCCCCGGTTACACCCTCGATGACATCCGGGCCGAAATCCGGGAAAGGGTCCGGATTCCAGGTCTCAGCAATGCCTGGGTCATGCCGATCCGCACCCGCATCGACATGCTGGCCACCGGCATCAAGACCCCGGTCGGGGTCAAGATCAGCGGGCCGGACCTGAGCGAGATTCAGCGCATTGGGCAGGCTCTGGAAACGCTGCTGCACGAGGTCGAAGGCACCGCCAGTGCCTACGCGGAGCGGGTCGCCGGGGGGCGCTACCTGACGGTCGACATCGACCGCCAGCGCGCCGGGCGCCACGGCTTGAACATCGCCGATATCCAGTTGACCGTGCGCAGCGCCATCGGCGGCATGGACATAGGCCAGAGCGTCCAGGGGCTGGAGCGCTACCCGATCAATCTGCGCTACCCGCAATCCTGGCGCGATTCGGCAGAAGCCCTGCGTGAACTGCCACTGCTGACACCCGCCGGGCAGCACCTGAGCCTGGGCGACGTGGCCGACATCCGGATCGAGGACGGCGCCCCCATGATCAAGAGCGAAAATGCGCGTCGCGCCGGCTGGGTCTACGTGGATATCACGGGACGAGACATCGGCGCCTACGTGCAGGAAGCCCGGGCGCTGGCGCAGGCCCGTCTGGCGCTGCCGCCAGGCTACACGATCAGCTGGTCCGGCCAGTATGAGTACATGGAACGTGCAAGAAAACGCCTCAGCCTCGTGGTCCCCCTGACCCTGGCGGTCATGCTGGTGCTGCTGTATCTGGCGTTTCAGCAGCTCGCCCAGGCGCTGCTGATCCTGGCCACCGTCCCGATGGCGCTGACCGGCGGCATCTGGCTGGTCTATCTGCTCGGCTACGAGCTTTCGGTCGCCGTTGCGGTGGGCTTCATCGCCCTGGCGGGACTGGCTGTGGAACTGGGCGTGATCCTGTTCGCCTGCCTGAACCAGGCCGTTCGCGCATGTGACCCGGCCCGGCCCCTGTCCGAGCGGCAGCTGCTGGCGACGGTCAGACGGGCGGCAGCCTCCCGCCTGCGGCCCATCGCGATGACCGCAGCCACCGTGTTCGGGGGCCTGCTACCGGTGATGCTGGGTGATGGCAGCGGCGCGGAGCTCATGCGGCGCATTGCCGCCCCCATGGTGGGTGGCATGTTCACCGCCATGCTGCTCAGCCTGCTGGTGCTGCCCGCGGTGTATCTGCTGTGGCGCAGGCGGAGCCTTGCTTAGTGCAGAAGCTGCTGGCTGCGCCGCAGCAGGGTCTGCAGGACCTGATCCAGCTGGTCGGCCGACCCGCTGCTTTCGACATGCGCGATGACCCGGCCCTGGGCGAAGGCGCCGGCCTTTCCCGGCACCACGAAGCCCACCTCACCCCAGGATCGGTCCTGCGCCCCTTCGAGGAGTTGCGGCGGGTAATTGAGAGCCCAGGCCTGGCGCCGGCTGGCCTCATCTGAATAAATGGTCAGCTTCAGCTTGTAGCTGCCTGCCGGCTGCTGCGCCAGGTGGTACTTGTAGTAGGCAGACTCGACCACGTTCAGCTGACGCAGGCCACGCACCGCCACCGGCGCCTGGTCCTGCGGGAAGGCCCGCACGTCGATCTCGGACTTGATCTCGATGCGTTGCGCGCCGGGGACCTCGGACAGTGCGGGCTTGAGACGGAGCATGGACAGGAGCTCCCGGCCCTGGCAGGCCAGGAGCAGCGCGAGCAGCAGACAGGCGGCCGCGTCCCGCTTCAGCCGCCGGATCACGCCGCCACCAGATCGTGATGGGCGAAAACGCGGCGCAGAAAGCTCAGCGGCATGTTGCCGGCCTCCAGGTAGCTGCGGTGGAAGAGCCGGTCCCGCTCCGTGGCACTCAGCTCAGCGCGATGCCGGGCCATGTCCCGTTTCAGATCCCAGACCAGCTGATTGCCGGTCAGGTAACTCAGCGGATAGCCCCGTTCGATCGAGTACCAGTTCAGCTCGGCCTGAACCCGCCCCGGCACGAAACCTGTCACCGCCCGAAGCAGTGAAGCCGCCGCGACGAATGGATCGGGATCGGACAGATCGCAATCCACCCCGACATCCAGGAAGTCGCGCTGTCCGGTCATGAAGAACAGATCGATCGCGACCCGCGCCCCGATCCGGCACAGGTCCAGCTTGGCCACGAAACGCGCCTCGTCGGTCAGCTCGCCCATGTAGCCCTGATCCAGCATGTAATCTTCCAGCATGGTGGTCCAGCCTTCGGCGTGCTCGTTGGCGCTGACATGCCGACGCACCACCGAGGGATGCATCGCCGCCATCGCCAGCTGCAGATGATGCCCCGGGATGCCCTCGTGGATCATCATGTTGGGAATGCCCAGCGCGGTGTGCTCGTCACGCAACTCCTCGCTCAGGGTGAGGTAGACCAGACTGGTCTTGAGCCCCTCGCGAAACGGCGCCGGAGGCTCCATGGCGCCGGCCGGTATGGTCGGGGCAAGAAACGTCGGCGTCCGGATGATATTCAGTGCCTGCTGGGCCGGCAGCGGAAACAGCTGATGCTCCCGGATGAAGGCCGCGATCCCGTCGGCCTCCCGCCGGTAACAGTCCAGAATCGCCTCCAGCGGCTCACCCTGGGCCACCGCGAAGCGCCGCTGCAGGAAGATCTGCAGTTCCGCCGCGGTGACATCATCGGCCAGACGGTAGCGGGCGCAGAGCCGGGCGCGCAAGGACTCGATCTGCTCGCTGGTCCGGGCCAGGAATTCCCTCGCCATCGCGTGCAGCTGCTCCAGGCTGGGCTCGATTCCACGCAGGCGCACCAGCTCGCGGGCATCGGCTTCGTCCAGGTGGAACTGCGCGGTGGTCGGCAGCATGCGCAGCTCGGCGGCATAGCCCTGCACGGCTGCCAGGGTCGTGGCACAGGCGCTGTCCAGTCGGCCACGCTCGCTCCATTCCTCCTGCCGGGCCCAGGCTCGGATGTTCTCCAGCAGGGCCGGCAGGCCGCTGAGCTTGTCCAGCTCGATCTGCAGCCAGCGCGTCACCGGTGTGTCAAGCCGATCCCGCATGGCCTGCAGGAAGGCCGGCGCCGCTTCCAGACGGGCGGTAATATCCCGCAGACGCGATGCGGCCGGTCGGGGATCGCTGACAAACAGCGCGAATATGCCCTGGGTGATGCCATCAGCGGCTTCGGGCAGCTGCTCGCGGGTGCTGCGTCCGTTGAACCGCAAGCCGGCCTGGAACAGCTCCTGCTCCAGCATCAGGGCCATGAGCCCGACATCCAGCCGGCTGTCGAAGTCCAGCTGTTCGGTGTCCAGACCCTGCAGTTCGGCCAGCAGGGCCTGCGCCCGGCGTGCGTCCGCCGCCTGCGCGGCCAGGCCGGGCTCGGGCAGTTCGCCCAGATCACGCTCCACGCCAAGGAACACCCGCGCATTCGGATCCCGGCAGCGAAAGGCATGAAACTGCTCGATCAGATGGGCAAGGTCGGTCTGGCTCATGGTGTCATTCGGCGGCTTGTCGCGGCGATGCTAACCCGCCGGCCCCGGACTGCGAAAGCCGGCATCCGGCCGCCCCCGCCAGCGCGGTTCAGGCTTTCACCACATTATCGAAAGCGCCGCGGTAGCGACCGCGGGTATCGATCAGCAGGCGCGCATGGGCGCGCAGCCAGTCGTAGTCGAAGCTGTCATGATCGGTGGCCAGGACCACGCAGTCCCAGCTGGCCAGGCTGTGCTCATCCAGTGCCACCGAGCGTAGCTCGAAGCGATGCTCGCGCATCCGCGGGAACACCGGCACCAGGGGATCGTGATAGGCGAACTGTGCACCCTGCGCCCGCAGCAGCTCCAGGATCTCGACCGACGGCGAGTGCCGCAGATCGTCGATGTTCTTCTTGTAGGCCAGCCCGAGAACCAGGATGCGGCTGCCTTTCACCGGCAGGCCACGCGCGTTGAGCGCCTCGCTGATCTTGCCCATGACCCAGGCCGGCATGGCCGAGTTGATCTCGCCGGCCAGCTCGATGAAGCGTGTGTGCACCCCGTACTCCCGCGCCTTCCAGGTCAGGTAGAAGGGGTCGATGGGAATGCAGTGCCCACCCAGTCCCGGTCCCGGCTGGTAGGGCACGAAACCGAAAGGCTTGGTCGCGGCCGCCGCGATCACTTCGTGGATGTCGATCCCCATGCGGTCTGCTGCCACCTTCATCTCGTTGACCAGGCCGATATTGACCGCCCGGTGGATGTTCTCCATCAGCTTGGCCATTTCCGCGACGCGTGGGGAGCTGACCGGAACCAGCCGATCGACCACCGGCCCATAAAGCGCCTGCACGGCGCGCAGGCAGTTGTCGGTAACCCCGCTGATCAGCTTGGGAATGGTCCGGGTGGAGAAGCTGGGGTTGCCCGGGTCTTCACGCTCCGGCGAAAAGCCCAGGAAGATGTCCTCGCCGATCACCAGCCCCCCTGATTGCAGGCGGGGCCGCAGCTCCTCTTCCGTGGTGCCGGGATAGGTCGTGCTTTCCAGCACCAGCAACTGACCCGCGCGCAGATGGGGCAGCAGGCTGTCCAGGGTGCGGAACACGAATCCGAGGTCCGGTTCGCGGTGCCGGCTCAGCGGGGTCGGCACGCAGATCAGCAGCGCATCCATGCGCGCGGCCTGCGCGAAATCGCCGCTCACCTCGAGGCCCTGATCCCGCGCCTGAGCGATGCGCTCATCCCCGATATGCCGGATATAGCTGCGCCCCTGCCGCAGGGCATCCAGCTTGTCCGGGTCGATGTCGAAGCCCGTGGTCCCGAGTCCTGCCTGGACACAGCGCAGGGCCAGCGGCAGCCCGACGTAGCCCAGGCCGAAGATTCCGATCTGCAGCTCCCCTGCCGCCGCGCGCTGCAGGAACTGATCAATCGCCTGGGCGGCCATGGGCGAGGCTCCGCTGTCTCGGGTGGAAACGGGCCATTCTAGCGAAAGGGCTGCAACAACAGTCGGTCGAGACGCCCCTCGGCGGGGGCACGAAACTGGTCGAGGCCGATCTGCAGGCCGTCATGCCCGGCCGCTGGCTGGGCCCGGTAGGTGCCGAACAGCCGGTCCCACCAGGGCAGATTGAAGCCGAAATTGGAGTTGGTTTCCCGCGCCAGCGCGGAATGATGGACCCGATGCATGTCCGGGGTGACCACCAGCCAGCGCAGGTAGCGGTCCCCCGGCACCCGGATGTTGGCATGGTTGAACAGGGCCGTGCCATTGAGCAGCAGCTCGAACAGCAACACGGCCAGCACCGGCGGGCCGAGCAGCGCCAGCACGGCGCACTTCCACAGCATGGAGAGGAGGATCTCCAGCGGGTGAAAGCGCAGGGCGGTGGTCGTGTCAAACACCGTGTCGCTGTGATGCATGCGGTGCAGGCGCCACAGCAGTGGCACATGGTGGACCGCCACATGCTGGGCGTATATGGCCAGATCCAGCAGCAGCAGCCCGAGCAGCAGCTCGACCGGGCCGGGCCAGTTCAGCAGCGGCATCAGGCCGATCTGCCGCTGGTCCAGCCACAGGGCCACCCCCACCGCCGCCCCCGGAAACAGCAGGCGCAACACCGCGGCATTGACCAGCTGGACACCCAGGTGACTCAGCCAGCGCTGCGCCCGCCGCGGCGGCACCTGCCGCCTGGGCGCCAGCAGCTCCCACAGCATCATGCTGCCCAGCAGGCCGAAAAACACCATGAGCCGCAGTTCAGCTTCATGTTCCAGGAGAATGAATTCGTTCACTTTTTTCGATGCAGGATGGTCAGACCATCTGTTCCGGATCGACCCACTCGTCGTACTGATCGGCGCTCAGATGACCCAGGGCCAGCGCGGCTTCCTTGAGGCTGAGCCCCTGCGCGTGCGCATGCTTGGCGATCGCAGCGGCCTTGTCATAGCCGATATGCGGGTTCAGGGCCGTCACCAGCATCAGCGACTGATCACGCAAGGCCTCGATCCGCCTGCGATCGGCCTTGAGGCCGTCGACGCAACGCAGGCGGAAGGAGTCACAGGCCAGGGCCAGCAGTTCCACCGATTCCAGCAGATTATGGATGATCACCGGCTTGTAGACATTCAATTCGAAATTGCCCTGCGATCCAGCGATACCGATCGCCGCGTCGTTGCCCATCACCTGCACGCAGACCATGCTGAGGGCCTCGGCCTGAGTCGGATTCACCTTGCCCGGCATGATGGAACTGCCGGGCTCGTTGGCCGGCAGGATCAGTTCACCCAGGCCGCAACGCGGCCCCGAACCGAGCCAGCGGATGTCGTTCGCGATCTTCAGACAGGCTGCCGCCGTGGTCCGGCAGGCGCTGCTGGCCTGCAGCAGGCCCTCGTGGCCGGCCAGGGCGGCAAATTTGTTCGGCGCCGAGACGAAAGGCAGACCGGTCTCACGCGCCAGACAGCCGGCAGCAACCTCACCGAAGCCGGCCGGCGCATTCAGCCCGGTGCCCACCGCCGTCCCCCCCAGCGCCAGCGGCCAGAGCAGTTCCAGCGCTGCGCGCAGGCCCTGCTGAGCGATCGCCAGCTGCGCCACATAACCGGAGAATTCCTGGCCAAGGCGCAGCGGGGTCGCATCCTGCAGATGGGTGCGGCCGATCTTGATGATGTCATCGAAGGCCTTTGCCCTGTCCGCCAGGCTGCTCTGCAGTGCCTCCAGCGCGGGAAGCAGCTGGCGGGAGATGGCGACCGCCGCGGCCACGTGCATGGCGGTGGGGAAGACGTCATTCGAGGACTGCGAACAATTGACATGATCGTTGGGGTGCAGCGGCCGCCGTGAACCCCGCGGCTCGCCGGCCAGTTCGCTGGCCCGATTGGCGATCACCTCGTTCATGTTCATGTTCGTCTGGGTGCCACTGCCGGTCTGCCACACCACCAGCGGGAACTGCTCCAGCAGTTCGCCGCGAATCAGCTCCTCGCAGACCGCAAGGATCCACTTGGCACGCGACTCCTCCAGCGCGCCCAGCTGTGCATTCGCCTGCGCGGCGGCTTTCTTGACCTGCGCCAGCGCGCGAATCATTGCCGGTCTGAAGCGCTGATCACCGATAGGGAAATTGTCCAGCGAGCGTTGGGTCTGGGCACCCCAGTAACAGTCGGCCGGGACCTGCACCTCGCCCAGGCTGTCGGATTCGCTGCGTGTGGCCTTGTTCATGCTTCCTCCTGCTGCGTCCGGCGCCATTGCATGGCCCGGGTCACCCTTCGGGCTTGGACTGCGCACGGCCGCAATTGTGCCCCGAACGCTCAGCCGTCGCCGATCAGGCTGAGCATCAACTGGCGCCGATGCGGCCGGTGGCGATGCTCCCAGACGAACACACCCTGCCAGGTCCCCAGTGCCAGCTGGCCCTGCATGACCGGTACGGCCAGCGAGGTGGCGGTCAGCACGCTGCGCACGTGGGCGGGCATGTCATCCGGCCCCTCCGCCCGGTGGATGAAACGCGGATCGCCGTCCTGGACCAGCGCGTCCATCCACAGCTGCAGGTCGCGCAGGACGTCCGGGTCCGCATTCTCGCAGATGATCAGCGAGGCACTGGTATGCCGGATGAAGATATGCAGCAGGCCGGTGCGCGGGCCTGATCGGCGCAGCATGGCCCGCAACTCCCCGGTGACCTCGACGAAGCCGCGCCCGGGCGTCGCCACCTCCAGGCTTTCGGACAGCATCAGGGCCGATCGGCGCGATTGTGGAAGTTGTAGAAACTCGCGGGATGAAAGGCGGACCGGGCGACCTTCTCATCGAAGCGGGGCTGCCCCAGCGTGAGCTGGGTCTGACTGCCCTTGTCCAGATCCTTCATCGTGTAGCGGGCCAGCAACTGCCGCTCACCCACCTGCATTGCGGTCGCGTAATCCCCTTCCAGGCGCTTCACCGCCGTGAGTTGCGGCCCGATGAAATCGATGACCAGGGTGACGCAGCTGTCCTGGTCTATGCCGATGATGAGCTGGCTGTAGGGAGACTCGTCCTCCACAGCCGGCTTCAGGCCCACGCGGTGGATGGGCCTTTCCTGCCAGGCACCGGCTTCCAGCAGCTGCGCGTCCGCGTCATCGAAGGCCCCGTAGACCTGCTTGATGTCCCGGTAGCTGAAATCCGTGCCCAGCAGATCTTCACCGGCCATCGCGCCGGTGACGGTGCGGACCCGACGCAGGGCTGGCAGGTAGAGCTTGAGGTCATCCCGGTCCTTGCCCTGCTCCCGCAGGAGAACGGCGGTACCGGACAGATCGGCCGGTTCGAGCACGCCGATGTTCAGCATGAATCCGCCGCCGCCACGCTGACCGGCAAAGGTCGCCAGAATCGTGCGCTGAACCGCGCCATCCTTGCTCACGGTCAATTCAGCGGCTTGCTGGAAGCTGCTCTGGGGTGCGTTCGCCGCGGCACAGTCCAGCACCGCTCGGGCCGATTCCGCTGGCGCGGCGCCGGCCAGTCCGCAGCCCAGCAAACCCACGGGAATGAGTAGTATCCGCATGAGCAACGCCCTCCCCTGTATTGTTGCGTCGCTCAGCGTAGCGCAGCGCCCCCCGTCAACCAAGTGCCTCGCCGCGCTGCTGCCGATAGGCCACCGGCGACAGGCCGGTCCAGCGCTTGCAGGCCCGGGCGAAGCTCGAACTGTCCGAGAAGCCCAGCAGATAGGTGATCTCGCTGACGCTGTAGCTGGGGTCGGCCAGATAGGACAAGCCCAGCTCCTTGCGGGTGTGATTGAGGATTTCGCTGTAGCTGGTCCCCTCCTCCCGCAGCCGGCGTTGCAGATTGCGCAGGCTCATGTGCAGGGAGCGGGCAATCGCTTCCTGTGAGGGTTCGCCGTGACTGAGCATGTCGACAATCTGACCGTGCACGCGCCGGGCCAGATTGTCGCGCTCGTGGCGGGCCAGGTGCCGCGCCAGGATCGCGTCGTTGTGCCGGGCCAGTTCCGGATTGGCGTGCGGCAGGGCTTGCTGCATCGATGCGCGCGAGAAGTCCATCGCGGTTTCCGCCGCGCCGAATTGCACCGGCTGACGGAACACCCGCTCAAAAGCTGAGGTGTCCGCAGGCGCCGGGCGCTGCAGGCGAACCGCAAGCGGCTGGAACGAGCGCCCGGCCAGCGAGCGGCACATGCGCAGATTCACCGCCATGAAGGCATCGACAGCCTCGGGCGCGGGCTGAACCGGGCCGGCGGGCGGCAGCATGCGAAAGGAAAAACCCTGCGGAATCTCGACGAATTGCAGATTTCCGGCATCGGTGACGATGCGGAAATAGCGGACCAGCCGCTCGAAGGCCTCCTGCAGAGTGGGACTGGCCATCAGGGAGTAGCCCAGGGCATGGAAGGTCGTCTGATGCACATGAGCACTCACCGCAAGACCGAAGGCCGGATCACCGGTGGCCTCGACGGCCAGGCGCCAGAGCCTGGTCGTGCCAGCCAGCGGATAGCGCCCGTTCGGGTCACCCATCAGCGCCGGGTCGAGACCAGCCTTGCGGAACAGGGCTTCGCTGTTTTGCCCTCTGGCGTCCAGCGCCGCCTTGATGGTGCGCGCCCAACTGGCCAGCGCTGTGGCGTGATGGGCCATCAGCGCTCCGACTGCAATGACGGATACTGGCGGCTCAGGCCCGCAACTTGGCGCGCGGGGCCCGGCATGATCTGGCGGCAATGTCTACGCTTGTTCACAGTCACAAGAGTAACGGAGTTCACCATGAGCGCCCATGTCCAGAGTCACAACGTCGAGCAGATGAGCGACGCGCAAAAGACCGCCCGCATTCGTGCGGTCGTCACCCAGGCCGGTCAGGATCTGCGCCAGCGCCATCCCTGGCTGCGCCATCAGGATGCCATCGGCGTATTCATCATGGCCGCTTCGCTGAGCGGCATGATCGGCAGCGCCTGGCTGTATATCAGCGGGACCATCGCCTGGTGGCTGTGTGTTCCACTGGTGGCCCTGTTCGCCTCATTCATCCATGAGCTGGAGCATGACCTGATCCACCTCATGTACTTCCGCAAACGTCCCGGCCTGAACCGCCTGATGCTGATCATCGGCTGGATCGCCCGACCCAGCACCATCAATCCGCTGGTCCGCCGCCGCCTCCACCTGCATCACCACAAGCATTCCGGCACCGATTCCGACCTCGAGGAGCGCGGCATCACCAATGGCGAGCCCTGGAGCCTGAAGCGCCTGCTGATGACCGGCGACAACATGCTGGCGATCTACCTGCGGCCGGTGACCACCTACAAGATGGTGCGGGCCTTCATCGCCGCGCAGAAACCCGCAGACGAAACCGAGAAGGCGGCGCTGATCCGGGAGCAGCGGCGCGGCTACTTCCCGCTGGGCAATCTCTACTACCTGGCCTGGCATGGCTGGCTGGGCTGGCATGCCGTGATTCTGGCAGGCGCCCTGTTTGGCACGGACCTGAGCCCCAGCGGCGGGGCCGCCACCCTGCTGGCCGGCCTGGATGTCCTGGCCGTGACCCTGATGCTGCCCAGCTTCCTGCGTACCTTCTGCCTGCATTTCATCAGCTCCAACATGCACTACTACGGTGATGTCGAGGACGGCAACATCATGCAGCAGACGCAGGTGCTGAATGCCTGGTGGCTGGCTCCCTTCCATCTGTTCTGCTTCAACTTCGGCGCCACCCATGCCATTCATCACTTCGTGGTCAAGGAACCCTTCTACATCCGGCAGTGGACCGCGCCTGCCGCCCACAAGGTGATGCGGGAGATGGGGGTGCGCTTCAATGACTTCGGCAGCTTCCGACGCGCCAATCGCTTCGAGGGCGAGCAGGCCCTGCAAAACGCCGTGCCGGACGCGGCTTGACGCTTGATCTTGCCCTGACCTGCGCAATTGTCCCGTAGCGGACTGTCAGGTCGTTCCCCTGCGATGGGCTGGCCTGGTCGTTGATCGCCTGAAAATGGCATCCCAGCGCGCCGATAAGTGTCGATTGTTTGCCCATAGTGGGTGCCCACGGGCCACGACAGTCCTGCGGGGCGCTGTCCCCCGCGCCGCTTCGCGGTTCGCGCCAGGCCCGGCCGCTTGGTGGGGCCCGGCTCGACGCGACGTCCTGTCGCGTTGAGCCTCGCTTCGCCATCCATGG
>JBFJTN010000039.1:0-19690 GCA_041625325.1 Oceanococcus sp. | reverse complement strand
GCTGGGAGAAGCCGGATTCGAAATCCTCGTTGAAATTGAAGCCGCCGGCCGAAAAGCCGCCGCCACCGAACAGGTTGCGGAAGAAGTCGGAAAAGCCGTCCGCCCCGCCGCCGCCGGCGCCGGCGCTGAAATTGCCGCTCCAGCCCGGAGGCGCGCGGAAATTCTGGCCGGCCTTCCAGTTGGCGCCCAGCTGGTCATAGGCGCGCCGCTTGTCCGCGTCGCGCAGGACCTCGTAGGCCTCCTGCACCTCCTTGAACTTGTCCTCCGCACCGGCATCGGCATTGACGTCCGGATGGTAGCGACGGGCCAGCTTGCGATAGGCCGACTTGATCTGGGCCGCTTCGGCATTGCGCGGCACGCCAAGTATCTTGTAGTAGTCCTTGTATTCCATCGTCACTCGCTCGTGGTGCCGCTCTCATGGGGGCTGCCGGGCCCGCTTTCAATCCCCGCGTGGCGGGCCGCAGGCCTGATTGTGCAGGAATTTTGCCCCGGGCAAGGGGCTAATGCCTTGGAGCTATGGACAAGCACCGGCCGGCGCAATAGTCTGGCCCGGTAAGCCAAGAAACCGCGTGATCGAGATGAAGCGGTCGCTGTACCTGTCAACGAGGATGGCGTAAGGAGGGACGGGCTGTGCGTGCCTTGCACCGTTTCATCAGCAGTCTGTATTGCCAGGGCGTGCATGTGCCGCCCGAGCGATTCCGGCGCTGGGCCCTGCAGGAACTGCGCAGCATCATCGCCTTCGATGCCGCGGTCTGGGGCAGCGGCACCCGTCAGCAGCGGCAGTTCCATAACGTCACCGTGGATGGCCTGCCCAGCAGCTTCGCCGCCGCCCTGGAAGGCACCCGCAACGTCAACCCCCTGTTTCCCGAGGTGATCAAGGCGGCCGGCACCCCGCTGTCCATGTCGGATGTGCTGCCGGATGAAGAGTTCTACCAGTCCGAACTCTACGAGCGGACCTTCCGCCCCTTCGGGGTCGAGCGCATCCTGTCCTCGGTCAACGTGGAGCCGCGCAGCGGCCTGTATACCCTGCTGTCCATCTATCGCACGGATCGGGAGCAGGATTTCACCGCCGGGGAGAAGCAGATCCACGAGCACGCCCTGCATCACCTGATCCAGGCGGCTTCGCATGTGTTCTTCATGGCGATCAGCCGGCCGCAGGGCAGCGAGCGCCGGGAGTGCAGCGCGGTCTGCGACAAGGCCGGCGCCTTCCACGAGGTCGAGCCGCATTTCATGGACCTGCTGGATCAGGCCTTCCCGGACTGGAGCGGTCAGACCCTGCCTTTCGAGCTGCCGCCGCCGGGTTACTCCGGCAGCGTCAGCGAGGGCCTGTGCATGCGGGTGCAGGAGCTGGGCGATCTGTATCTGGTGCATCTGCGCGAGGCCGATCCGCTGGATGATCTGACCGAACGCGAGCGCGACGTGGTGATGCAGGTCTGCCAGGGCCTGTCGGCCAAGGCGATCGGCCGCAATCTGGCGCTGGCGCCCTCCACCGTATCCACCCATCTGTACCGGGCCTATCGCAAGCTGGGGGTGGAGAGTCGCACGAATCTGGCGAAATTGGTCAACGAACTGCGCTCCTGAGGCCGCTATACTCGCGACTCGCGCGCTGTAGCAGTGACGGGGAGAACAGGCCATGCGACGCTGGAACGGCTGGGGTGACTCGGCCACCGATTTCGAACTCACGCCCAATGCCCGGGCCTTTCTGAACGAAAGGGTCGGTGCCTCGGCCGCCATCGAGGATCTGCCGCTGGAAGGCGCGCTGGCCCAGGTGCCCGAATCCCGCCTGGCGGGTGAAGCGGACCTGGACACCGATGCGAAAGCCCGCCTGCTCAGAGCCCATGGCGAAAGCTTTCCCGACTGGCTGGCCAAGAAGTGCGGCCGGCTGGGACCGTTTCCCGATGCGGTGGCGCGGCCACAGTCCGCCGCCGAGGTCAGCGCCGTGGTGGAGCGGGCCCAGGCCGCCGGCTGGCAGCTGATTCCCTTTGCCGGTGGGACCAGCGTGGCCGGGCACCTGAGCGTGCCCCGTGATGCGCCGCCGGTGCTCAGCGTCGATCTGGGCGCCCTGAACCGCCTGCAGCACCTGGACGAAACCGATCGTCTGGCGACCTTCGGCGCCGGCACGCCGGGGCCGGAGATCGAGCGCCAGCTGATCGCCCACGGCTATCGCCTGGGTCATTTCCCGCAGTCCTGGGAGTATTCCACCGCCGGCGGCTGGGTGGTGACCCGCTCCAGTGGTCAGCAGTCCCTGGCCTATGGCCGCATCGAGCAGCTGTTCGCCGGCGGACGCCTGGCCGCGCCGGCCGGCGAACTGATCATCCCGACCCTGCCGGCCTCCTCGGCCGGGCCGGATCTGCGCGAGTTCGTGCTCGGCTCCGAAGGCCGCTTCGGCATCCTCAGCGAAGTGCAGCTGCGGGTGGTGCCGCGGCCCGAGATCGAGCGCTTCGAGCCGGTGATGTTCCCGGACTGGGACAGCGCGATCGCCGCCACCCGGAGCCTGGCGCAGCAGCGTCCCGGGCTGTCCATGCTGCGTCTGTCCAATGCGATCGAAACCGAAACCCAGCTGGCC
Organism: Oceanococcus sp.; assembly: GCA_041625325.1. Classification (GTDB taxonomy): domain Bacteria; phylum Pseudomonadota; class Gammaproteobacteria; order Nevskiales; family Oceanococcaceae; genus Oceanococcus. Next base: position 17,124 of record JBFJTN010000039.1, on the reverse strand, counting down.
CTGGCCGGGCATGAAAAAGCCATTGCCGCCCTGCAGCGCTATCTGCGCCTGCGCGGCATCGATCAGGCCGGTCAGTGCATGCTGATGATTGGCGTGTCCGGCGAGCGTCGCGCGGTCAAGCGCATCTGGGGCGAGGCCCTGGCGCAGTGCCGTGCGCAGCGCGGCGTGCACATGGGGCCCTGGGTGGGCCGGGCCTGGGAGAAGAACCGCTTCCGCGGGCCCTACCTGCGCAACTCCCTGTGGGCGGCCGGCTACGGCGCCGATACCATCGAGACGGCGGTGGACTGGAGCCGGGTGACCCCGCTGATGCAGGCCATGGAGCAGGCCGCCCACGACGCCTTTGCCGAGGATGGCGAGAAGGTTCACGCCTTCACCCACCTGTCGCACGTCTACCCGCAGGGCTCCAGCATCTATTCCACCTTCGTGTTCCGGGCCACCCGCGATCAGGACCTCATGCAGGCGCGCTGGGCGCGCTTCAAGGCCCGGGTCAGCGAGCAGGTGGTCAAATTCGGCGGCACCATCAGCCACCAGCATGGGGTCGGAGTCGATCACAAGCCTTACCTCGCCGCGGAGAAATCCGAACGGGGCCTGTCCATGCTGCGCGCGGTGGCGCGGGAGATGGACCCGGCCGGCATCATGAACCCCGGCAAGCTGTTCGATTGATGCTGGACGGTTTCGCTTCGCTGGAGCGCAGCGCCGATCAGCCCTGGGACCTGGTCATCGTCGGCGGCGGGATCACCGGCGCCGGCATCCTGCGCGAGGCCGTGCGCAGCGGTCGCAGCGCCCTGCTGCTGGAGCAGGGCGACTTCGCCAGCGGCACCTCCAGCCGCAGTTCCAAGCTGGTCCACGGCGGCCTGCGCTACCTGAAGCAGGGCCAGTGGCAGCTGACCCGCCATTCCGTGCGCGAGCGCGAGGCCCTGCTGGCCGATGCCCCCGGACTGGTGGACCCCCAGCCCTTCGCCTTTCCGGTATTCCGCGGCCAGCGCCCGGGCCTGGGCGTCACCCGATTCGGTCTCGGCCTGTATGACCTGATCGCCGGCAAGCGCCGCTCGCGCCGTCTGGCCTGGGACGAACTGCAGGCCTGGGCGCCGGGACTGAGCACCCGTGATCTGGCCGGCGTGCTGTGCTTCGAGGACGCCCGCACGGATGACGCCAGGCTGGTGCTGCGCCTGCTGCAGGAAGCCTGTGCCGCCGGGGCGCGTGCCTACAACTACAGCCGGGTCACCGGCTACATGGAGGAGGGCGGGCGCATCACCGGGTTGCACTGGCAGCAGGCCGGCGGTCCCTCCGGCAGCCTGCGCGCCCGCAACGTGATCAACGCCAGCGGGGCCTGGGCCCAGAGCCTGGGCGGCGCGCAGGCGCCACGCCTGCGTCCGCTGCGCGGTTCGCACCTGCTGTTCGACGCAAAACGCCTGCAGCTGCCGGCGGCGCTGTCCTTTCTGCATCCGGATGATCATCGTCCGGTGTTCGCCTACGCCTGGGAGGGCGCCGCTCTGCTCGGCACCACGGACCTCGACCATCCGGACAATCTGGACCGGGAGCCGCAGATCAGCGATGCGGAAGTCGAGTATCTGCTGAAGGCGGCCCGCTTCGCCTGGCCGGGCCTGAAGCTGGGCCGGGCCGATGTGATCGCCAGCTACGCCGGGGTGCGGCCGGTGGTGGACAGCGGCGCGGCGCGCCCGTCCGACGAATCACGCGAGACGGCGATGTGGCAGCAGCCGGGCCTGCTCAGCGTCACCGGGGGCAAGCTCACCACCTTCCGGCTCACCGCGCTGGAGGCGCTGGCCGCGCTGGAGGGCGGGCGACCCTCGCGTCCGCCACGGATTTTCGATCCGGCCCCGGCGCCGGACTGCCCACCGGCCTGCGAGCCGCAGACCTGGCAACGCCTGCGTGGACGCTACGGCGCCGCGCTGGAGCGTCTCATGACGCTGGCCCAGCCGGGGGATTTCGCCCGCATCGGCAGCAGCCCGACGGTCTGGGCCGAGCTGCGCTACGCGGCGACCCACGAGGCCGTCCGTCACCTGGATGACCTGCTGCTGCGGCGCAGCCGCCTGGGGCTGGTGCTGCCGGACGCCTGCCGCGCGCAGATGCCGCGCATCCGGGCCGTCTGTCAGCCGGCGCTGGGCTGGGACGATCGCCGCTGGGGCAATGAGGAAGGCGCCTGGTATCGTCGCTGGCACGGCCATTACAGCCTGCCGGCCCGGGACAGCTGAGGAGCGAGCATGAGCGAGGCACTGCTGGCCATTGATGTGGGAACCCAGAGCACGCGGGCCATCGTCTTCGACCGGCGCGGAGAGATCCTGGCCCGCTGTCAGGTGCCCATCGAGCCGTATTTCTCGCAGCATCCGGGCTGGGCGGAGCAGCATGCCGAGGTGTACTGGGATGCGGTGGGGCAGGCCTGTCAGGGCCTGTGGCAGGAGGGTTTCGACCCGGCCCGCATCGTCGGCCTGAGCCTGACCACCCAGCGCGCCACCATGCTCTGCATCGGGGCGGATGATGCGCCGCTGGCGCCGGCCATCGTCTGGATGGACAAGCGCGAGGCGCGTGGGGTGCCGCCGGTGGGTGGTCTATGGGGCCTGGCTTTCCGGGCCCTGGGCCTGAGCCAGACCATGCGCAGCTTCCAGTCCGAGGCGCCGGCCAACTGGTGGTGGCAGCACTGTCCGGAGCTGTGGCAGAAGACGCAGCGCTACGTGCTGCTGTCCGGTTATCTCAGCTTCCTGCTCAGCGGCGAGTGGCTGGACTCCACCGGCAGCCAGGTCGGTTACATTCCCTTCGATTACAAGCGCCAGCAGTGGGCTGCAGACAGCGACTGGAAATGGCAGGCGCTGCCGGGCATCCGCCGCGAGCAGCTGCCCGGGCTGGTCGCGCCCGGGCAGCCTCTGGGCCGGCTGCAGGCCAGCGCCGCCCGGCACCTCGGTCTGCCTGAGGGCCTGCCCATCATCGCGGCGGCGGCGGACAAGGCCTGCGAGGTGCTGGGCGCCGGCTGTGTCGTGCCGGAGCAGGCCTGTCTGAGTTTCGGTACCACGGCGACGATCAATACCTGCGTGCCGAAGTACGTCGAGGTGGAGAGTTTCATTCCGCCTTTTCCCGCCGCCATCCCCGGCGCTTTCAATACCGAAGTGCAGATCTATCGCGGTTTCTGGATGGTCAGCTGGTTCAAGCAGCAGTTCGCCGACCGCGAGCAGCGCATTGCGGACCGACGCGGCATCAGCGCCGAGTCGCTGTTCGATGAACTGCTGGATGAGGTGCCGCCCGGCTCCATGGGCCTGATGCTGCAGCCCTACTGGTCACCCGGCGTGCGCGAGCCCGGGCCGGAGGCCAAGGGGGCCATCATCGGCTTCGGCGATGTACACACCCGGGCCCACATGTATCGGGCCATTCTGGAAGGCCTGGCCTACGGGCTGCGCGCCGGCTCGGAGAAGATCGAGAAGCGCAGCGCCCGGTTGAGCACCCTGCGGGTGGCGGGTGGTGGCTCGCAGAGCGACGGCGCGATGCAGCTCACGGCCGACATCTTCAACATGACGGCGCAGCGTCCGCACGTCTATGAAACCTCGGCGCTGGGTGCCGCGATCAATGCGGCGGTGGGCCTGGGCCTGTACCGCGATCATGCCGCAGCGGTGGCGGCGATGAGCCGGGTCGGCGAGGAGTTCCGGCCGCAGCCCGAGGCGGTGGCGATCTACGACCGGCTCTACCGCGAGGTCTATCAGAAGATGTATGCGCGGCTGCAGCCGCTGTATCAGCGGATCCGCGACATCACCGGTTATCCCGCCTGAGCGGCCTGCTGCGTCTCAGGTATTGCGCCGGGCCACCGCTTCGTCGATGTCCGCCAGCAGCGCGGCGGCCTGTTCGGCCGCGTAGGCCTTCTCGCCGGCAATGACGTCGGACAGGTAACGATCCAGCACGCGGGCGGATTCGCTGACGGCCCGGAAGCCGTAACTGCCGGCCGAGCCGGCGATGCGGTGCACCGCCGTGTAGTAATCCTGCAGCACCTGCTCATCCTCTGCGTCAGCACAGCTCTGGTGCAGGCGGCGGATCTCGGCCACTTTGTCCGGCAACTGGTCACCGAACTGGGCCATCAGTTTCTGCAGGGCGGGGGAGAGGGGTCTGTTCATGGGACGTGCGGTGCGGCGAGATAATCGTGGGACTGCATTTCCTGCAGGCGGCTGAGCACCCGGGCATATTCGAATTCCAGCTTACGACCCTGATACAGGCTTGTCATCTCCACCGCGGCGGAAATGATCAGCTTGACCCGGCGGTCGTAGAACTCGTCCACCAGATTGAGGAAGCGTCGCGCCTCGTTCTCGGTTTCCCAGGTCAGCTGAGGAATGCCGGACAGCAGCACGGTGCCGAACAGGCGCGCAATCTCGATGTAGTCCTCGACCGAGCGCGGCCCGCCGCACAGGGCGGCAAAGTCGAACCAGGCGATGCCGTCGGCATGCTTGCGCAGGTCGATCTGCCGACCATTGATCTCGATGCTGCGCTCGGCATGGGCGGCGTCCGGAGCGATCTGGCGGAAATAGCGATCCAGCTGCTGCTGGGCCGCCTCGTCATCCGGGTGGTGGTAGATCTCCGCCTGTTCCAGCAGGCGCAGGCGGTAGTCGTCGCCACCATCCACTTCCAGGATCTGGCAGTGCCGTTTCAGACCGGCGATGGCCGGCAGGAAGCGCTCGCGCTGCAGGCCGCCGTGGTAGAGCCTGTCCGGCGGGATATTCGAGGTGGCGATCAGGGTGATGCCGTGGGCGAACAGCTTGTCCAGCAGGCGGCCCAGGATCATCGCATCCGCGACATCCGAGACGAAGAATTCGTCGAAGCACAGCACCCGGGTGTCGCGGGCCAGCTCGTCCGCGACCGCCGCCAGCGGATCGGCCTGCTGGCCCAGCGCCCTGATGCGCTGATGCACCTGCTGCATGAAGCGGTGGAAATGCAGGCGACGCTTGGCCTCCAGCGGCAGGGCCTCGTAGAAGCAGTCCATCAGATAGGTCTTGCCGCGGCCCACCCCGCCCCAGAAGTAGGCGCCGCGCACCGGTGGCCAGGCCGTGCTGCGGCGCAGCCGGCCGAGCAGGCCCTGGCGCAGCGGATGGGCGAGCAGCTGCTGGTGCACTTCCTCCAGCAGTTGCACCGCACGGGCCTGGGCCGGGTCGGCGACGAAGCCGGGCTGCTGCAGGTCGGCCTGATAGCGGGCCAGGGGCGAGCGCGGGTTCATGTTTTTCTTCGGCGCAGGGCGCAAAGCAACAGCAGCAGCACGGCGCCGGGGCTGCCCGAGCCGCCTCCGCCTCCGCCACCATCACTGGTCTGGCAGTCGGCCGGCGCGGTGCTGTCCAGGCGCAGGCAGAACTGACTGTCGCTGCCGCCGCTGTCGCCGTCCTGACCGCTGGCATTTTCGTAATTCACCCAGTGACCAGCTTGCCAGTCAGCCGCGGTGGAGGGATCGGCGTCCAGGGCATGACCGGACAGATCGCGGGTGCTGACCTCCAGCCGGGCAAATTGGCCCAGAGCGGCATCCGCCATGAAGCGGACCTGGTAACTGTCGAACTGGTACTGCTGGCTCAGCCAGTTGCCGGTGTCACCCAGTTCCTGGCGCGTACCGGAGGCGCCGACCAGTTCCAGCAGCGGTGTCAGGGTGGTGAGCTGGCCGGGATACTGGTCGAGCCCGCCCTGGGCGTCGGCCCAGCGCATCGGCTTGTCGAAGCGCAGGCGCAGATCGTACTCGCTGCCAGGTGTGAGGGCGCCCGGCCGGTCGATGACCAGGCGCCGTCCGGCGCCTTGGTCCTGCCAGTGGGCAGCGAAAAGAATCTGCTCCGCCTGGCGCACTTCCACGGCCTGCAGGATCGGCGGTCCGGCCTGGTGGTAGTAGCCGATCAGGGCCATCAGCCAGGCTTCCTCGCGGACCCGGGCAATTTCGGCTTCCGGCAGGATGAAGCCGGAATGGCTGACATCCGGATTGCCGCCGTACTCGGCGCTTTGCAGCTCGAATCCGGGTTCCAGTTCCAGGGTGTAGGAGGGCACCTCGAACTCGTAGGCGAAGTACTCGTCATTGGCGCCGATGCCCGATTGCGAGGGCTCCTGCACCGGCGCGTAGTCCGTCACCGCAACCCGTCCCATCAGGTCGGCCAGGCCGCGGGTCAGGTTGCGCAGACGGCCATTGCCGGTGTCGTTGTAGAAGTACACCCGGGAGAAGCTGTGGGTGTCGATGAACAGCCGCAGGCGTTCACCACCGAGCAGGCTGGCGGCCTGGATCAGCGCCCGGGTTTCCGGCTCGGATTCGCGGGCGCTGCCCTGGTACACGATCGAGCGCGGGTCGCTGCTGGACCCGCTGGAACTGCCCCAGAAGCGGCCGATATTGCGGTTCAGGTCGACACCGCCCAGGCTGTCGGATGACGTGTCCAGCAGCCCGTCCGTGTCGCGCAGGTTCTTGCGCCGCTGACGGCCGTCCCGCGGATACAGCGGATCGCTGGCGGAATTCTGCGGATCCTCGCCGATGCGGGTGCGTTCCGGTTCCTGCTGGGTGGCCAGGAAACCGTCCGGATTCATCACCGGGGCGAGCATGATGCTGAGGCGGTCGGCCAGGAAGCGTTCGAGTCCCCGGCCTTGCAGGCCGGCAAGCAGCCGCTCCGCGATATGGGTCACGACTTCCGGGGCGGCCCACTCCCGGGCATGCACCGTGCCGCTCTGCAGCACGGCGGGTGCCGTGCCGACCGGCTGGCCGAAGACGAAGCCGTAGATGGGCTCCCCGTTCAGGCTGCTGCCCAGCTGATGGCGGCTGAACTGCGCCTGCGAGGCGGCCTGCGCGCTGAGCTGGCTGATCAGACTGGCGTGGCTGCGAAAGCCGTCGAAGGCCATGGCCGAGGCCTGGGGCAGCGGCACCGGGTAACCCAGGGCGATCTCGCCGGGCCCGGTTCCGCTTTCGGTATAGCGGGCGATGTCGGCCTGTGCGCCGGCGGCGTACAGGGCCAGCAGCAGGATGCTCAGTCGAGCCATCGGCCGATCTCCTCGCGCAGATGGGCCGGTGTGGCGGGACCCGCGGCCAGGCGGGACAACAGGGCATGCTGGTCCAGGCGCCACAGGCCCCAGGCGGCCAGGGGCGCATCGTCGGCTTCGGCCATGCGACGGGCGAGCCGGTCGACCAGATCGGGCAAGCCGGCCGCGATGCCGGCTTCGATCAGATCGACGCTCAGCGGCTGGTGGCTCAGGCGGTCCTGCAACTGACGGGCCTGTTCGGGGCGGCTGCGCGCCCACTGGCCACGCAGTCTCAGGGCCATGCCGGACAGACGCCGATTGGCTTCGGCCAGGTCCAGCAGGCGGCTGAACTCCTGCGCTGCCAGCAGGTCCTGTGCGCCGGACAGCGCTTCGATGGCCTGGCGGCTGCCGCCGACCCGCATCAGGGCCTGCCAGTCACCCGGCTGCGGATCGCGGCGCAGCAGGCTCAGCAGGCTGGCTTCATCCAGTTCCCCTGCGGGCTGGCGGGCCCGAAACGCGGCCAGCTCGGCCGGACTGGCCTGCTCAATCCACAGCGCCCGGGCCCGGCGCTGGACCGGATCATCGACCGGTCCATGGCGTTTGGACGGTTCGTTGCGCCAGCTCTGCATGGCCTCTTCCAGTGCCCAGGCCTGCAGCAGGCTCAGGGCGCGGGCGCGGATGCGGTAGCGCGGCAGCTTGAGGCTGGGCCGCTCCGGATGCGGCAGCTGCTCCTTTTCCACATGCTCCTGCAGACGGTGCACCCAGGCGCGGTCCTGGGCATCGGCGGTCTGTCCGGCCAGTTGCCGCAGGCGGGCATCGATGGCGGCATCGACCTCGGGATAGGGGCCGGCGGCCTGGACCGGGTGACAGCTGATGCCGGCCAACAGGAGCCAGAACGGCAGGCGTTTCATCTGGGCTGATGCGCTCGGTGATAATGCGGATCGAGACCGTATCTTACAGTGTCCTTCCATGACCGCCGTTGCCGCCCGGCCCGCCGACCTTGCCCTGATCGACCAATTCTGTGATGCCCTGTGGTCGGAGGATGGTCTGGCGGACCGCAGTCTGGCCGCCTATCGCTCCGATCTGACCCGGGTGGCTGGCAGCCTCGCCCTGCAGGGCAGCGGTTTGCTGGAGGCGCAGGGGGCGGATCTGGCCCGGGTGCTGGCCGGCCTCAGTCATCTGGCCGCGCGTAGCCTGGCCCGCATGCATTCGGCCCTGCGCCGCTTCTACGGCTGGGCCTTGCGCCAGCGATTGCGGGCCGATGACCCCACCGTCCGCCTGGCCCGGCCCCGGATCGGCCGCCCGCTGCCGAAATCGCTCAGCGAGGCTGAAGTCGAGCGCCTGCTGGGCGCGCCGGACACGGCCAGCGCCCGGGGCATGCGCGACCGCACCATGCTGGAGCTGATGTACGCGGCCGGGTTGCGGGTCAGCGAGCTGGTCGGCCTGGACATGCCGCGCCTGAGTATCGAATCCGGCGTGGTGCGCATCCTGGGCAAGGGGCAGCGCGAGCGTCTGGTGCCGGTGGGGGAAGAGGCCCTGCACTGGCTGCAGCGTTATCTGCGCACGGCCCGGCCGGAACTGCTCGATGGTCGTTCCAGCACCGTGGTCTTTCCGGCGCGCCATGGCCGCGCGATGACGCGACAGAACTTCTGGCATATCATTAAACGTTACGCCGTCACTGCGCAGGTCAGCGGCAGCATTTCGCCGCATACGCTGCGCCATGCCTTCGCCACCCACCTGCTCAATCACGGCGCGGATTTGCGGGTCGTGCAGATGCTCCTCGGGCACAGCGACCTGTCCACCACACAGATTTATACGCATGTTGCGACTGCGCGATTGCAGCAGCTGCACGCACAACATCATCCGCGGGCCTGAATTTTTCCCAGCCAGGGCGGTCAGAGCGGGAAAGCATACGGAGTTGTCATGAAAAAGCTGATTGTGAGCCTGATCGTTGCCGGCCTGAGCGCCGCCGCGGGGGCAGCCGGACCCAAGGATGCGGAGCTGCAGGCGGTCAAGGATCGGCTGGCCAAGGCCTTCCCCGGGCTCAGCGACCAGGACATCAGGCGGACCCCGGTCGACGGCCTGTTCGAGGTCAGCCGGGGCCTGTCCTTCGGCTATGTCACCGAGGACGGCAAGTACTTCCTCGACGGCGACCTGGTGGATATCGAACGCGGTGAATCGCTGACCGAAAACAGCCGCAAGAACCTGCGCCTGAAGGCGCTGGACGAACTGGGCGAGAGCAAGATGATCGTGTTTCCGGCCAAGGACGAGAAGCACGTGGTGACGGTGTTCACCGATATCGACTGCGGCTACTGCCGCAAGCTGCATCGCGAGATGGCCGATTACAACAAGCAGGGCATCACCATCCGCTACCTGTTCTACCCGCGCAGCGGGCCGAATACGCCGTCGTTCGCGAAGGCCAAGAATGTCTGGTGTTCGAATGACCGCAATGGCGCCATGACCGACGCCAAGCAGGGCGAGGAACTGCCCGACAAGGGCTGCGTGAATCCGGTGCTGGAGCACTATCGCGCCGGGCAGAAGCTGGGCGTGCGGGGCACCCCGGCGCTGATTCTGGATGACGGCTCCATGCAGCCGGGCTACGTGCCCGCCGCGCAGCTGGCGCAGCAGTTCGCGCAGGCCGGCTGAGGCGATCGCAACAGACGAAAAAGCCCGGCCTGGCCGGGCTTTTTTTGTGCTCAGTGCCAGTGGGCGTGATCCCGCGGGTAATGCAGGTGGCAGTCCTTGCGGTGTTTGTGGCGCCGGACCTGCTGCTTCCACTGGCCGCGATGGCCGCGATGGCCGCGATGGTTGCGATAGGCCTGCCGCTCGGGCCGATGCTGTGGCCGGTAGTGTCCGCCCCAGTGCGGGTGGGTGTATGCGTAACTGCGGTAACAGGCCGGTCCGTGCGCGTGGGCATGGTGCCGGGCATGGGCATGGCCGTGATGCAGCAGCTGGCCCAGGCTGATCCCGAGGCTCAGCGGACCGTCACCGATGACGATCTGCCCGCTGACCTGGGGATGGGCCAGCGCGGGACCGGCCATGCCCAGTCCGAGCAGCAGGCCGAAGGCTATTGATCTTGCCGACATCGCAATGCTCCTTGTGTTTTCGCAACAACGCGATGCGGCCGGCCCGGTTGACAGCGCCGGCAGGCTGCGGGGCCTTGAACCGGGCCAAAGAATTCCCGTATAGGGCCATCTGTGGAAAATTCAAGACCCTGATTACAAAGAGAAAAATTTCAAATTCAGGCCCTTGAAACCGGGCCGTGTGTCAGCATATTTCCGGGACAGGCCCGACCGCCCAAGGAGAAATGCGATGAGCTTGATGAGATATGAAACCTGGCCCGCCATCGGTCGCTGGCACAGGGACCTGGATCGTCTGTTCGACGAGATCAGCGAATTCACCCGCGAACAGGACAGCCAGTTTGTCTGGCAGCCACGGGTGGACATTTACGAATACGCCGACCGCTTCGAACTGGCGGCGGATCTGCCCGGCGTGGACCCGGCCGGGGTGGATATCACCCTGAAGAACGGTCTGCTGGAGCTGTCCGGCGAGCGCAGCACGGCGGTGAATGCCGAGGGCGTGCAACGCCATCGCAAGGAACGCCGCGATGGCCGCTTCTACCGCAGCTTCCAGCTGCCGGACGCGGCCGAGACCGAAGGCGTCAGCGCGGAAAGCCGGCACGGGGTGATCTACATCCGCATCCCCAAGCGCGCCCAGGCGCAGCCGATCAAGGTGCAGGTCAGTTCCTGAGCGACAAAGCGGCTGGGGCGCCGCGAGGCGCCCCGCCATTTTTGGCTACAATCGGGGCCCAGCCTTTGCCGCGGTCACCGATGAAAAGCCTCGCGCCTGCCTTCCTTCCGATTCTTGCCGGACTGTCTTTCGCGGCCGGCGCGGCCGACTGCGGCCGGGAGGACATCGATCATTACCTGGATCGCGGCTTCACGCCGCAGCAGGTGCTGGAACTCTGCCGCAACGAACTGCCAGCGGCGCAGGCCGAGGCCGGCGGACCGACGGACTCCGCCTACTGGCGCGATGTGCTGGATGGCAGCGACATTTCCCTCAGCGACAAGGCCCTGCGTTTCACCCGCGAGCTGTGCGTGGAGTACGACCGTCCGAATTTCGCCCAGCAACGCAAGCGGGCCTGTGGCAAGGCGCACTACAGCCTGGGCCTGGTCGGCCTGGAGGTGCTGGAGTCCAGCAAGAAGCTGCTGTACTGGGGGCGCAACAGCGTCTCGGTGCGCAGCCCGGCGATCGAACGCCGCTATGAGCTGAACCAGCAGTCCCTGCCGGAGCGTGATCGCGCCCTGCTGGAGCAGGAACTGGAAAGCGGTGACATCAGCGAAGTGCCGGTGCGCGACGGGGTCGCGGTCGACGTGGTGCGCGAGCGCCTGAAGCAACTGGCGCGCTGAGCGGCAAGCGGGACGACGCAGCGCCGTAGCGGGCCGCCTGTCGGCCCGGAGCCGCCGCTGAATCCGGCGGGGCCGGATAGTGTGATCGCGTTCACGATCGGGGCCGCGGCCCCTCCCCATACTGCGCGCACTGTCCAAAGGCGACTGGGGCCATGAACCGCTATTACCTGTTTCTCGATGCTGACAATCGCGCCATCGTGGTCGAGGACCACCCGCAGGCGCTGGATGAGGCGCCGTATGACCGTATCGTGCACCGCCTGGCTGACCGGCCGGTGGACGCGCTGTCCGCCGATCAGCTGCTGTCCCGTCATGGTGGCATCGTGATCAGTGCGGACGGGCAGGCCCTGCAGGTCGCCGCGGCCGTTTAGCCCGGCCCGCTCAAAGCATCCCCCGGGAGAAACTCCAGACAAAAAAACGGCGCCTCGAGGGCGCCGTTTGTTCTGACTGGTCAGCGGTCAGATCTGGAAGCCGTACTTCACGCCCAGGCTGATGACCGAAGTCTCGCGCTCAGGCAAGTTATCCAGATCGGACTGCGAGTACAGGCCGTAGAAGGTGAAGTCCTCGATCAGGTCGACGAAGGCACCCACGGTGAAGCCCATGCCTTCGCCCGCACCCTGGTCGACGGTGCCGTAGCTGGCGGCCAGCTTGATGTTTTCGTTCAGGGCGTAGTCGCCGCCGACGAACAGGTAGTTGCGCTCGTCACCGTTGCGCAGATCCACGATTTCGTAGGAAGCGCCCAGGTTGATGCCCATGATGGAGTAGCTGGCGGAAGCCTGCAGGGCGGTGTCGACCACGCTGCCGGAACCGGCCACCACGCCGTCAACCGCTTCGGCGCCCACGGCGAGGTACTGCACGCCCAGGCCCAGTTCGCCCAGACGGTAGTCCAGGCCGACGGCGAAGTCGTGGTCTTCGTCCGACATTTCCTGCAGGTACACACCGGCGTTCAGGGTCAGGCCAGCGACTTCCGGCGACACGTAGCCGATGGAGTTGTTGGTCCAGCCATTGACCAGGTTGGACTGGCCGTAGCTGCCGCCTTCGTTCTGGCCCACGCCCTGGTAGTTGACGGCGGAGGTGTCATAGAACGGGTCCAGACGCTGGCCGGCCAGCTTGTAGGCGGTGTTGGTGCGGCCGAAGATCAGCGTGCCCACCGAGGTGTTGAAGCCGATAAAGGCGTGGCGGGTGCTGCCCAGGCCATTGGCGGCGTCGTCGACGCTCAGGCCCAGTTCCACGGCGTAGAAGAACTGGCCGTTCTCGCCCTGGAAGCCCAGGCGGGAGGCGTTGTTGTCACCACTCTGGCCGTCCTGAGCCACTTCATTGCCAGCCAGATCGGAAAACACCCCGTCGACTTCGCTGGCGCTCAGGTTGAACTGACCATAGATTTTGCCTTCGGCCTGAGCGGCCAGGGGGGCAGCGATTGCGGCAAGAACAAGCGCACCCGTCAGATGATTCTTCATCATTGTCCTCAAGAATAGATAAATTCGAATTCCCCACTTGAAAGCGCGTCGCGTCCGACACGCCAAGCCCCACATTATTGTTTTGTAATGTGAGGCGGCGATTGTAATCGCACGGGGCCAGAATGGAAACGCCGGCCGTCGGTTGAAGGCAAAATTGCTACGATGCCGGCAAAGGAGGGCAGATGCAGGCGATCAGACTGGAGCGACACGGGCCGACGTCGGTGTTCGAGCTGCGGGATCTGGCCGCGCCGGAACCGGCCGCTGGCCAGCTGCGGATCCGGGTGGATGCCGCCGGGGTGAATTTCGCCGACATCCTGGCCCGCCAGGGCATCTATCCGGACTGTCCGCCACTGCCCTGCACCCTGGGCTACGAGGCCGTGGGCACGGTCGATGCGGTGGGCGAGGGGGTGGATGCGGCCTGGCTGGGGCGCCGGGTAATGGCCCTGACCGACTTCGATGCCTATGCGGAACAGGTCTGCGTCGGTGCCGATTACGCCTGGCCGGTGCCCGGTGCGCTGTCCGGCGAAGAGGCCGCCGCCATCCCGCTGAATTACCTGACCGCCTGGGCGCTGCTGATCGCCATGGGGTCCCTCAAAGCGGGCGAAACCGTGCTGATTCACAATGCCGGCGGCGGAGTCGGGCTGGCGGCGCTGGACATCGCCCGGCACGTCGGGGCCCGGGTCATCGGCACCGCCAGCATGGCCAAGCATGGCCGGCTGGACGCACGCGGCTGCGACGAGGTGATCGACTACACCCTGTCCGACTGGCAATCCGCCGTGCTGGACATCACCAACGGCCGCGGTGTCGATCTGGCGATCGACCCCATTGGCGGCACGCACTGGAACTGGACCCGGGAGGTCCTCGCACCGGCCGGACGCATGGGCATGTACGGCATCTCCAGCGCCTCGGCGCCGGGGGCCATCGGCAAGCTGAAACTGCTGAAGCTGTTCCTGGGCGCGCCAATCTTCCATCCGGCGCGGCTGATCCCCGGCAATCAGGGGGTCTTCGGGGTGAATATCCACGCCATGTATGAGGAGTCCGGCCTGTTCCGCGACTGGATGAAGGAGATTCTGGCCGGCGTGGAGCAGGGCTGGGTCCGGCCGCATGTGGATCGCGTCTTCGGTTTCGCCGAGGTGTCCCAGGCCCACGCCTGGATCGAGGGGCGCCGGAACTTCGGCAAGGTCGTGCTGGTGCCGCGGGCGCCGGGAGCTTAGCCGCCGGGCGGTCGCTCCGGCAGGGTGCCGTCCAGCACCAGCTTGCGCAGATGTGATGCGATATTGAGCCGCGCCAGGCCCCACAGGCGCCTGTCGACCCCGGCGTAGATCGTCTCCAGCATGCCCTCGAGGTCCTGGCCCTGTTGGTGCAGGGTGAGCACCTGCTGTTCCCGCAGGCGCCGGTGACGCAGGGTTTCCGCGATCCGGAAGCTGCTGCCCATGGCCTGGCCATGCGAGGGAATGATCACCGCCGGGTCCTCGTCGATCACCCACTGCAGGGTGGCGAAGTATTCGCTCATGTCGCCTTCCGGCGCGGCGATCACCACCGTGCCGATGCCCTGGATCAGATCCCCCACGATCATCCAGGCGCGGCTGTCCGGGGCCAGGGCCAGCTGACCCCGGTCGTGCCCGGGGACGGCATGGGCGCGCAGCGGCTCGCCCTGCCAGTGGCTGAGCATCTCGCCGTCGGCGATGGCGCGGGTCGCAATGCCGGCGAAGTAGTCCGCACCGAAACGGGACGGAATGCGCTGCAAGGTGTCGGCGCTGCACCAGATCGGCAGCCCGAGCTCCCGCGCCAGGCGGGTGGATTGCTGGTGATGGTCCGGGTGATGGTGGGTCAGGAAGATCGCATCGATCCGCCTGCCGCCGACGCGATCGATCAGCTCCCGATAGGCCGCGTCGTCGGCAGGGGAGGGGTCGACCAGCAGGCCGGGCTTCTCGCCCAGCAGAAAGACATTGGTATGGCTGGCCGGTGGCAGGGTATTGGAGCGCAGGGGCAGGACGACCAGGCCCGGCAGCGGTTCCTCCTGGATCCAGTCCTGCCAGGACGAATCCGCTTCGTGCAGCAGCATCCGGCTCAAGGGATTGAGCAGCAGCCGCCCCGCCTGGAAGCGCGCTTCCCAGTCCTCGCTGCGGGCCCAGGCGCTGTCGTCAGCGTCGTCCGGCAGGCGGGAGATTTCGGCCCCGGGCTGCAGTTCGATGTCCAGCACCCGGGCCAGCACCGGGGCGGGGTGCCAGGCCGGGCTGAGCTGGTCGGCCTGCTGCCGCCAGTGCCGGATCTGATCCAGGCCCAGACCCAGCTCCTGCAGCAGCTGCTTCAGGCTGGCGGCCAGATCAGCGGGAAAGCCGCACAGGGCCGGGTGGGGTGCTGCGCTGGCGTCGAGCCGGCGCAGCCGGGGAAGTCCCCAGTGGCCGGGGTCCAGGGCACGCTCCGGCCGGCCGTGCAGCAGCAGCAATTCCTGCCCGCGGTGAATCCGGGCGATGAGCAGTTCCTGGCGCGTCATGGCGGGGTCGGGCCGCAAGTGTTCAAGCAGGATGCCATGGATTGTCGGCAATGATCTGGATTTGCACGTATTTTCCCGTGATGGGCGAAAATCGGCCGTTTTATTGCTTTCGGTTTTGTATGGGCCTGTTTGCGGGCATAATGCGTCACCAACGACACAGCTTCGTGTCCGGAGACGAAATTGAACGGTGGGATGAACATGCGTAATCCTTTGGTGCTCATTGCCGGGCTGTGCTCGGTCCTGATCTTGACCGCCTGCAGCGATATCAGGAGCCCCGGCTTCATTCCGAAGCTGAAGGAGTTGCGGGTCTGCGAAAGCCTGGGCGACAGCTGCCCCAGCGCCGACGCCTGCGCCGCCCGCCCGGCCTCCTTGCCCTCAATCCTGCCGGCCGGCCGCAGCCTGCAGATGTGCGCCCTGGGTCGCTACGGCGGCCTGAACTCGCCGGACGACAATATCCTGACCCCGGATGTGTGGCGCAATCTGACCAGCAGTGTGGTCTGGTCGACCACGGCGGCCGCCGCGGGCCGGCTCAGCGTCAGCACCAGCGGTCTGGTCACCGGCCTGTCGCGCTCCTCCGCGCTGCCGGTCACGGCCACGGCGCAGGGTCTGGATCCGGTCAGCACCAACGTGCGGGTGACCGACCCCGTTCTGGAGCGGGTGCAGATCGTGCCCCAGGGTGATCAGGGCCGGGTCCTCGCGGGGACCAGCCGCAGTCACCAGTGCTTCGGCTTCTACAGTGCCGATCCGGCCTGTACCGGTCCTTTCCCGCAGTCCTGCGAGATCACCGACGAGGCCACCTGGACCAGCAGCAATGCCGCCGTCCACTCGATCAATGACACCGACAACAAGGGCTTCGGTCGCGCGCTGAGCGCCGGCTCGGCGGAGATCGACTGCAGCCTGGAAGGCATCACATCCGACCCGGGCGCGCTGTATCAGGTCTGCGCCCAGTCCAGCATCACCGGCGTGGCCATCGACCCGGCCACGGTGCCGGCCACCTCGCTGCCGGTGGGCGCGACGGTGCAGCTCAACCTGCAGGTCACCTATACCGACTGCGTCACCAATCAGCCGGTCACCATCACCGTCACCGAGGACGCGGAGTGGACCTCCGACCGTACCGACGTGGCCACCGTGGAAGACGGCCTGGTCACCGCGGTGGATGCGGGCAGCGCCCAGATCACCGCCAGCTTCGGCGGTGTTGATTCCGACCCGGTCCTGATCAACGTGATTGATCCCTCGGAGGTCTTCCGCCTCGAGGTCGGCGGTCCGGCGGTGCTGATCTCCGAAATCAACCTGGCGGCCGAGTACACCGGCGCGGCGATCTTCACCGACCCGGACACCGGCGAGGAGCTGGACCCGGTCGATGTCACCGCCACCATGGACACGGTGTGGAGTTCCTCGGCGCCGGCGGCGATCAGCTTCCCGGACATGCGTGACGGCTCGGCCACGGTCAGCGAAAGCGCGGCGCCGCAGACGGTCACCATCACCCTGACCTATCGCGGGGTCTCGGAGACCTTCGAAACCCGGATTGCCAGTCCGGAGATCACGGCGGTGGAAGTGACCCCCGACTTTGCCTGCACCAGCGCCAGTGGCGAGGAAATCGCCGACGAAGAAGGGGGGACCAGCTTCAGCAGCTATCCCTTCGAACTGGTGGCCCATGCCATCGTCCGGCCGATCGACGCCAATGGTGACCCCATCGTCGACGGCGACGGCAACCCGATCAGCTGCAGTGCGGATGCGACCGAATCCTCCACCTGGGGTGCGACCCTGGGGCCGGTGCCGGTGCTGGATTTGGTGGGCCTCAGCGAGT